>NZ_JBWKZB010000127.1:0-533 GCF_059424105.1 Pseudomonas sp. GW456-E7 | reverse complement strand
CCTTCGCGAGCTAGCCCGCTCCCACAAAAAACAGTGCGATACCTCGGGTTCGTGCAGTGGTGATGGTAGTCGGGTAAAGCGCAGAACCCTGTGGGAGCGAGCCTGCTCGCGAAAGCGGTATGTCAGTCACATCGATGCTGGATGTGCCACCGCCTTCGCGAGCAAGCCCGCTCCCACAAAAAACAGTGCAATACCTCGGGTTTGCGCAGTGGTGATGGTAATCAGGTAAAGCACAGACCCCTGTGGGAGCGAGCCTGCTCGCGAAAGCGGCATGTCAGTCACATCGATGCTGGATGTGCCGCCTCCTTCGCGAGCAAGCCCGCTCCCACAAAAAACAGTGCGATACCTCGGGTTTGCGCAGTGGTGATGGTAATCAGTTAAAACGCAGGACCCTGTGGGAGCGAGCCTGCTCGCGAAAGCGGTATGTCAGTCACATCGATGCTGGATGTGCCGCCGCCTTCGCGAGCAAGCCCGCTCCCACAAAAAACAGTGCGATACCTCGGGGTCGCGCAGTGGTGATGGTAATCAGGTAA
>NZ_JBWKZB010000126.1:0-546 GCF_059424105.1 Pseudomonas sp. GW456-E7 | reverse complement strand
TCGTCTTCTTCAATGAATCAAGCAATTCGTGTGGGAACTTATGGAGCAGCTGAGTCGTCGATTAAGGAGGTGATCCAGCCGCAGGTTCCCCTACGGCTACCTTGTTACGACTTCACCCCAGTCATGAATCACACCGTGGTAACCGTCCTCCCGAAGGTTAGACTAGCTACTTCTGGTGCAACCCACTCCCATGGTGTGACGGGCGGTGTGTACAAGGCCCGGGAACGTATTCACCGCGACATTCTGATTCGCGATTACTAGCGATTCCGACTTCACGCAGTCGAGTTGCAGACTGCGATCCGGACTACGATCGGTTTTGTGGGATTAGCTCCACCTCGCGGCTTGGCAACCCTCTGTACCGACCATTGTAGCACGTGTGTAGCCCAGGCCGTAAGGGCCATGATGACTTGACGTCATCCCCACCTTCCTCCGGTTTGTCACCGGCAGTCTCCTTAGAGTGCCCACCATTACGTGCTGGTAACTAAGGACAAGGGTTGCGCTCGTTACGGGACTTAACCCAACATCTCACGACACGAGCTGACGACA
>NZ_JBWKZB010000125.1:0-564 GCF_059424105.1 Pseudomonas sp. GW456-E7 | reverse complement strand
CGCATCGCCAAGATCGCCTTCACCGGCTCGACCCCGGTTGGCTCGCACATCATGAAATGCGCGGCGGAAAACATCATTCCATCCACCGTGGAGCTGGGTGGCAAGTCGCCGAACATCTTCTTCGAAGACATCATGAAGGCCGAACCGTCCTTCATCGAGAAAGCCGCCGAAGGCCTGGTGCTGGCGTTCTTCAACCAGGGCGAAGTCTGCACCTGCCCGTCCCGCGCGCTGGTGCAGGAGTCGATCTACGACGAATTCATGCAAGTGGTGATGAAGAAAGTCCTGCAAATCAAACGCGGCGATCCGCTGGACACCGACACCATGGTCGGCGCCCAGGCGTCCGAGCAGCAATTCGACAAGATCCTTTCGTACCTGGAAATTGCCAAGGGCGAAGGGGCCGAACTGTTGACTGGCGGCAAGGTGGAAAAACTCGAGGGCAACCTGGCGAGCGGGTATTACATCCAGCCGACGCTGCTCAAGGGCACCAACAAGATGCGTGTGTTCCAGGAAGAAATCTTTGGCCCGGTGGTGAGCATCACCACCTTCAAGGACGAAGCCGAAGCC
>NZ_JBWKZB010000124.1:0-664 GCF_059424105.1 Pseudomonas sp. GW456-E7 | reverse complement strand
CAGGTTGGCTGGGGGGATTTGGGGTGGGTTTGATCATGGTGAAACTCCATTCTTGGATTGGAGTTCGCCATCACTGCGACCAAGCAGAAGGGTGGCGAACTGTACGCAGGTTGGTCGACCAGGGAATGGAAACCCGGCAGGGCCTGAGCCCTCCCACGCACGGCTCGCCATTAAGCAAGCACAAAAATGCCGCTCGCGCGGCACTGTGCGCCATTCTAAACCCGGGCGACCAAACCCGATCACTGAATTTGCAGTGACCGACAAAGGCTAGAGATCGCGCTTCCGACGGACAACCTGAAAGCGTGTCGGAGATTTCCTGGGGATTTGAGGAAAACTACACAGGAATGTGTTGGCTGGAAGGACGTCATCGCGAGCAAGCTCGCTCCCACAGGGTCGAGGTACATCCGCCAGATTCAGGTCGGCCGGTAGGCCGCCTTCGCGAGCAGGCTCGCTCCCACAGGGTCGAGGTACATCCGCCGGATTCAGGTCGGCCGGTAGGCCGCCTTCGCGGGCAAGCCCGCTCCCACAGGGTCGAGGTACATCCGCCAGATTCAGGTCGGCCGGCAGGCCGCCTTCGCGAGCAAGCCCGCTCCCACAGGGTCGAGGTACATCCGCCAGATTCAGGTCGGCCGGCAGGCCGCCTTCGCGAGCAGGCTCGCTCCCA
>NZ_JBWKZB010000123.1:0-714 GCF_059424105.1 Pseudomonas sp. GW456-E7 | reverse complement strand
ATCGGCCTTGCCGCGCCACGTTTCATGGAAGTCTGGGTGGAGACGGTGGACGTGCTCGATCAGCGAAAGCTGCCCTTCTTTCACGTCTTCGGTGGTGTAGCTGGTTACACCCGTCAGCCGGAAGGTTGGCATAAAGGGGGAGGGAAGATGAAGCCGGTGAACAACGTCGACCTGCCGGAACGAATCTTCCTGCGCTGGCAATCGCTGGTGGAGCCGCAAGCCTACAAGATTCGGATTCCGATCCCGCAGTGGGTACGGGATGAGATGGTCAAACCGGAGCGGGTTTTTTGCGCTGCTGATCAAGCCAATGTGACGCTTTATCGCAACAGGATCACTTTGGGTATGGCTCCCGGTGGCATCGTCAAGGTCTGGGTTGGCGCGGGATGCCTCGGCTTTAAGGAAGTCGGACGTTTTCAGGCCGAGATCGAACCCCTGGGGCCGCATCGCAATGGCAATGGCATTTATTACCGGGCACCGACGCCGGAAGCCCAGGCTTACATTAAAGAGCACGGTATTCCTTATGGTTCTTGGTAACGGACTTACCAGAATGAAGCGCCTGATCTTGGTCGTCGGCTTCTTGTTCAGCCTGTGCGCCTGTGCCAGCGGCCCCAAGCCCTATCCGCCGCCCAAGCTGCCCTACAGCAGCTGGTACATCGGCCTTGCCGCGCCACGTTTCATGGAAGTCTGGGTGGAGACGGTGGACGTGCTCGATCA
>NZ_JBWKZB010000122.1:0-767 GCF_059424105.1 Pseudomonas sp. GW456-E7 | reverse complement strand
CAGACACATAGATGTTGAATGTACGACCGCTATCGCGAGCAAGCTCGCTCCCACAGGGGTTGTGCTTGACTGATCGATCTCAGGGCAATTCCCACAAATCAGACCAGATTTTCGCCAATCTGCGCCGCCAGTTGCACCAGCATCCCCGGCACTTCCTGGACCATCTCGCCCATGTGCATGAGTCGCTGGCGTCAGCCAATGTCATGGCCAACGATCTGGTGGATCATTTGCAGGGGACAAGTCGCCATGCGCTGTTGGGGATTGCGCAGGTGATCATGCTGGGGGAACTGGCGGCGAATCGGGCGCTGGATCGGCTTGATCCGCCCTGACCACAATCTCCGGATCACCGATAGACCTGTGGGAGCGAGCTTGCTGGCGATGGCGGTGGGTCAGACACATAGATGTTGAATGTACGACCGCTATCGCGAGCAAGCTCGCTCCCACAGGGGTTGTGCTTAACTGATCGACCTCAGGGCAATTCCCACAAATCAGACCAGGCTTTCGCTAATCTGCGCCGCCAGTTGCACCAGCATCCCCGGCACTTCCTGGACCATTTCGCTCATGCGCGTGAGTCGCTGGCATCGGCCAATGTCATGGCCAACGATCTGGTGGATCATTTGCAGGGGACAAGTCGCCATGCGCTGTTGGGGATTGCGCAGGTGATCATGCTGGGGGAGCTGGCGGTGAATCGGGCGCTGGATCGGCTTGATCCGCCCTGACCACAATCTCCGGATCACCGATAGACCTGTGGGAGCGAGCTTGCTCGC
>NZ_JBWKZB010000121.1:0-802 GCF_059424105.1 Pseudomonas sp. GW456-E7 | reverse complement strand
GCCTGCCGCCTGTTAGTGAAAGTGCTCAGAGCCTTTATAACTATGCACGATTCCTTGATTCAGGGGTTGCTCAAAAGGACTATCAACAGATTGCCAGATTTTATCGATTAGGTTACGCAGCGGGCAGCTACAAGGCTGGCACCAATCTGCATACGTTGATATCACAAGGCATGATTAAAAGTGATGAGCCTGGCAAGAAAGTCATCGATATTGTCGAGTCGCTCATTTCGGCAGGTGTTCCAGGCGGCTACTACGATATGGGGCATTACCTGGAGCTTGGATATGGGGTCAAACAGGATACCAGTCGAGCACATGCATATTTTCGAAGAGCTGCGGACTTGGGCAACCCCGATGCGCAGTTTTACGTGTCGAAGTTGCTTGAAGGGATTACGCCTGCGAAACAAGTAGTTCTTGATATGCGTCGTTGCGCGATGAATCAGGGGCATGCGCAGAGCGCTTACCATTACGGAATGTTTTCAAAGGTGCGGCACTCTTATCCTGAAGCTATTGAGGGTTTTCAGTCCGGCACCCGAAATGGCAGTAGTAATAGTGCCGGGTTCTTGAGCGGAGGGTTTGCAACACCAGATCCAAAAGACCGGTTGTATTATTTTGCGCTGGCTGAGGATCCAGAGCGCTCCCGACGCTACGCAATAATCGAGGAGTTCCTCGACCGCTTTGAAGACCTTGGTGCCAAGGTCCCCGACATCGACAGCATCGTCCCGCTCCCCCCCGCCAAACTCCCGGACTGGGACGGCACCTTCGAATGGCTGAAAAAAAGGGACTCCACACCACCTCCGGAGAA
>NZ_JBWKZB010000120.1:0-816 GCF_059424105.1 Pseudomonas sp. GW456-E7 | reverse complement strand
ACGCCCATCGCTTCGGACGGAGCCTGGGTGTCGACGATGACCACATACGCAGCGGATGGCTCGGAGGCGTTGCCGGCTTTGTCTTCATTGACCACGGTAAAGCTGTGCTCGCCTTCGGCCAGCGCTACGTCCGGGGTGAAGCTCCAGTTGCCGGCAGCGTCCACCGGCGCACGACCGATCTCGACACCGTTATCGATAATCACCACTTCGCTGTTAGCTTCAGCCTTGCCGCCGAGGGACGGCTTGGCGTCATCGGTGGTATCACCGGCGAGCAGATTGCTTTGCTTGTTACCCTGGTCGTCGAATACCGACTCGATGCTTGGCGCAGCTGGCTCAACGGTGCTGACGATCACCACGTAAGGAACCAACGGCTCGGACGTATTGCCGGCCAGGTCTTCGCTGACCACGGTGAAACTGTGCTCACCATCGATCAGCGGCGTGCCCGGTGTGAAGCTCCAATTGCCATTGCCATCCACCAACACGCTGCCCAACAGGCGACCATTGTCGGAGATATGCACGGTGCTGCCCGACTCCCCCTTGCCCGACAAGGTCGGGGTGGTGTCATCGGTCGAACCACCATTGCTCACCGGACCTTGCTGGGCGCCGACATCGTCGGTGGCCGCATCGATACCGGGTTTGGCCGGGGCCACGGTGTCGACAGTCAGTTCGAAGATCGCGGTATGCGCACTTTCGCCGTTGGCGTCGGTGGTCACGGTAGCGGTCAACTTGTGCACACCGCTGCCCAGTTCAGGCACGATGAAGCTCCAGTTGCCCGATACATCAGCCACGACCGAACCCAGCAACATACCGGCGTCA
>NZ_JBWKZB010000119.1:0-925 GCF_059424105.1 Pseudomonas sp. GW456-E7 | reverse complement strand
TGACCACCGCTGAAGACACGGCCATAACCGGCAGCGTGTTGACGGGCACCTCGAGCGTCGACGGTCCAGTCAGCGTGGTGAATTTCACCATCGACGGCGTTCCTGGGACTTTCAACGCCGGCCAGACCGCGACCATTACCAACGTCGGCACCCTGGTGGTCGGCGCCAACGGCGCTTACACCTTCACCCCGGCCGATAACTACAACGGCAGCGTGCCAACCGTGAGCTACACCGTCACCGACGGCTCCGGCAGCAACGTCACCTCGACCTTGAACATCAGTGTCACCCCGGTTGACGACAGTTTCACCGACCTCAATGAAAACGTGACCACGACCGAAGACGCCCCGGTGACTGGCAGCGTCCTCACCGGCACGAGCAGCGTCGACGGCCCGGTCAGCGTGGTGAATTTCACCATCGACGGCGTACCTGGCACCTTCACAGCGGGCCAGACCGCGACCATCGCCAATGTCGGCACCCTGGTCATCGGCGCCAATGGCGCCTACACCTTCACCCCGGACGCCAACTACAACGGCAGCGTGCCAACCGTCAGCTACACCGTCACCGACGGCTCGGGCAACAATGTCACCTCGACCCTGAACATCAGCGTGACCCCGGTCGACGACAGCTTCACCGACCTCAGCGAAAGCGTGACCACCGCTGAAGACACGGCCATAACCGGCAGCGTGTTGACGGGCACCTCGAGCGTCGACGGTCCAGTCAGCGTGGTGAATTTCACCATCGACGGCGTTCCTGGGACTTTCAACGCCGGCCAGACCGCGACCATTACCAACGTCGGCACCCTGGTGATCGGAGCGAATGGCGCCTACACCTTTACGCCGGACGTCAATTACAACGGCACGGTGCCGACCGTCAGCTACACCGTCACCGACGGCTCGGGCAGCAATGTCACCTCGACCCTGAACAT
>NZ_JBWKZB010000118.1:0-1011 GCF_059424105.1 Pseudomonas sp. GW456-E7 | reverse complement strand
TGAACTGGTCAACTAATTTTGGACACCAGTTACGGTTTCATGCCGCCAGTTTCTCCATAGCTACCGGCGACCGGTAGTCGTTGTAGCTATGGAGCCTGACGTTGTTGTAACGCATCACATAACGCTGCACATCCACCCGCGCCTCATGTTCCGAGCGGTAGCCGTCTTCTGGTACCCACTCGGACTTGAGGCTGCCAAAGAAACGCTCCATCGGAGCATTGTCCCAGCACTCACCTTTGCGACTCATGCTTTGCAGGAGGCCATGTTTGCGCATTTCTTTCCTGAATTTATGACTGGTGTATTGGCAGCCCTGGTCAGAGTGAAACAGCACCTCTTTTGGCCGACCTCGCAGGTCGACCGCCATCCGCAACGCTTCGCAGGTCAGCGTGGCATCGGAAATCATCGAAAACGACCAGCCCACGATCCTGCGGGCAAACAGATCCAGAACCGCCGCGAAATACATCCAGCGCGTGCCGACTTTGATGTAGGTCACATCGCCGCACCACACTTGGTTAACCGCCGTGACATCAAACTTGCGCTTGAGCACATGCGGCGCCACCAGCGCCTCAACGCCGGAAGATTTGTACTTGTGCCGCCGCCGTTGATGACTGGCAACACCGGCTTCGCGCATCAAGCTGCGAGCCATATGGCGCCCGACACGATGCCCCTTGGCTTGCAGTTCCTTGGACAGGGTGCGAGACCCTGCGGACGCTCTGGATTCCTTATGATGCTTGACCAGCACGGCCTTAAGTTTCTCCCGTTCAGGATTCACCTTGCCCTGGCGCTGACGCCAGGCGTAAAAGCTGCTGCGGGTGACTCCAAACGCCCGACAGCAATTGTTAACGCCGTACTGCTCGTCCAGCTCATTGATCAGCGAGAATGATCTTTGGAGTCCAAAAGCAGGAGAGCACTGGCCTTTTTTAGGATTTCAATGTCCAGGTCTTTTTGCCTGAGCAACGCTTTGAGCTGCTGAATCTCCCGCTGATCGGCGGTGATTGCCTTGGCCCCCAC
>NZ_JBWKZB010000116.1:0-1361 GCF_059424105.1 Pseudomonas sp. GW456-E7 | reverse complement strand
CACCGTCAGATCGAACACTGCCGTTGGCGCGCTCTCACCTGCCGCCGCGGTAGTGACCGTGGCTTTGAGGTTGTGCAGGCCATTGCTCAGTGCGGTTGCCGGAGAGAAGCTCCAGTTGCCCGAGGTATCGGCAGTGGTCTGGCCCAGCAGCGTGACACCGTCGTAGACCTTGACGATTCCGCCAGCGGTGGCCTTGCCAGAGAGGGTTGGTTTGTTGTCGTCGGTGAAGCCACCTTTGCTGATCGCACCGGTGATTGAACCGACGTCATCCATCACGGAAGTGATGGACACCATAGCGGTGGATGTATCAACGCTGAAACTGAACGTGCTGGAAACTGTGCTGGTGTTGCCGGCCAGATCAATTGCCTTGACTGTCAGGTCATGAACACCATCGGCCAGCACAACGCCAGGGATGAACGTCCAATTGCCAGATGTATCGGCGGTTACCCGGCCGATCTCCACACCCTTGTCGAAAATCACCACGGTGCTGGCCGATTCGGCCTTGCCGCTGATGACCGGATTGGCGTCATCAGTGACGGCACCGGCAATCAGTTGACGTTGCTGCGCCCCCTGGTCGTCAAATACCGAGTCGATGGTCGGCTTGTTTACCACGGTATCGACTGTGATCGAGTAGGCCTCGGACGATGCGCTGCTAGTACCCGCCTTGTTTGTTGAAATAGCAGTCAGCTGATGCAGGCCATTTGCCAAGGCGGTTGACGAGGTGAAGCTCCAGTGACCTGCCTCATCAGCCTCAACGGTGCCCAGTAGGGTGCCGTTGCTGTAGATCGAAATGGTCGAGCGAGCTGCGGCAGTACCTTCGATGGTCGGACGAGTGTCATCGGTAACAGCATTTTTTCCCAGACCGCCCTGGATTGAACCGACGTCATCCTTGACTTCGGTGATGACCGGCGCGGCAGGCACCCCGGTCACAATAGTGAATGTAAAGGGAAAGGACGGCTGACTAACGTTACCTACGGCGTCAATGGCTATGACCGTCAGATCATGAAAGCCTTCAGTCAGAGGAGGGAGAGTTATATAGGCGACGCCCGCGTTGTCCCACCACATTTTCAGGTCAATCGTTCCACGAGCGATCTCAATGCCTTTGTCATAAATCACTATGGTATCTTGGTACTCGCCTGTGATACTGAGCCTAGGCGAGAGTTCATCGATGAACGCCCCACTATTAAAGATATTGTCCTCGGTATCACGCGCACCTGCAATGTGAGGCTTGGTAACCACCGAATCGATCGTGATTGGATAGATTGCAGTTGGCTCGCTCGCGCTGCCCGCGGCATTGGTGGCAATGGCAGTGAGGTTGTGCAGGCCATCCGCCAGGGCGGCTTGCGGGGTGAAGCTCCAGT
>NZ_JBWKZB010000115.1:0-1628 GCF_059424105.1 Pseudomonas sp. GW456-E7 | reverse complement strand
CCGCCCAGGCCATCGCTGACCTGCACGCTGAACACTTCGTTGTGACTTTCTCCCGCCTTCAGCGCCTGCACTGCACTGGCAACGCCATCGGTACCGTTGGCCAGCGTGTAGGTCCACTGGCCGCTGTTGTCCACGGCGATCGAGCCAAAGGTGCCGGTATTTGACCCGGCAATACTCCAAGTGGCGATGGCATCGTGATCGATGTCGGCCGAACTGAACTGGCCTGTCACGCTGAGTTTGGTGTCTTCCTGCACCGCGCCCGCATCATTGCCCGTCGCGAAACTGAGCACGGGTGCGTCGTTGCTGCCGGTGATGGTGACGGTCACCTGCTGGGTGTCGACGCCGCCCAGGCCATCGCTGACCTGCACGCTGAACACTTCGTTGTGACTTTCTCCCGCCTTCAGCGCCTGCACTGCACTGGCAACGCCATCGGTACCGTTGGCCAGCGTGTAGGTCCACTGGCCGCTGTTGTCCACGGCGATCGAGCCAAAGGTGCCGGTATTTGACCCGGCAATACTCCAAGTGGCGGTGGCATCGTGATCGATGTCGGCCGAACTGAACTGGCCTGTCACGCTGAGTTTGGTGTCTTCCTGCACCGCGCCCGCATCATTGCCCGTCGCGAAACTGAGCACGGGTGCGTCGTTGCTGCCGGTGATGGTGACGGTCACCTGCTGGGTGTCGACGCCGCCCAGGCCGTCGCTGACCTGCACGCTGAACACTTCGTTGTGACTTTCTCCCGCCTTCAGTGACTGCACCGCACTGGCGACCCCATTGGTGCCGTTGGCCAGGGTGTAGGTCCACTGGCCGCTGTTATCGACGGCGATCGAGCCGTAGGTGCCGGTTGGCGAGCCATTGATGCTCCAGGTCGCCGTGGCATCGTGATCGATGTCGGCCGAGCTGAGCTGGCCAGTCACGCTGAGCGTGGTGTCTTCCTGCACCGCGCCCGCATCATTGCCCGTCGCGAAACTGAGCACGGGCGCGTCGTTGGTGCCGGTCAGGGTGATCATCACCGTCTGCGCCACCGAGGTCGCGTTGCCCGTCCCGCTGTCGTCGCTGGCCACCACGGTGTAGGAGAAGCTGATGGTTTCACCGGCGCTCAGGAAGTCCAGGTTCTCGCTGCTGCTGTAGTTCCAGCCGGTTTGATCCACCGAGAAGCCGGCGACCAGCGCCGCGGCTTGCGCCGCACCGAGGGTGCCGCCACTCCAGGCGATGTCGTTGTTGGCGGTCTGGCTGACCGTCACGATGTCGTTGCTGTCCAGATCGGCAAAGCTCAGCGCTCCGCTGTCGCTCAGCGTGGCTGCGCCATTGCCTTCGGTCATCGCCCCGGTCGTGTCGTCGATGCTCAGCGTCGGCTGGTCGTTGGTGCCGGTCAGGGTGATCATCACCGTCTGCGCCACCGAGGTCGCGTTGCCCGTCCCGCTGTTGTCGCTGGCCACCACGGTGTAGGAGAAGCTGATGGTTTCACCGGCGCTCAGGAAGTCCAGGTTCTCGCTGCTGCTGTAGTTCCAGCCGGCCTGATCGACCGAGAAGCCGGCGACCAGCGCCGCAGCCTGCGCCGCACCGAGGGTGCCGCCACTCCAGGCGATGTCGTTGTTGGCGGTCTGGCTGACCGTCACGATGTCGTTGCT
>NZ_JBWKZB010000114.1:0-1899 GCF_059424105.1 Pseudomonas sp. GW456-E7 | reverse complement strand
CCTCCTTCATCCCCCTCCAGATAATTCGCCACATAACTATCCACCGCCGTCCCAATCGTAGGAAAAAACGCCGTCTCCCCCAATCTTGCAAACAACCCAAACCGCTTCAGCTTGTCCTTCACCGGGTCCTTCATCTCCGCAAAGCACAACTCGATACCCACCGCGTGCAAGGTGTCGTCCAGCTCAGCCAGCATGTCCGCGGAGGTCACGTCGACGCTGGTCACCGGTTCTGCGGCGACCACCAGCCAGCGCACGGGTGTGGGCGATGCCGCGACGGCGTCCAGCACGCGGTCGTTGAACAGTTCGGCGTTGGCGAAGAACAAGGGGGCATCCCAGCGGAACAGGACCAGGCCGGGGATCAGGTGTGCGTCGGGGTAGCGTTTGATGTCGTGGTAGCCCTTGACCCCGTCGGCGCGGCCCAATACGGCGGAGTACGGGCGCCAGGCGTCCCAGAGGAATTCGATGATCGCGATCACGATGGCCAGGCCGATGCCTTCGATCGCGCCGAACACGGCCACCCCGACGGTGCAGACAATCGATAGCCAGCATTCCCAGCGCTGGATGCGATAGATCCGGCGCAGGTCGGTGATTTCGATCAGGCCGATGGCCGAGGCGATCACGACGGCCGCCAGGGCGCTGGACGGTAGATGTTGCAGCAGGTCCGGTGCCACCACCAGCAGCAAGGCAACCGCGAGTGCGCCGACGACGCCGGTGATTTGGGTTTTGGCGCCGGCAGCTTCGGCCACGGGCGTGCGTGACGAACTGCTGCTGATCGGGAAGCCCTGGAAAAATCCGGCCGCCAGGTTGGCTATGCCGAGGCCCATCATTTCCTGGTTCGGGTTGACGTAGGTTCGGGTCCGCGCCGCATAGACACGGGAGAGCACGCTGGTGTCGGCGAATGAGACCAGTGCGACGGCGCACCCGCCGATCACCACCGGGACGATGTCGGCGGTGGTGATCCAGGGGATGGCGAACCCGGGCAAGCCTTGGGGGAGCGAACCGAGGACCGACACACCGGCGCGTGTCGCCAGGTCGAGGGCACCCACGGCGACCGTCGCGCCGACCACGGCGATCAGGATGCCCGGCAGTCGCGGCCATCTTTTGAGTAGCAGGATCACCGCCAGGGTGAGCCCGCCTACGGTGAAGGTGGCCCAGTTGACCTTTCCTTCCATCAGCGCCGAGGCGATGGCCCAAATGTTTCTCAATGGGCCGTCGGACTCAATGGAAAAACCGAACAGCTTGGGCAACTGGCTGATCAATACGGTCAGTGCGATGCCGTTCATGTAGCCGTAGCGGATCGGTTTGGACAGCAGCTCGGTGATGAAACCCAGGCGCGCCATACCGGCCAGGATGCACACCGCTCCCGAGACGATCGCCATCATCCCCGCCAGGGCGACGGCACGCTGCGGGTCGCCGCCGGAGAGTGGAATGATGACGGCCAGGATGACGGCCACCAGGGAGGAATCCGGCCCCATCACCAGAATCCGGCTGGGGCCGAACAGGGCATAGAACAGCAGCGGAACGATGGTCGCGTAGAGGCCATAAATGCCGGGCACGCCCGAGGCCACCGCGTAGGCGATACCGACGGGCACCAGCATCGTGGTCAGCACCAGACCGGCCACGATGTCGTCACGCAACCACGCCCATTGGTATTCGCGCAGCACGCCCAATCCTGGTAGCCAGCGGCGCCAACCGGTCTGTTCATCCCGGCGGGCTATGCGGCCCGGTTCCGAAACGGGCGGCGAAGCATCTGAATGGCTCATGAATCGCCCTCGTTGATGTAATGCTATTCATTAAAAATTTTGTAGGAGCGAGCTTGCTCGCGATGGACTCAAGAGCGCCGCGTTTAGTCAGTAAACACGCGGCATCGTTAACGACCATCGCGAGCAAGCTCGCTCC
>NZ_JBWKZB010000113.1:340-1949 GCF_059424105.1 Pseudomonas sp. GW456-E7 | reverse complement strand
GGTGAAACTACCTACACCGCCGGCAGCACCGCGACCATCGCCAATGTCGGCACCCTGGTGATCGGCGCCAACGGCGCCTATACCTTTACTCCGGACGCCAACTACAACGGCAGCGTGCCGACCGTCAGCTACACCGTCACTGACGGTTCCGGCAGCAATGTCACTTCGACCCTGACCATCGACGTGACCCCGGTCGACGACAGCTTCACTGACCTCAGCGAAAGCGTGACCACCGCTGAAGACACCGCCGTCAGCGGCAGCGTCCTCACCGGCACCTCGAGCGTCGACGGCCCGGTCAGCGTGGTGAACTTCACCATCGGTGATACCACCTACGCCGCCGGCAGCACCGCGACCATCGCCAACGTTGGCACCCTGGTGATCGGCGCCAACGGCGCCTACACCTTTACCCCGGACGCCAATTACAACGGCAGCGTGCCGACCGTGAGTTACACCGTCACCGATGGTTCGGGCACGGACGTCACTTCGACCCTGACCATCAGCGTCACCCCGGTCGACGACAGCTTCACCGACATCGGCGAGACGGTCTCCACCCAGGAAGACACTGCCGTCAGCGGCAGCGTCCTCACCGGCACGAGCAGCGTCGACGGCCCAGTCAGCGTGGTGAACTTCACCATCGGTGAAACCACCTACGCCGCCGGCAGCACCGCGACCATCGCCAATGTCGGCACCCTGGTGATCGCAGCCAACGGCGCCTACACCTTCACGCCAGCCGCCAACTACAACGGCAGCGTGCCGACCGTGAGTTACACCGTCACTGACGGTTCGGGCAGCAATGTCACCTCGACCCTGACCATCGACGTCACTCCGGTTGATGACAGCTTCACCGACCTAAGTGAAAACGTAACCACCGCTGAAGACACCGCCGTCAGCGGCAGCGTCCTCACCGGCACCTCGAGCGTCGACGGTCCAGTCAGCGTGGTGAACTTCACCATCGTCGGTGTTACTGGCACTTTCAACGCCGGCCAAACCGCGACTATCGCCAATGTCGGCACCCTGGTCATCGGGGCCAACGGCGCCTATACCTTCACCCCAGACGCCAACTACAACGGCGCGGTGCCGACGGTGAGCTACACCGTCACCGACGGTTCCGGCAGCAACGTCACCTCGACCTTGAACATCAGTGTCACCCCGGTCGACGACAGCTTTACTGACCTCAGCGAAAGCGTGACCACCAGCGAAGACACCGCCATCAGCGGCAGCGTTCTCACCGGCACCTCGAGCGTCGACGGCCCGGTCAGTGTGGTCAATTTCACCATCGGTGAAACTACCTACACCGCTGGCACCTCCGCGACCATCGCCAACGTCGGCACCCTGGTGATCGGAGCGAACGGCGCCTATACCTTCACCCCGGACGCCAATTACAACGGCACAGTACCGACCGTCAGCTACACCGTGACCGACGGTTCCGGCAGCGATGTCACTTCGACCCTGACCATCAGCGTCACGCCGGTCGACGACAGCTTCACCGACCTCAGTGAAAACGTGACCACCACTGAAGATGCCCCGGTGACCGGCAGCGTTCTCACCGGCACCTCGAGCGTCGACGGCCCGGTCAGTGTGGTCAATTTCACCATCGGTGAAACTACCT
>NZ_JBWKZB010000113.1:0-240 GCF_059424105.1 Pseudomonas sp. GW456-E7 | reverse complement strand
ACACCGCTGGCACCTCCGCGACCATCGCCAACGTCGGCACCCTGGTGATCGGAGCCAACGGCGCCTATACCTTCACGCCAGACGCCAATTACAACGGCACGGTGCCGACCGTCAGCTACACCGTCACCGACGGCTCCGGCAGCAATGTCACTTCGACCTTGAACATCAGCGTCACCCCGGTCGACGACAGCTTCACTGACATCAGCGAGAACGTGACCACCGCTGAAGACACCGCCGTGA
>NZ_JBWKZB010000112.1:0-2209 GCF_059424105.1 Pseudomonas sp. GW456-E7 | reverse complement strand
AGCAAGCTCGCTCCCACATTTTTTGATCCCGGCCGTACACAGGCTTTGTGTTCACCGCAGATCCACTGTGGGAGCGAGCTTGCTCGCGATGAGGCCGGTACATTCAACATTGATGGTGGGTGTCAGGTGTGGCTGTAGCGCTTGCGATAAGCACCCGGTGACACGCCGAAGCGCGATTTGAAGGCCGACGAGAAGTAGCTCGAATCCGAGAAGCCCCAGGCATAACACAGCGCCGACAGCTTCTGCTCGACATCGGCGCGGCGCAGGTTTTCGGCGCAGAAGTCCAGGCGGCGATGCTTGATGTACTGCGCCACCACCAGCCCGCGCTTGGAGAACATCCGGTACAGGCCGCGCACGGAAATCCCGACTTCACGGGCGATCAACTCGGGGCACAGTTCCTCGTCGCTGAGGTGCGCATCAATGAACGCGATGATCTTGCGGAACTGCCGCTCATGGGGATCGGCCGCGCTGTCCCGGGCGCTGATGCCCGGCAATAACAAACTGGCCAGGGCATCGAGCACGGCCTCGCTTTCCTGCATGTCCAGCCCTTCCTGCTGGCGAGTCTCCAGCACCAGCTTGTTGGCCATCGCCGCCAGCGGGCTGCTGGCGGCGATGCGCGTGGCGCAGTTGACGGCATTGAAGTGTGATCCACGTTCCACGACCTGGCGCGGAAGAATCAGCGACAGCTGTCGGCAATCGTCGTGGTAGGTCATGTCGCTCGGACGGCTGGCGTCGATCAGCGCGATGTCGCCACAACCCAGTTGCGCGCGGTTGTCGCCCTGCTCCAGCTGTGAACTGCCACGCATCTGGAACACGGCGTAGTAGTGGCCGTCGCTGCTGGTGCTGACGTCCTTGCTGGTGCGATACAAATGCACGTGCGCCATGTCGACCACACTGAGGTTGATCGCACCGCTGCGGAATTCCGCCAGTTCGCCATAGAAATCAGTGTCCAGCGCCCGCGCGTCGAAACGCCCGCAGGCCTGGTTCACCTGGCTCAACCAACTTTCGAACGCCTCGTTGCGCACCGTCGATGCTGTAATCATGTCCGCAAAGCCTCACGTTTTTGTTGTTATTTTTCGACCGCTTCATCGAGCGGTTCGGCAAAACCGTTGTTTCTGTAGCCATCGCCTCCCTCGACGGCCGCCGGGCGCCCATTCAACAGGCTCCGGCGCACGCTTTCCAGCCTTCCCGAGGCTTAAATGTCCAATACCAGACGAGCGGAAAGCGCCCGTGACACACAGGCGCAGATCTGTTTGTTGGACGCCTTTTCCTTGTTCGACAGGCAGTTGTCGCGGTGCTCCGGTACGCCGTCCAGCACCTCGACGATGCAGGTACCGCAAATACCCTCGCGGCATTCGGTGTCGATGTCGCAACCGTGGGCCTGCAGCACGTCGACCAGACTGGCGTCGGCCGGCACGTGCAGCACCACGCCGGAACTGGCCAGCTCCACTTCGAACGTGCCCGCCGGGGCGCTGTTGGCCGCCGGGTCCGCCGCGAAGTGTTCGAGGTGAATGGCCTCATCCGGACGACTGCGCGAAGCCACTGCCACCACTGTGTTCATGAAGGGTGCCGGGCCGCAGGTGTAGACGTGGGCGGCGCTGCCGGCACGCTCCAGGCATGCGCTCAATGCGCCGTCCAGGTCCGCGGGTTCCACGCCGTAGTGAAACTCCACGTGATCGGCAAAACGGGTCGCCAACAGCTCGGTAAACGCCGCGTACTGCGCCGAACGGGCGAAATAATGCAGGCGATACGGCTGGCCGCTTTCCGCCAATTTGTAGGCCATGCTCAGCAGCGGCGTGACACCGATACCGGCGGCGAACAGCAGGTGTTCGCCGGCACTTTCATCGAGACGGAACAGGTTGCGCGGCGCACCCATTTCCAGCTCCATGCCCTCCTCGACCTGCTCGTGCAACGCCAGCGAACCGCCGCGCGACTGCGCTTCTTTCTTCACCGCCACCAGGTAGGCACGGCGATCCTGCGGCGGGCTGCACAGCGAATACTGGCGGGTCACCCCGGTCGGCCCGGTCAGGTCGACGTGGGCACCCGGTTCATAGGTGTCGAGCGGCTGGCCGTCACTGCGCACGAGGCGAAAGGAGCGGATATCCAGCGCTTCGTCGACGATCCTTTCGATCTTCACCTTCATCATTGCATCACCTGAATATTTATTTTTTTCGTTTAACACAACACCTGTAGGAGCTGCCGAAGGCTG
>NZ_JBWKZB010000111.1:0-2427 GCF_059424105.1 Pseudomonas sp. GW456-E7 | reverse complement strand
GACCGTCGACGCTCGAGGTGCCCGTCAACACGCTGCCGGTTATGGCCGTGTCTTCAGCGGTGGTCACGCTTTCGCTGGCATCGATAAAACTGTCATCGACCGGGGTGACGTTGATGGTCAAGGTCGAAGTGACGTTGCTGCCGGAACCGTCAGTCACGGTGTAACTCACGGTCGGTACTGTGCCGTTGTAGTTGGCGGCCGGAGTAAAGGTGTAAGCGCCATTGGCCCCGATCACCAGGGTGCCGACGTTGGCGATGGTCGCGGTGCTGCCGGCGGCGTAGGTGGTTTCACCGATGGTGAAGTTGAGCACGCTGACCGGACCGTCGACGCTCGAAGTGCCGGTGAGGACGCTGCCGGTCACGGCGGTGTCTTCAGCGGTGGTCACACTTTCGCTGAGGTCGGTGAAGCTGTCGTCGACCGGGGTGACGTTGATGGTCAGGGTCGAGGTGACATTGCTGCCCGAACCGTCGGTGACGGTGTAGCTCACCGTCGGCACGCTGCCGTTGTAGTTATCGGCCGGGGTGAAGGTGTAAGCGCCGTTGGCGCCGATGACCAGGGTGCCGACATTGGCGATGGTCGCGGTGCTGCCGGCGGCGTAGGTGGTTTCACCGATGGTGAAGTTGAGCACGCTGACCGGGCCATCGACGCTCGAGGTGCCAGTAAGGACGCTGCCGGTCACGGCGGTGTCTTCAGCGGTGGTCACACTTTCGCTGAGGTCGGTGAAGCTGTCATCGACCGGGGTGACGTCGATGTTCAGGGTCGAGGTGACGTTGCTGCCGGAGCCGTCGGTGACGGTGTAGCTGACGGTTGGCACGCTGCCGTTGTAATTGGCGTCCGGGGTGAAGGTGTAAGCGCCGTTGGCCCCGATCACCAGGGTGCCGACGTTGGCGATGGTCGCCGTCTGACCGGCGTTGAAGGTGCCAGTCACACCGTCGATGCTGAAATTAACCACGCTGACCGGGCCATCAACGCTCGAGGTGCCCGTCAACACACTGCCGCTGACGGCGGTGTCTTCCTGGGTGGAGACCGTTTCGCTGAGGTCGGTGAAGCTGTCGTCGACCGGCGTCACGTCGATGTTCAGGGTCGAGGTGACATTGCTGCCCGAGCCATCGGTGACGGTGTAGCTGACGGTCGGCACCGTGCCGTTGTAATTCTCGGCCGGGGTGAAGGTGTAGGCGCCGCTGGCCCCGATCACCAGGGTGCCGACGTTGGCGATGGTCGCGGTGCTGCCGGCGGCGTAGGTGGTTTCACCGATGGTGAAGTTGACCACGCTGACCGGACCATCGACGCTCGAGGTGCCCGTCAACACACTGCCGCTGACGGCGGTGTCTTCAGCGGTGGTTACGTTTTCACTTAGGTCGGTGAAGCTGTCATCAACCGGAGTGACGTCGATGGTCAGGGTCGAGGTGACATTGCTGCCCGAACCGTCAGTGACGGTGTAACTCACGGTCGGCACGCTGCCGTTGTAATTTTCGGCTGGCGTGAAGGTATAAGCGCCATTTGCGCCGATCACCAGAGTACCGACATTGGCGATGGTCGCGGTGCTGCCGGCGGCGTAGGTGGTTTCACCGATGGTGAAGTTGAGCACGCTGACTGGACCGTCGACGCTCGAGGTGCCCGTCAACACGCTGCCGGTTATGGCCGTGTCTTCAGCAGTGGTCACGCTTTCGCTGGCATCGATAAAACTGTCATCGACCGGGGTGACGTTGATGGTCAAGGTCGAAGTGACGTTACTGCCGGAACCGTCAGTCACGGTGTAACTCACGGTCGGTACTGTGCCGTTGTAGTTGGCGTCCGGCGTAAAGGTGTAAGCGCCATTGGCCCCGATCACCAGGGTGCCGACATTGGCGATGGTCGCGGTGCTGCCGGCGGCGTAGGTGGTTTCACCGATGGTGAAGTTGAGCACGCTGACTGGACCGTCGACGCTCGAAGTGCCGGTGAGGACGCTGCCGGTGACGGCGGTGTCTTCTTGAGTGGAGACCGTTTCGCTGAGGTCGGTGAAGCTGTCATCGACCGGGGTCACGTCGATGTTCAGGGTCGAGGTGACGTTGCTGCCGGAGCCGTCGGTGACGGTGTAGCTCACCGTCGGCACCGTGCCGTTGTAATTGGTGGCCGGGGTGAAGGTGTAGGCGCCGCTGGCCCCGATCACCAGGGTGCCGACGTTGGCGATGGTCGCCGTCTGACCGGCGTTGAAGGTGCCAGTAACACCGTCGATGCTGAAATTAACCACGCTGACCGGGCCATCAACGCTCGAGGTGCCCGTCAACACACTGCCGCTGACGGCGGTGTCTTCCTGGGTGGAGACCGTTTCGCTGAGGTCGGAGAAGCTGTCGTCGACCGGCGTCACGTCGATGTTCAGGGTCGAGGTGACATTGCTGCCCGAGCCGTCGGTGACGGTGTAGCTGACGGTCGGCACCGTGCCGTTGT
>NZ_JBWKZB010000110.1:0-2947 GCF_059424105.1 Pseudomonas sp. GW456-E7 | reverse complement strand
GGCGGCGTGTCAGTCAACATTGATGTCATCTGACACGCCACCTTCGCGAGCAAGCCCGCTCCCACAGGTTCTGTGTTTTGTCAGCTCAACTCGCCGCAAAGGTCGAGTTCAACAAGCCGACGGACTTCGTCCGTTTCAAGCCCCGCCCCCAACAACCCGTGCAACTTGCCGAACGCCGCTTCACGGGTCATGCCGCCACCGGACAGCACACCGACACCGCGCAAGCGACTGCCGGCCTCATAGACGTCCAGCTCAACCCCGCCTTCGTGGCATTGCGTCACCGCGACCACGACCACGCCGTTATCCCGAGCACGGCCGAGGCTGGCGAGGAAATCCGGGTTGTCGCTCGGCCCGGTGCCGCTGCCGTAGCATTCCAGCACCAGACCTTGAATGCCGCTGTCGAGCAGGCCATCGAGGATCTCGGCACCGATGCCGGGGAACAGCGGCAACACGGCAACCTTCGCCAGTTGTTTTGCCTGGTTGTAGTTCAACGCTGTTGGCAGCGAAGTGGCTTTCACACCACCGCCCTGACGCTCCAGGCGCTTGAACGGATGACGGCCAAAACTGCGAACCTTGGCGCAACGGGTCGGGTCCAGCAGTTCGCCGTGGAAGTACAGATGCACACCCGGCGCGAGGCCCTGGCCCAGTGCAACCAGCGCGCCGCCGAGGTTCTCCCAGGCGTCGCTGTCGGCGACGCCTGCCGGCAGCATGGAGCCGGTAAAACACACGCGGGCCTGCAGGCCGAGCAACTGGAAGCTCATGGCGGCGGCACTGTAGGCCAGCGTGTCGGTGCCGTGCAGGATCAGCACGCTGTCGCAGCCCTGAACATCCACCGCATCGACCACCGCTTCACGCAACTGCTGCCAGTACGTCGGGGTCATATTGGCGCTGTCGATCAGCGGCGACATCTCGCGAAAACGCCACTGCGGCACGACAAGTTCGGGCTGGCTGTGCAGGTACTCGCGCATCCGCGCTTCAAAACCGGACGCTGGTGCCAGGCCGTGGGCGCTGGCCTGCATGCCGATGGTGCCACCGGTGTAGAGCACCATGACGTGCTGGGCGGCAGGGTAGGTCGACGAATTCATGGAGGTGCTCCGAGAACGGTGAGTTCCTGTGGGAGCGAGCCTGCTCGCGAAAGCGGTGTGTCAGTCGACATCAATTTCGAATGTCAGTCCGCATTCGCGAGCAGGCTCGCTCCCACAAGGGATTGTGCACTTTAACCGATCAGCGTTGCGCTGCGGTCACGCCTTGCGGCTCAGCCTGATACTGAACGGCGGCTGGCGGGTTGGCCGGCCATGCCTGGCGATCCAGATCCAGGTCCGGGAACTTCGCGGAATCGAACACCGGGGTCTTGATGCCGGCGGCGCGCTGGTCATCGTAGTCACGCAGGATGCGCATGCCGACCTTGAACAGCAGGAACAGCGCGATCAGGTTGACGAACGCGAGCATGGTCATGGTGATGTCGGCGAAGGCAAATACGGTACCGAGGTTTTCGATGGCGCCCCAGAAGATCAGCACCAGTACCAGCGCGCGATAGCCCATCAGCGCCTTGCGGTTTTCACCGATCAGAAAGCGCAGGTTGCTCTCGCCCAGGTAGTAGTTGTAGAGGATCGAGGTGAACACGAACAACGCCAGGGCCACGGAGATGAACATCCGCCCCCAGTCACCGACCACGGCGGCCAGGGAGTTCTGGGTCAGGGCAATGCCGTCGCCTTCGAAGCCCGGGGTGTAGAAGCCCGAAAGCAGGATCAGCAATGCGGTGCAGGTGCAGATCACGAAGGTATCGAGGAACACGCTGAACGCTTGAACCACGCCTTGCGCCACCGGGTGCTCGACCGCTGCTACAGCCGCCACGTTAGGCGCGCTGCCCAGGCCTGCTTCGTTGGCGAATACGCCACGTTTCACGCCCATGACGATGGCGCTGCCGATCAGGCCGCCGAAGGCCTGGTCCAGACCGAAGGCGCTCTTGACGATGGTCATCAGCATGCCCGGCACCTGGTCGAATTGCAGCACGATCACGTAGATGGTCACACCGATATACACCAGGGTTTTCACCGGTACCAACAGGTCGGCGACCTTGGCGATGCGCTTGATCCCGCCGATGAACACCAGACCCAGCAGCACGGCCAGACCGATGCCGGTGTAAGTGGTGTCGAGGCCGAACGCGTTGTTCAGCGAATGCGTCACGGCGTGGGCTTGCAGGCCGTTGAAGGCGAAGCCGAACGTCACCAGCAACAGGAACGCCATGAGCATGCCCAGCCAGCGTTTCTGCAGACCGTGCTGGATGTAGTAGGAGGGGCCGCCCCGGAAGGTGCCGTCGGAGTCAGTGCGTTTGTACAGCTGACCGAGGGAGCATTCGAAGAAGCTGCTGGACATGCCGACCAGTGCGGTCACCCACATCCAGAACACCGCGCCAGGCCCACCGAGTGTCACGGCGATGCCGACCCCGGCAATGTTGCCCGCGCCGACGCGGCCGGCGAGGCTGAGCATCAGTGCCTGGAACGAACTCAGTTGCCCGGCGCTGCTTTTGAGGCTGTCGCGGAACACCGCGAACATGTGGAAGAAGTGACGCAATTGAACGAAACGCGAGCGGATCGTGAAGTAGCTACCGAGCCCGACAATGAGCACGATCAGTACTTTCCCTGAGAGGAAGTCGTTAATGACTTCGAGCATGGATTATTCCTCGCTGTTTTTTGTGTTGGCAAATGCTTGCCGGGCAGACACATCGAGTTACACCGGTGTGCGCACGGCACAACGGGCGGTTCGAAGTTCGTCCCGGTTTCATATCGCGGGTTTGTTATTAGTTCGGGTTTCGCATGGGTTGTGGTCTCGCTACCGACGACCGCTCACGCGAAGAGGGGCGGCACTATACCGATGCTTTCCTGTGGGAGCGAGCTTGCTCGCGATGGCGGTTGCTCATTCAGCCTATGTGTCGACTGACTGGACG
>NZ_JBWKZB010000109.1:1728-3117 GCF_059424105.1 Pseudomonas sp. GW456-E7 | reverse complement strand
CAAATTGCTTGGGTGTTATATGGTCAAGCCTCACGGGCAATTAGTATTGGTTAGCTCAACGCCTCACAGCGCTTACACACCCAACCTATCAACGTCGTAGTCTTCGACGGCCCTTCAGGGGACTCAAGGTCCCAGTGAGATCTCATCTTGAGGCAAGTTTCCCGCTTAGATGCTTTCAGCGGTTATCTTTTCCGAACATAGCTACCCGGCAATGCCACTGGCGTGACAACCGGAACACCAGAGGTTCGTCCACTCCGGTCCTCTCGTACTAGGAGCAGCCCCTCTCAAATCTCAAACGTCCACGGCAGATAGGGACCGAACTGTCTCACGACGTTCTAAACCCAGCTCGCGTACCACTTTAAATGGCGAACAGCCATACCCTTGGGACCGGCTTCAGCCCCAGGATGTGATGAGCCGACATCGAGGTGCCAAACACCGCCGTCGATATGAACTCTTGGGCGGTATCAGCCTGTTATCCCCGGAGTACCTTTTATCCGTTGAGCGATGGCCCTTCCATACAGAACCACCGGATCACTAAGACCTACTTTCGTACCTGCTCGACGTGTCTGTCTCGCAGTCAAGCGCGCTTTTGCCTTTATACTCTACGACCGATTTCCGACCGGTCTGAGCGCACCTTCGTACTCCTCCGTTACTCTTTAGGAGGAGACCGCCCCAGTCAAACTACCCACCATACACTGTCCTCGATCCGGATAACGGACCTGAGTTAGAACCTCAAAGTTGCCAGGGTGGTATTTCAAGGATGGCTCCACGCGAACTGGCGTCCACGCTTCAAAGCCTCCCACCTATCCTACACAAGCAAATTCAAAGTCCAGTGCAAAGCTATAGTAAAGGTTCACGGGGTCTTTCCGTCTAGCCGCGGATACACTGCATCTTCACAGCGATTTCAATTTCACTGAGTCTCGGGTGGAGACAGCGCCGCCATCGTTACGCCATTCGTGCAGGTCGGAACTTACCCGACAAGGAATTTCGCTACCTTAGGACCGTTATAGTTACGGCCGCCGTTTACCGGGGCTTCGATCAAGAGCTTCGCGTTAGCTAACCCCATCAATTAACCTTCCGGCACCGGGCAGGCGTCACACCCTATACGTCCACTTTCGTGTTTGCAGAGTGCTGTGTTTTTAATAAACAGTCGCAGCGGCCTGGTATCTTCGACCGGCGTGGGCTTACGGAGCAAGTCCTTCACCCTCACCGGCGCACCTTCTCCCGAAGTTACGGTGCCATTTTGCCTAGTTCCTTCACCCGAGTTCTCTCAAGCGCCTTGGTATTCTCTACCCAACCACCTGTGTCGGTTTGGGGTACGGTTCCTGGTTATCTGAAGCTTAGAAGCTTTTCTTGGAAGCATGGCATCAACCACTTCGTCACCCAAAA
>NZ_JBWKZB010000109.1:0-1630 GCF_059424105.1 Pseudomonas sp. GW456-E7 | reverse complement strand
TTTGGGGTACGGTTCCTGGTTATCTGAAGCTTAGAAGCTTTTCTTGGAAGCATGGCATCAACCACTTCGTCACCCAAAGGGTAACTCGTCATCAGCTCTCGGCCTTAAGATCCCGGATTTACCTAAGATCTCAGCCTACCACCTTAAACTTGGACAACCAACGCCAAGCTGGCCTAGCCTTCTCCGTCCCTCCATCGCAATAACCAGAAGTACAGGAATATTAACCTGTTTTCCATCGACTACGCTTTTCAGCCTCGCCTTAGGGACCGACTAACCCTGCGTCGATTAACGTTGCGCAGGAAACCTTGGTCTTTCGGCGTGGGTGTTTTTCACACCCATTGTCGTTACTCATGTCAGCATTCGCACTTCTGATACCTCCAGCAAGCTTCTCAACTCACCTTCACAGGCTTACAGAACGCTCCTCTACCGCATCACCCGAAGGTGATACCCGTAGCTTCGGTGTATGGTTTGAGCCCCGTTACATCTTCCGCGCAGGCCGACTCGACTAGTGAGCTATTACGCTTTCTTTAAAGGGTGGCTGCTTCTAAGCCAACCTCCTAGCTGTCTAAGCCTTCCCACATCGTTTCCCACTTAACCATAACTTTGGGACCTTAGCTGACGGTCTGGGTTGTTTCCCTTTTCACGACGGACGTTAGCACCCGCCGTGTGTCTCCCATGCTCGGCACTTGTAGGTATTCGGAGTTTGCATCGGTTTGGTAAGTCGGGATGACCCCCTAGCCGAAACAGTGCTCTACCCCCTACAGTGATACATGAGGCGCTACCTAAATAGCTTTCGAGGAGAACCAGCTATCTCCGAGCTTGATTAGCCTTTCACTCCGATCCACAGGTCATCCGCTAACTTTTCAACGGTAGTCGGTTCGGTCCTCCAGTCAGTGTTACCTAACCTTCAACCTGCCCATGGATAGATCGCCCGGTTTCGGGTCTATTCCCAGCGACTAGACGCCCTATTAAGACTCGCTTTCGCTACGCCTCCCCTATTCGGTTAAGCTCGCCACTGAAAATAAGTCGCTGACCCATTATACAAAAGGTACGCAGTCACCTAACAAGTAGGCTCCCACTGCTTGTACGCATACGGTTTCAGGATCTATTTCACTCCCCTCTCCGGGGTTCTTTTCGCCTTTCCCTCACGGTACTAGTTCACTATCGGTCAGTCAGTAGTATTTAGCCTTGGAGGATGGTCCCCCCATATTCAGACAAAGTTTCTCGTGCTCCGTCCTACTCGATTTCATGACTAAGAGATTTTCGCGTACAGGGCTATCACCCACTATGGCCGCACTTTCCAGAGCGTTCCGCTAATCTCAAAGCCACTTAAGGGCTAGTCCCCGTTCGCTCGCCACTACTAAGGGAATCTCGGTTGATTTCTTTTCCTCAGGGTACTTAGATGTTTCAGTTCCCCTGGTTCGCCTCTTGCACCTATGTATTCAGTACAAGATAACCATCTTATGATGGCTGGGTTCCCCCATTCAGACATCTCCGGATCAAAGTCTGTTTGCCGACTCCCCGAAGCTTTTCGCAGGCTACCACGTCTTTCATCGCCTCTGACTGCCAAGGCATCCACCGTATGCGCTTCTTCACTTGACCATATAACCCCAAGCAATCTGGTTATACT
>NZ_JBWKZB010000108.1:0-3733 GCF_059424105.1 Pseudomonas sp. GW456-E7 | reverse complement strand
GCCGCGTTCGGCGGGTACAAGAAGTCCGGCGTCGGCCGTGAAACCCACAAGATGATGCTTGATCACTATCAGCAGACGAAAAACCTGCTGGTGAGCTACGACATCAATCCGTTGGGCTTCTTCTAAGCAGCGGGGCGATGCACTTAACACTGCATCGCCCTTTCTACCGCCTTCGCGAGCAGGCTCGCTCCCACAGTGGATCCGGGCTGGCTCCTCAATAGTGATTTCACCCCATAACCCTGTGGGAGCGAGCCTGCTCGCGAAGGCGTCCTCACTGACCTGAGACTTTTCTGTTCCCCTTGATCGCCCCTTTGGAGCCCTCGATGAAAATCCGTTACAAGGTGAGCCTTGTGGCTGCTTGTGTGCTGTTGGTGACCACCAGTCTTCTATCGCTGGTTCAGGTAGAGCAGATCCGTAGCATTTTGCGTCACCAGGTCGAGGCGAGCATTGCCGAATCGAGCAATGCGGTGGCACGTCAGATCGAGAACTGGCTGAACGGCAAGCTTCATTTGATGGACCTGGCCTCCCAGGCGATCGATCGCCAGTACAGTGTGCAAACGACCCAACGGATCATCGATTCGCCCATTCTCAAAGACGAATTCAAGCTGGTGTTCGGCGCCCTCGAGGCTGATGGAAAGCCCATCAAGAATACGGCGGCGTGGAATCCGAAACCCGACTATGACGGTCGCACCCGCCCATGGTACGCGACGGGAAAGACCGGCAGCCAAGCCGTCCTGACCGAACCCTACAAGGACTCCACCACGGGTGAAATCCTGATCTCGGCCGTCGCCCGGATCAGCGACGCGGGACAGTTGCTCGGGGTGTTTGGCGGTGACATCCGCCTGACCACGGTGGCCGATGCGATCAATACCCTGGATTTCGGCGGGGCCGGTTATGCGTTCCTGCTCAGTAAAAGCGGCAACATCATTTCTCACCCGGATGCCGAACTGAACGGCAAGCCCTACAGTCAGCTCTTTGCCGGGAGCGCCCTGCCCCTCGACGGTCAGCTTCAAGAGGTGCGCAGCGATGGGAAGTCGCTCATGGTGTCCTTCATTCCCCTCTCCGATCTCAAGGGGATGGATTGGTACATCGGCGTGGTCCTGGACCAGGACATCGTCATGGCGGCAGCCCATACCCTGAGTTGGCGAGCGGTGATCGGTACCGGCCTGGGCGTGCTGCTCAGCCTGTTGGTGTTGGGCCTGCTGGTCAGGCGACTGCTGCGGCCGCTGGAACAACTGAAAGACTCGCTGGCCGACATCAATCGCGGTGAAGGCGACCTGACTCGCCAGCTGCCCGTGGTCGGCAATGATGAAATTGCCCTGGTCGCCGGGGAGTTCAACCAGTTCCTGCACAACCTCAAGGCGCTCATCGGCGACGTGAAAAACAGCTCGCAACAGGTCCGCGAGAGCACCACCGCAACCTCAAACGAAGCGGATCAGGCCGCCAACCGCGTACAGGTGCAATTGCAGGAGCTGGATCAACTGGCCACCGCCATGACCGAGATGGCCTCGACCGCCGAAGATGTCGCGCGCAACGCGCAAACCGCTGCCGAAGCAGCCATTGCCGCTAACGAAGAAACCGCCGACGGCGTCGCTCTGGTTTCCCGGTCTACCGGGGCCATCAAGCGCTTGGCCGAGGAGATGGACGCCACCGGTCATGCGATCAATGACTTGTCCACCCTCAGTCAAAGCATTGAATCCATTGTGGCGGTCATCACCAGCATCGCTGACCAGACCAATCTGCTCGCCCTCAATGCCGCCATCGAAGCAGCCCGCGCCGGCGAATCGGGACGCGGGTTTGCGGTCGTGGCCGATGAGGTGCGCTCCCTGGCCTCGCGCACCCAGCAATCCACCCAGGAAATACGCGAGATGATCGACCAGCTGCAGACCGGGGTAAAACATGCCCAGGCACGCATGCAGCAGAGCCGCGACACAGCCAGCAAAACGGCCGGGGATGCCAACGCCGCCAATGACACCCTCGAACGCATACGCGAGGCCATTTACCGCATCAATGACATGAACCTGCAGATTGCCGCGGCGGCTGAAGAACAAAGCGCCACGACCGAAGAAATCAACCGCAACACCACCAATATCCGCGACATCAGTCTTGAAGTCTCCGGCAGCGCGGACAAACAGGCTCGCCAATGCTCAGCCATGGTGGAGCACGTCGCCCAGCAAGACAAACTACTGAGTCGCTTCCGGATTTGAATGTTGCATTTGCCCGAATGCTTGAGCTGCAAACCCGTAACAGATCACAAAAACAACTATTCCACCGAGGTAAGAAAGATGAGTGCGGCTTCCCTGTATCCCGTTCGTCCCGAGGTTCTGGCCAACACCCTGACCGACGAGGCGACCTACAAGGCCATGTACCAGCAGTCGGTCGTCAACCCGGACGGCTTCTGGCGCGAGCAAGCCAAGCGCCTCGACTGGATCAAGCCGTTCACCACGGTGAAGCAGACCTCCTTCGACGATCACCATGTCGACATCAAGTGGTTCGCCGACGGCACCCTGAACGTGTCCTACAACTGCCTGGACCGTCATCTGGCCGAACGCGGCGATCAGGTCGCGATCATCTGGGAGGGCGATGACCCTGCCGAAAGCCGCAACATCACTTACCGCGAGCTGCACGAGCAAGTGTGCAAGTTCGCCAACGCCCTGCGCGGCCAGGACGTGCACCGCGGCGACGTGGTGACCATCTACATGCCGATGATCCCCGAAGCCGTGGTCGCCATGCTGGCCTGTACCCGGATCGGCGCGATCCACTCGGTGGTGTTCGGCGGCTTCTCGCCGGAAGCCCTGGCCGGTCGCATCATCGACTGCCGCTCGAAGGTGGTGATCACCGCCGACGAAGGCATTCGTGCCGGCAAGAAGATCCCGCTCAAGGCCAACGTCGACGACGCCCTGACCAACCCGGAAACCAGCAGCATCCAGAAGGTCATCGTGTGCAAGCGCACCGGTGGCCAGATCAAGTGGAACCAGCATCGCGACATCTGGTTCGAGGACCTGATGAAAGTGGCCGGCACCGTGTGTGCGCCGAAAGAGATGGGCGCCGAAGAGGCGCTGTTCATCCTCTACACCTCGGGCTCCACCGGCAAGCCCAAGGGCGTGCAGCACACCACCGGCGGCTACCTGTTGTACGCGGCCATGACCCACGAGCGCGTGTTCGACTACCGTCCGGGCGAGATCTACTGGTGCACCGCCGACGTCGGCTGGGTCACCGGCCACAGCTACATCGTCTACGGCCCGCTGGCCAACGGCGCCACCACCCTGCTGTTCGAAGGTGTGCCGAATTACCCGGACATCACCCGGGTGGCGAAGATCGTCGACAAGCACCAGGTCAACATCCTTTACACGGCGCCGACCGCGATCCGCGCCATGATGGCCTCGGGCACCGCCGCCGTTGAAGGCGCCGATGGCAGCAGCCTGCGCTTGTTGGGTTCGGTGGGCGAGCCGATCAACCCGGAAGCCTGGGACTGGTACTACAAGAACGTCGGCAAGTCCCGTTGCCCGATCGTCGATACCTGGTGGCAGACCGAAACCGGCGGCAACATGATGAGCCCGCTGCCGGGCGCCCATGCCCTCAAGCCAGGCTCGGCGGCGCGTCCGTTCTTCGGCGTGGTGCCGGCCCTGGTGGACAACCTGGGCAACATCATCGAGGGCGAGGCCGAGGGCAACCTGGTGATTCTCGATTCGTGGCCGGGCCAGGCGCGTACGCTGTATGGCGATCACGACCG
>NZ_JBWKZB010000107.1:0-3812 GCF_059424105.1 Pseudomonas sp. GW456-E7 | reverse complement strand
GCTTGCTCCCGCTGGGTTGCGAAGCAACCCCAAAAACAGGACTGCTACGCAGTCCAGCGGGAGCAAGCTCCCTCGCCACAGCAAGCTCCTTCGCCTCAGCAAGCCCCCCTTGCACGGCTTGCAGATCAAAAACGCGGTTTGACCGCCTTCCACTCCGGTTTGTAGCGCTGCATCTGCTTCACGTCATCGCGCTGGCGAATGCCGCACGTCAGGTACTGGTCATGCAGCTTGCCCAACTGGTCGTGGTCAAGTTCCAGCCCCAGGCCCGGGGCGCGGGTGATTTTCACGCAGCCATCGACAATCGGCAGCTTGCCACCCTTGATCACCTCTTCGTCGGGCTCCTGCCAGGGGTAATGGGTGTCGCAGGCGAAATCCAGGTTCGGCACCGCAGCGGCGACATGCGCCATGGCCATCAGGCTGATGCCCAGGTGCGAATTGGAATGCATCGACACCCCAAGACCAAAGGTTTCGCACATTTTCGCCAACGCCTGCGTGTCACGCAGGCCACCCCAATAATGATGGTCGGCGAGGACAATCTGCACGCTGTCCTGTGCCACGCTGCGGCGGAACTCGTCGAAATCGGTGACCACCATGTTGGTCGCCAGGGGCAAACCGGTGCGCTTGTGCAGCTCGGCCATGCCCTCCAGGCCCGGCGTCGGGTCTTCGTAATACTGCAGGTCATCACCGAGCAGTTCGGCCATGCGGATCGAGGTTTGCAGCGACCAGTTGCCGTTCGGATCAATACGCAGCGGGTAACCGGGGAAGGCCTTTTTCAGCGCCTTGATGCACGCCACTTCATGCTCGGGCGGCAAGGTGCCGGCCTTGAGCTTGATGCTCTTGAAGCCGTAGGCCTCGATCATCCGCCGCGCCTGGGCAACGATCTGCTCTTCGGTCAGGGCCTCGCCCCAACTGTCTGGCTTGTAGGGTGAATCGACGTGCTGCGCGTACTTGAAGAACAGGTAGGCGCTGAATGGAATCTCCTCGCGGATGGCCCCGCCCAGCAAGTCCACCAAGGGCACATTCAGGGAGTGCGCCTGCAAATCCAGGAACGCCACTTCGAAAGCCGAATAAGCATTGCTCACGGCTTTGCTGGCATGGGAGCCCGGCGCCAGTTCGGCACCGGCAATACTCGCCGGTTTGTTCGCCGCCACGGTGGCCTGGACGATGGCACGCAACTGATTGAGGTTGAACGGGTCAAGGCCGATCAGTTGCGATTGCAGTTGCTGCTGGATCGCCAGCGCCGGAGCGTCGCCATAACTTTCACCCAGGCCGATGTAGCCGTTGTCGCTCTCGATCTCGATGATCGAGCGCAACGCGAAGGGTTCGTGGATGCCGCTGGCGTTGAGCAAGGGCGGATCACGGAAGGCGATGGGCGTGACAGTGACTCGTTTGATTTTCAAGAGGCGGCTCCCGTTGGATCAGTTTTCAGGGCTGGATGACTGTTGGGCTTTTTTGCCGGTGTGCCTCCGGCCTCTTGGCCGGTCAACGCACGGAGGGCATCGCCACGGGGGGCGGTGCGGGCGAAAAAGATCACGATGGCGGCGACCAGCGAAGTGGCGGCCAGGCCGTAGAGCCCGCCTTCGATGGAGCCGGTGGTCTGCTCCAGGAACCCGAAGGTGGTCGGCGCGACGAAGCCACCGAGGTTACCGATGGAGTTGATCAGGGCGATCACTGCCGCGGCGATCCGGGCATCGAGATAGCCCTGGGGAATCGGCCAGAACAACGCCGAGGCGGCCTTGAAGCCGATGGCGGCAAAACAGATGGCGACGAAGGCGAAGACCGGGCCGCCGGTGGTGGACATGAACATGCCGAACGCCGCGATCACCAGCGTCACCGCTACCCAGGCCTGTTGGTGCTTCCATTTGCTGGCCATGGCCGCGAAGCCATACATCGCGACGATGGAAATGATCCACGGAATCGAGTTGAACAGGCCGACCTGGAAATCGCCGAGGTTGCCCATTTTCTTGATCATGCTCGGCAGCCAGAACGTGGCACCGTAGATGGTCAGGGCGATGGAAAAGTAGATGAAGCAGAACAGCAGGATCTGTCGGTCGGCCAGCAGTTTGAAGATCGAGGGCTTGACGCCCTGCGTGGCTTCGCGAGCCTGTTGCTCCTGAGCGATCGCGTCGATCAGCGCGGTCTGTTCTTCGTCGCTCAGCCACTTGGCCTGCCGTGGGTGGGATTGCAGCCAGAACCAGACGAACCCGCAGAGCACGATGGAAGCAAAGCCTTCGATCAGGAACATCCACTGCCAACCGTGCAGGCTCAAGCCGCTGACGTTGAGCAGTGCACCGGACACCGGACCGGAAATCACCGAGGCAATGGCCGAACCGCTGAGGAAAATCGCCATCGCCTTGCCGCGTTCGGTCGACGGTAGCCATTGGGTGAAGTAGTAAATGATGCCGGGGAAAAAACCCGCTTCGGCGGCGCCGAGTATGAAGCGCAGCACGTAGAAACTGGTTTCGCCACGGACAAACGCCATGGCCATCGCGGCGGCGCCCCAGGTGAACATGATGCGCGTCAGCCAGGCGCGGGCACCGTAGCGTTGCAGCAGCAGGTTGGACGGCACTTCGAAGATCGCGTACCCGATAAAGAACAGCCCTGCACCCAGGCCGTAGGCGGCAGCGCCAATACCGAGGTCGGTTTCCAGGTGGCTGCGCACGAAGCCGATATTGACCCGGTCGATGTAGTTGACGATGAACATCACCACGAACAGCGGCAGTACATGGCGCTTGACCTTGGCGGCGGCGCGGGCGAGCACATTCGGGTCTGGCGGACTCTGGAGGGTATTCAAGGGGCGACTCCCGATCATTGTTTTTTTAGGGATAGCTTTGGGCACTGCATGAGACGTGGCCCGATCATGGACGCGAGTATTGATCCCGTCTAATCTAACTTGGCATTCGATTGATACCTGGATTAGATCAATGTTCGAACTGACTCAACTGCGATGTTTCACCACCGTGGCAACCGAACTGAATTTCCGCCGCGCCGCCGAACGGCTGAACATGACCCAACCGCCTCTCAGCCGACAGATTCAGCTGCTGGAACATCACCTGGGCGTCGAACTGTTCACCCGCAGCACCCGCAGCGTCGCGCTCACCGCCGCCGGCCGGGCCTTCTTCATCGAAGCCCAGAACCTGCTGGAGCGCGCCCAGCAAGCGGCCGTGACAGCCCGGCGATTCGCCGAGGGCGACATCGGTTCGGTCAATATCGGTTTCGTCGGTAGCGCGGTCTACGAGTTCCTGCCCAAGGTCATCGCCGAGGCGCGACTCAAACAGCCCCACGTCAAAATCGACCTGTCGGAGATGAACACCTACCAGCAACACGAAGCCCTGCGCGCCCGCCGCATCGACCTCGGCATCGCCCGGGCGCCGCTGCTGGAACCGGGCTACGCCACCGAATGCCTGGTGCGCGAGCCGTTCGTGCTGGCGGTGCCGAGTGAGCACCGCCTGGCCAGTGCCGAATCGGTATCGGTCCAGGACCTCGATGGGCAACCGTTCCTGATGTACTCCCACGCGGCTTACCCGCCGTTCAACGAACTGCTGACCGGCATGCTGCGCTCGGCCCGCGTCGCCCCGGATTACGTGCAGTGGCTCGGCTCGTCATTGACCATCCTGGCACTGGTCAACGCCGCCATGGGCCTGGCCCTGGTGCCGCGTTGCGCGACCAGTGTGGTGTTCAGGAACGTGGTGTTCCGCGATATCGATCTGGGCGAAGGCGTGCAGAGCGAGTTGCACCTGATCTGGCGCGAGAACAACGACAACCCGGCGTTTGCGATGTTGCTGGAGGGGATCCGGCGCGCGGTGCGGGAG
>NZ_JBWKZB010000106.1:0-4042 GCF_059424105.1 Pseudomonas sp. GW456-E7 | reverse complement strand
AAAAAGCACCCACCCACCAAAGCGATACAAAAAACAAATACGACACGTCATTTTGTGTTTGATATTAAATTCTGTATCGCTTATAAAGTCCCCATGCCCCAGAACAGATTCAAGGCGGGAACTCAAAAATGTACGCACAGCTCGTAGAAACAGGCGTAAAGCGCATCAAGGACCTCTCGGAAATGTCCGAACAGGAACGCGCCTTCCAGGAAAAAATCGATTCAGAAATCAAGATCGAAGCCAAGAACTGGATGCCAGATGCCTACCGCCAGACCCTGATCCGGCAGATTTCCCAGCACGCCCACTCCGAAATCGTCGGCATGCTGCCCGAAGGCAACTGGGTCACCCGCGCGCCGTCGCTCAAACGCAAACTGCAACTGATGGCCAAGATCCAGGACGAAGCCGGCCACGGCCTGTACCTGTACAGCGCCATGGAAACCCTCGGTGCCGACCGTGATGAAGAGATCGCCAAACTGCACAGCGGCAAGGCCAAGTACTCGAGCATCTTCAATTACCCGACGCTGAACTGGGCCGACATGGGCGCGGTGGGCTGGCTGGTGGATGGCGCGGCGATCGTCAACCAGGTGGTGCTGCAGCGCACCTCCTACGGCCCGTATTCCCGGGCGATGATCCGTATCTGCAAGGAAGAGAGCTTCCACCAGCGCCAGGGCTACGAAATCCTCCTGACCATGATGCGCCACGGTAACCAGGCGCAAAAAGACATGGTCCAGGACGCGATCAACCGCCTGTGGTGGCCGTCGCTGATGATGTTTGGCCCAAGCGACGAACACTCGCCGAACAGCGCCCAGTCCATGGCCTGGAAAATCAAGCGCCAGAGCAACGACGAACTGCGCCAGCGCTTCATCGACCAGACCATCCCGCAGCTGGAACTGCTGGGCTGCACCTGCCCCGACCCGGACTTGAAGTGGAACGCCGAGCGCGGCCACTACGATTTCGGCGAAATCCAGTGGAACGAATTCTACGAGGTGCTCAAGGGCAACGGCCCGTGCAACCAGGAACGCGTCGCCGCCCGCCGCAAGGCGATCGAAGACGGCGCCTGGGTTCGCGAAGCCGCCGTCGCCCACGCCCGCAAAAAACAAAACAAGAACGCCGCCTAAGACAACCGTCCCCCCTGTAGGAGCGAGCCCGCTCGCGATGGTCGTCAACGTTAACGCTGGTTGCCTGACACCCCGCGGTGCTCGCGGGTACATCGCGAGCAAGCTCGCTCCTACAGAGCCTCAATGTGGAGTAACTGAAATGTCCGAGTGGACCCTCTTCGAAGTCTTCGTGCGCAGCAAGCACGGCCTGAACCACAAGCACGTCGGCAGCGTGCATGCCGCCGACACCACCATGGCCATCGAAAACGCGCGCGAGCTCTACACCCGTCGCAGCGAAGGCGTGAGCCTGTGGGTGGTGCCTTCGGCATTGATCACCGCTTCGTCGCCGGATGAAAAAGACCCGCTGTTCGATCCGTCGGACGACAAGGTCTACCGCCACGCCAGCTTCTATGAGCTGCCGGCCGAAGTCGGGCACATGTGAGGTCGACCATGGACAACAAGACTGATCTGATCGAATACCTGCTGCGCCTCGGCGACAGCGCCCTGATCCAGGGCCAACGCCTGTGCCAGTGGTGCGGCAAGGCACCGGCACTGGAAGAAGAGCTGGCACTGATGAACGTCGGCCTCGACCTGGTGGGCCAGGCGCGCAACTGGCTGGAGTACGCCGCCGAACTGCTGAACGACGGCCGCGACGCCGATCACCTGGCGTTCCGTCGCGACGAGCGCGCCTATCGCAACCTGCTGCTGGTGGAACAACCCAACGGCGACTTCGCGGTGACCATGCTCAAGCAATTCCTCTACGACGCCTGGCATTTGCCGGTGCTGCAGGGCCTGAGCCAGTCCAGCGACGAGCGCATCGCCGGGATCGCCGCCAAGGCGGTGAAGGAAGTGACCTATCACCTGCGCCGCTCTGGCGAGTGGATCGAGCGTATGGGTGACGGCACCGAGGAAAGCCACAAGCGCATGCTCGCGGCCATCCCTGAAGTCTGGCGCTTCACCGTCGAACTGATCGCCGCCGATGACAGCGAGCAGCGCCTGTGCGACGCCGGCATCACCCCGGACATCGCCAGCGTGGCCGCCCAGTGGCAGGCCAAGGTCGAGCAGATCTTCGCCAGCGCCACCCTGCCCGTGCCCGCCGCCCCGAGCTATTTCTACCTGAATGCCCGCAAGGGCCTGCACAGCGAACACCTGGGCATCCTGCTGGCCGAAATGCAGTGCCTGCCACGAGCGTACCCCGATGCAACCTGGTGAGCTGATCGCCAGCGACCTCGGCGCCCGGCCGGCGGGGCCGACCGACCTGGCTGCCGCCTGGGCGATTCTGGCTGAGGTCATGGACCCGGAAGTGCCAGTGGTCAGCGTGGTTGACCTGGGCATCGTCCGCGACCTGGACTGGCAGGCCGGCCACCTTCACGTGGTGGTCACGCCGACCTACTCCGGTTGCCCGGCCACCGAAGTGATCGAGAGCGATATCCGTGAAGCCCTGGAACTCGCCGGGTTCAAGGCGCCGCAGCTTGAGCGCAAGTTGACCCCGGCCTGGACCACCGACTGGATCAGCGCCAGCGGCCGTGAACGCCTGCGCGCCTACGGCATCGCACCGCCCGAGGGCAGCACCAGCAAGCGCAGCCTGCTCGGTGAAAGCCCGCAGGTTGTGTGCCCGCAATGCGGCAGCGCCCACACGGAGGTGCTCAGCGAATTCGGCTCCACCGCCTGCAAGGCGCTGTACCGCTGCGTCGATTGCCGCGAACCGTTCGACTATTTCAAGTGCATCTGAGCGGCGAATCGGCCGTCCCAGCTGGAGAACAACAATGAGCAAATTTCACAGCCTGACCATCAAGGACGTGCGCGCCGAGACCCGTGACGCGGTGTCCATCGCCTTCGAGATTCCGCAACACCTGCAAGACAGCTTTCATTTCACCCAGGGCCAGCACCTGGTGATGCGCACCCAACTGGACGGCGAAGAAGTACGCCGCTCCTATTCGATCTGCACCGGGGTCAACGACGGTGAGTTGCGTATCGCGGTCAAGCGTGTGGCCGGTGGACGCTTTTCGGCGTTTGCCAACGAACAGCTCAAGGCCGGGCACACCCTGGAAGTGATGCCGCCGGCCGGGCATTTCTGCGTCGAGCTCGACCCGGCTCGCCACGGCCACTACCTGGCCGTGGCCGCGGGCAGCGGGATCACGCCGATCCTGTCGATCATCAAGACCACCCTGGAAACCGAACCCCACAGCCGCGTGACCCTGCTGTACGGCAACCGCTCCAGCTCCGGCGCGCTGTTCCGTGAGCAACTGGAAGACCTGAAGAACCGCTACCTGCAACGCCTGAACCTGATCTTCGTGTTCAGCCGCGAGCAGCAGGACGTCGACCTGTACAACGGCCGGATCAACGCCGAGAAGTGCGAGCAGTTGTTCACCCGCTGGCTCGACGTCAAGGCGCTCGATGCGGCGTTTATCTGCGGCCCACAGGAAATGACCGAGACCGTGCGCGACAGCCTCAAGGCCAAGGGCATGCCAGCCGAACGCATCCATTTCGAACTGTTCGCCGCCGCCGGCAGCGAGCAAAAACGTGCGGCCCGCGAAGCCGCCCGCCAGGTCGATGCGGCGGTCAGCCAGATCACCGTGATCAGCGACGGCCGTGCCCTGGCCTTCGACTTGCCACGCAATAGCCAGAGCATCCTCGACGCCGGTAACGAGCAAGGTGCGGAATTGCCCTACTCGTGCAAGGCCGGCGTGTGCTCGACCTGCAAGTGCAAGGTCATCGAAGGCGAAGTGGAAATGGACAGCAACCACGCCCTGGAAGACTACGAAGTGGCCGCCGGCTATGTGCTGTCGTGCCAGGCGTTCCCGATCAGCGACAAGGTGGTGCTGGATTTCGATCAGCTTTGATACCCGATTCACACCCAATCCTGTGGGAGCGAGCCTGCTCGCGAAGAGGCCATCAGATCCGACATTGATGGCGCCTGATACGCAGTCTTCGCGAGCAGGCTC
>NZ_JBWKZB010000105.1:0-4460 GCF_059424105.1 Pseudomonas sp. GW456-E7 | reverse complement strand
TGGTGGTGGTGGTGGTGGTAACGGCGGTGGCGGGGGTGGAAGCCACGGTGGCAACGGCGGTGGTGGTAGCAGTAGTGGAGGCCACGGTGGCAACGGCGGTGGCAGTAGTGGAGGCCACGGTGGTAACAGCGGTGGCAATGGCGGCAACAGTGGCCATAGCGGCAGCGACCATGGGAATGGCGATGGGAATTCAGGCCATGCGGGTACTGGAAACTCGAACTCCGGTCGCAGTGGCACCCATGCAGAACCGGGTGACGACCATGGCGTTCACGTCGGTGGCGAGCCAGGTGACGATCACGGCGTTCACGTCGGTGGCGAGCCAGGTGACGATCACGGCGTTCATGTCGGCGGCGAGCCAGGTGACGATCATGGCGTTCACGTCGGCGGCGAGCCGGGTGACGACAAGGGCGTCCACACCGGCGGCGAACCCGGCGATGACAACAGCCGGACCTGAAGCAGCCTGATGCCCCATGCAGAACCCGGGAGACCGGTTTTGCATGGGGGCACGTAAAAAATACTGCCTGCATTCATGGGATTATTTCCCACGCAGCTATACTGGGGTTAACTGTCCGGGAATGCGCTGAATGCAATCGACTACCTTGCCCACCTCGCTCCTCAAAGCCCTGCGCCATGTCATGCGGCCGCTGGTACGCCTGATGCTGCGCAAAGGCGTCACGTACCTGGTTTTCGCCGACCTGCTCAAGGAGGTGTTCGTCGATGTGGCGGACCGTGAGTTCCGTCTGGGCGACAAGGCTCCGACCGACAGCCGCATCAGCCTGCTCACCGGTGTGCATCGCAAGGACGTACGGCGTTTGCGCAACACTGGCGACCCCGCTACTTCCACGCTTCCGGAAAACATCACCTTCGGTGCGCAGCTGGTCAACGCCTGGAACAGCGCTCCCTTCTGCAACGACGCCGGCCAGCCGCTGGCGCTGCCTCGCTTGGCCAGTGTCGGCGGCGACCGTTCCTTCGATGCCCTGGTGGCGAAGGTCAGCACGGATATCAGGGCGCGGGTGGTGCTGGACGAGTGGCTGCGCCTGGGCGTCGTGCGCCTTGACGAACAGGAGCGTGTGCACCTCGAAGCCCAGGCCTTCGTGCCGCAAAAGGGTTTCGATGAGAAAGCGGCTTACCTGGGGCATAACCTGCACGATCATGCCTGCGCTGCGGTACACAACTTGAGCAGCGAAGGCCCGGCCTTTTTTGAACGCAGCGTCCACTATGACGCACTGGCCCCGATGAGCGTCGAGGCGCTGCGCGAGGCCGTTGCCAGCGAGGGAATGCAGGCCCTGTTGAGCTTCAATCGACTCGCCGCCGAGCTGGAGTTTCGCGACCTGCCCAGCCTCGAACCGCGCCAGCGCATCACGGTCGGCCTGTACTTCTACACTGAACCTTGCGATCCCAACTCACCGACGGCTCCCAAGCCATGACCATCCATCTGCGCCTGATTCGAGCAGCCGCCCTCGCTCTGGGCCTCGGGTTTGCGATTGTGTTGCAAGCCGCGCCGGCCTGTGTCAGCCAGAATGACGCGGGCAGCAGTGAAGTGCCGCTCATCCAGGCTCCGGGTGGCACCGGCGGCACGGGCGCGGCGCCTGGCGGCATGGGCGGTACGGGCATCGGCACCGACAACGGCGGAATGGGCGGTACCGGCGCACCGCTGAACAAACGCCCCGGGGGCATTGGCGGCACCGGTGCCGTCGCCGGCGGCGTGGGTGGCACGGGCATCAGCAACGACAACGGCGGGATCGGTGGCACCGGCATTGTCGGCACCATCACCGGGTTCGCCTCGATCTGCGTCAATGGCGTGGAAGTGCACTTCAACAAAAACGTCCCTGTGAGTGAGAACGGCATTGCCGCCACCAGCACTCGCCTGGCAGTAGGCCAGGTGGTTGCCGTGGAAGCGTTCAATTCCCGGCGCGGTCTGGAGGCCGGGCGCATTTCTATCCTGCATGTCTACGAAGGCCCTTTGACAGCCCTGCCCAGAGACTCCATGCCCATGCGTGTCATGGGCCAACCGGTACGCCTGGCCAACGGTGCTCAAGTCGCTCCCGGCCTGCGTGCGGGTGATCCCGTACGGGTCAGCGGGCTGCGCGATGCCCGGGGTGAAGTGGTGGCCAGCCGCATTGACCGCGCGCCCGGCCTCAAGGAGGCCAGCGCCATCGGCCCGGTCGATCGCAGCGGTTATCTGCAGGGGCTCAAACTCGGCAACCATCCGGGGCCGGCGCAGGAAATGCTGGTGCGCGGCCAGTGGTCGGGCCGCGAACTGGAGGTGAGCCAGAGTCGCCCCGACCCGAGCCTGCCGTTCATTGGCCGGGCGCACAATGCGGTGATCGAGGGCCTGGTACAGGGCCGGCAGGACCGTCGCCTGGTGGTGGGTGGCTTCAATGTGACGATGGCGAGCGACACCGTGTTTGTCGGTGTGCAGTCTTCGCAGCTGACGCTGGATCGACGCGTGCGGGTTACCGGCGTGTTCAGCGGCGCGCGGGAGGTACAGGCCACGCGTATCGAATTGCCTCGCGAGCGCTCCGATTCACCCGCCAGCAACCAGCACGGGCGGGTTCGAAACAGCGAGCAAAACACGGACGACTCAAGCGGCTCGGGCCATTCGGGCAGCTCGGACGATTTCAACAGCGCCAACGACTCGAGCGACTCGAGCGGCTCCAACAGCTCTGGCAACTCGCGGGATTCGGGGAACTCGGGCAGTGACAGGAGTGGCCGCTCCGAGAGCGGTGGCAGCGTCGTCGACGATACGCGCCACGGGGGCAATGATAGTCATGGCGGTGGCGACAGGATCGAACGCGTGGATGTGGATGTGGATGTGGATGTGGACGTTGACGTAGACGTGGACAAGTCCGGCAAGTCAGAGCGTGTCGAGAAGGTCGAACAATCCGGCAAAGTCGAGAGAGTGGAGAAGGTAGAGAAGGTAGAGAAGGTAGAGAAAGTCGAAAAAGTCGAACGTCCGGAGAAAGTCGAGAAAGTCGAGAAAGTCGATCGGCCAGAAAAGGTTGAGAAAGTAGACAAGGTTGATCGGCCAGAAAAAGTCGAGAAGGTCGAAAAAGTAGAGAAAGTAGAAAAAGTAGAAAAAGTCGAGACCATTGAAAAAGTCGACCGCTCTGGCAAGTCGGGTTAAACAGTGAAGGCATGATGCACTTGCGCCATAAGTCACTAGGCTGTGTAAGTCACGCAACAAAGCCTGCGTGTGAACTTCGATGACGCAAGACACGAGGTGAACATGGACCCCAAGCGCATCCTGCTCGTCGGTTGGCTGGCCAGCCTGGCCTTGCCGGCCCTGGCCGATACCTTCTCGACCTCGATCGGAACCGACTACTCCCGGGGCGATTATGGCACCGGCACGACTTCCGAAACCTGGTACGTCCCGCTGGTCGGCAAATACGAAACCGGTCCCATGACCTACAAGCTCACTGTGCCCTGGCTGCGCATCACCAATCCTTCGGTCGGCCCTGACGGCGAGCCGTTGCCCGGCGGTTGCGACAAAGTCGAAAGCGGTTTGGGCGACACTGTCGCCGGTGCCGACTATGCCGTGCTTGACGGCAACATCGGCGGGCTGTTCGTGGACCTGATCGGCAAGGTCAAGCTGCCCACAGCCGACGAAGACAAGTGCCTGGGCACCGGCAAAACCGACTATTCCGCCCAGGTCGATGTCGCCAAAGCCTTCGGCCGGGTGACCGGGTTCGCCACGCTGGGCTGGAAAAAATTCGGCGATCCGTCAGGCTCCGACTTCGACAACCCGATATTCGCCGGCCTGGGCTTCGCCATGCCCGTGTACGCGCGCACTACGGCGGGAGTGTCCTACGACTGGCGGCAGAAGGTCGTATCCACGGGCGACCAGATCAAGGAACTCACCCTCTTCCTCACGCACAAGCTCAATCAGAACTGGAAATTTCAGTTGTATGCCGTCAAGGGGTATTCCGATGCGAGCCCGGATGGCGAGGCTGGACTGGTGTTCACCCACACCTACTGATACCCGCCTGTTTCCCGGCCCTGATGCGCTTAGTCGTTTCAACCCAGGCCTGCGCCTGCTCCAGTCCTGATGTTCGGTCGTTGACACGCGGGCTGACAGAACTAATCTATAGGTGTGGGAATATTTCCCACGCACAGATGCCGACTGGCTCTGAAGGATCGTTCGGAAACCGCAGTTGCTTGTTTTTGCTGCAAATTAATGGCCGTGCCGGTTGGCTGGCCGCTCCAATGGGCGGCCGGGAACTCACTGGACATTGCGTTCGATACGGACATGACTACGCAACTCCAAGCGGAGGTGCATCATGCTTCTAAAAAAATGTTTGTTGGCCCTGGCAATTGGCGCAGTCCTGTCTGCATCGACTGTGCTGGTGCCCGATTATGTCGGTAGCTTCTCCAGCGTGCATGCCAAAGATGGCGGCAGCGGTGGTGGCGGCAGCGGAGGAGGCGGAGGAGGCAACGGAGGCGGTGGCGGTCACGGTGGT
>NZ_JBWKZB010000104.1:0-4886 GCF_059424105.1 Pseudomonas sp. GW456-E7 | reverse complement strand
AAGATCGCAGCCTGCGGCAGCTCCTACATTGGAATGTATTCCTCCTGTAGGAGCTGCCGCAGGCTGCGATCTTTTTTTGCCAGCAGCGTATGCTTAGCTCCCTAACGCTTTCACCTAACAAGGATCAAGCCATGCGCGCACTGGCTGCATTGAGTCGTTTTGTCGGCAACACCTTCGCTTACTGGGTATTGATTTTCGCTGTCGTGGCGTTTCTGCAGCCGGCATGGTTCCTCGGCCTCAAAGGCGCCATCGTGCCGTTGCTGGGGCTGGTGATGTTCGGCATGGGCCTGACCCTCAAGCTCGAAGACTTCGCTGAAGTCGCTCGCCATCCCTGGCGCGTGGCCCTGGGCGTGGTTGCACATTTTGTGATCATGCCGGGCGTGGCGTGGTTGCTCTGCCAGGCGTTCCACTTGCCGCCGGAAATCGCCGTCGGCGTGATTCTGGTCGGCTGCTGCCCAAGCGGCACCTCGTCGAACGTGATGACCTGGCTGGCCCGTGGCGACCTGGCGCTGTCAGTGGCCATCGCCGCCGTCACCACCCTCCTCGCCCCCCTGCTGACGCCGGCGCTGATCTGGCTGCTGGCCTCGGCCTGGTTGCCGGTGTCGTTCATGGAGTTGTTCTGGTCGATCCTGCAAGTGGTGCTGCTGCCAATCGTGCTGGGCGTCGTCGCCCAGCGTGTGCTCGGCGACAGGGTTCGACACGCCGTGGACGTGTTGCCGATGGTGTCGGTGGTCAGCATCGTGATCATTGTCACGGCAGTGGTGGCCGCGAGCCAGGCGAAGATTGCCGAGTCCGGCCTGCTGATCATGGCCGTGGTCATGCTGCACAACAGCTTTGGCTACCTGCTGGGTTACTTCACCGGGCGCCTGTTCAAGCTGCCTCTGGCCCAGCGCAAGTCCCTGGCCCTGGAAGTCGGCATGCAGAACTCCGGGTTGGGCGCCGCGTTGGCCAGCGCGCACTTCTCGCCGCTGGCGGCGGTGCCCAGCGCATTGTTCAGTGTCTGGCACAACATTTCCGGGGCATTGCTATCCACATATTTCCGCCGCATGAGCGAGAAACAGGATCGGGAAATGCCGGCGCAACAGGTCAGCGACTGACTGGAAAACTTGATCCCCGGGTTAATGCTGGGCACTATATTGCCCATCGCGAGGACGACCTCGCGGCTCGATCGAGTCATTAATCAGGGGACGACCCCGTCAGACGATGGAGGTCTTCATGTCCTGGATCATTCTGTTTTTCGCCGGCCTGTTCGAAGTGGGCTGGGCCGTCGGCCTCAAGTACACCGACGGTTTCACCCGCCCGCTCCCCACTGTATTGACCGTTGTGGCCATGGCTATCAGCCTTGGCCTGCTCGGCCTTGCAATGAAGGAATTGCCACTGGGCACAGCCTATGCGATCTGGACCGGTGTCGGCGCCGTCGGCACCGTGATCGCCGGGATCATTCTGTTTGGCGAGTCGATGGCGCTGGTGCGGCTGGCGAGTGTGGCGTTGATCATTAGCGGGTTGGTTGGGCTCAAGGTCAGCGCTTAGGCCACTACCGCTTTCGCGAGCAAGCCCGCTCCCACAGGTTTCGTGTACTCCCACACATATAGAGCACACCATCAATCCTTGTGGGAGCGGGCTTGCTCGCGAAGAGGCCCGAACTGTCACCGACTATCTGACTGTCCCGCGCAACTCACCCACCATCGCCTGCAACTTCGCCGGCTGCGCCACTTCAACCGCCACCGCCGGCCCTGCTACTAATGTCACCCGCGACCACAGGCGATGAAACAGTCCCTTGCCCGGATCGCGGCTGAAGAAACTCCCCCACAACCCCTGCAAGGCCAACGGAATCACCGGCACCGGCGTCTCCTCGAGAATCCGCGTCAAGCCACCCTTGAACTCGTTGATCTCGCCATCGGCGGTCAATTTGCCCTCGGGGAAGATGCACACCAGCTCACCGTCCTTCAGATACCGGGCAATGCGCGTGAAGGCTTGTTCATAAATCTGGATGTCCTCCTGGCGCCCGGCAATCGGGATCGTCCCCGCGGTACGGAAGATGAAGTTCAGCACTGGCAGGTTGTAGATCTTGTAATACATCACAAAGCGAATCGGCCGACGTACCGCGCCGCCAATCAGCAAGGCGTCGACGAACGACACGTGGTTGCACACCAGCAGCGCCGCGCCTTCGTCGGGAATCAGGTCCAGGTTGCGGTGCTCGACGCGATACATGGAATGGCTGAGCAGCCAGATCATGAAACGCATGGTGAACTCGGGGACAATCCTGAAGATGTAGGCGTTGACCCCGATGTTCAGCAACGACACGACCAGGAACAACTGCGGGATCGACAGCTTGACCACGCTCAGCAAGACGATCGAGACAATCGCCGACACCACCATGAACAGCGCGTTGAGGATGTTGTTGGCGGCAATCACCCGCGCCCGCTCGTTCTCCGCTGTGCGCGACTGGATCAGCGCGTACAGCGGCACAATGTAGAAACCGCCGAAGACGCCCAGGCCGAGGATGTCGAGCAACACCAGCCAGGTGTGGCCGAAACCGAGGATGTCGATCCAGCCATGGCCGACGGCGCTGTCCGGAATTCCACCGGAATGCCACCACAGCAGCAGACCGAAGACGGTCAGGCCAAACGATCCGAACGGCACCAGGCCAATCTCGACTTTGCGCCCGGAGAGCTTCTCGCACAGCATCGACCCCAATGCGATGCCGACCGAGAACACCGTCAGAATCAGCGTCACCACGGTTTCGTCGCCGTGCATCCATTCCTTGGCATAGGCCGGGATCTGCGTCAGATAGATCGCCCCGACAAACCAGAACCATGAGTTGCCGACAATCGAGCGTGACACCGCCGGTGTTTGCCCCAGGCCCAGTTTCAATGTGGCCCAGGACTGGCTGAAAATGTTCCAGTTCAGGCGCATTTGCGGCGTGGCGGCCGCCGCCCGGGGAATGCTGCGGCTGGCCAGGTAGCCGAGCACGGCAATGCCGATGATCGCCGTGGACACCACCGGCGCGTAATGCGTCGAAGACATCATGACCCCGGCGCCAATGGTGCCGGCGAGGATCGCCAGGAAGGTGCCCATTTCCACCAGGCCGTTGCCGCCGACCAGTTCTTCCTCACGCAGGGCCTGCGGCAGGATCGAGTACTTCACCGGCCCGAACAGCGCCGAATGGGTGCCCATGGCGAACAGCGCCAGCAGCATCAGCGACAGGTGATCGAACATAAAGCCGACCGCGCCGACCGCCATGATGGCGATTTCCCCAAGCTTGATCAGGCGGATCAACGCGTCCTTGGCGAACTTTTCCCCGAATTGCCCGGCCAGGGCGGAGAACAGGAAAAACGGCAGGATAAACAGCAGCGCACACAGGTTGACCCAGACAGAGCGGTCACCCTCGATGGTCAGCTTGTACAAAATCGCCAGGATCAACGACTGCTTGAACACATTGTCGTTGAATGCCCCAAGGGACTGGGTAATGAAGAACGGCAGGAAGCGCCGGGTACGCAACAAGGTGAACTGTGAGGGGTGACTCATCTTCCATGTGTCCCTGATTATGTAGAGAGTGGCCTGGATACTGTAATTGGAGTATCGAAACTCGATCCAGGCCACACCTTACCTAATCTTTGCCGGTTATTTCTTCAAACCGGCAATGCATGGCGAGACAAACAGTTCACCACGCCAGGCGCCCAGCACCGTGCGCTTGCCGACGATCAGCCACATCACCGCCAGCAACGCCACCAGCACACAGCCAGACACACTGAAAAACGTCAGGTTCAAGATACTGGCCAGCTTCAACGTCGCCAGAGAATAGACGCCCAACGGGAAGGTGAAGCCCCACCAGCCCAGATTGAAGGGGATGCCGGCACGCAGGTAGCGCACAGTGATCAGCAACGCCATCAGCATCCACCACAGGCCGAAGCCCCACAGGGTGATACCGGCCACCAGGCCCAGTCCCGCCGCAATCTCACCGACTCCCGGCAAACCGTTGGCCGCGAAAATCAGCGGTGCATCGCCACCCAGTACCAGCATGCCCAACGCGCCTGTGCCGATCGGGCCAAGGGCCAGCCAGCTCGAGGCGGCCATGTTTTCGTGGGGCAGTTTATGCAGGGCCATGCGCAGCAACAGAATGGTCAGGATGCTGAAGGCCACCGGCAGGGAGAAGGCCCAGAGCACGTAGCTGGTCACCAGCACCACCAGTTGCGAGTGAGCGTCGGCCAAATGCGGCGCCAACAGGCCACCGCTGGCGGCCGCCACTTCTGCCGCGACCACCGGCAACAACCAGACGGCGGTCATCTGGTCGATGCTGTGCTCCTGACGCGTGAACATCATGTAGGGAATCAGCACGCCGCAGGCCAGCGACATCGCCACATCCAGCCACCACAGCACTTCGGCGAGGTGAATCACACCGTCGCCCCAGCGCGGCAGGCCGAACACCAGGAAGCCGTTGATGATGGTCGCCAGGCCCATCGGAATGGTGCCGAAAAACATCGAGACCGTGGAGTGGCCGAAGATCCGTCGTGCTTCGTCGAAAAACAGCAGCCAACGCGCGGCGTACAGCGCCGTAAACAGCAGGAACAACGCGATGTTGAACAGCCACAGGGCTTCGGCAAAGGCGTGCAAGGCGGGCATGGCGAGCGGCAATTGCGCCAGTGCCAACGCCAGCACACCGGTGCCCATGGTGGCCGCGAACCAGTTGGGGGTGAACTGGCGGATCACTTCGCGTGGGTGCTGCAGGTGACTGAACGGTTTGATTCCGGGCTTGATGCTATTGGCGCATGTCATGGCGAACTCCTGTCCTCTCGTGAGGTAGAGCCCATCTTAGATCCGGATCGAATATCTATATAACGGGTAATATCTCTATATGTTATCTATTACTTAGATATTCAATTGAC
>NZ_JBWKZB010000103.1:0-5000 GCF_059424105.1 Pseudomonas sp. GW456-E7 | reverse complement strand
GGCAATGTCATTGGTGAAGTGCAGATCGGTGAAGACGGCAAGTGGGCATTCACTCCTGAAGCACCGCTGGCCGAAGGTGAACACGTGTTCGAAGTGGTCATCACGGACCCGGCGGGCAACGCGTCCGAGCCATCGGAAGAGTTCGTGGTCATCGTCGACACCGTCGCGCCGGAAAAACCGAGCGTGGGTGGCGTGACCGACGAGCAGGGCCCGATTGCAAGCGGCGAAAGCACCGACGACACCCAGCCGACCCTGAACGGCGAAGGTAACCCGGGTGACACCGTGACCATCATCGACAATGGCAATGTCATTGGCGAAGTGCAGATCGGTGAGGACGGCAAGTGGGCATTCACCCCTGAGGAACCACTGGCCGAAGGTGAACACGTCTTCGAAGTGGTGATCACTGACCCGGCGGGCAACCCCTCCGCGCCATCGGATGAATTCGTCGTGGTCATCGACACTGTTGTGCCGGTTGCGCCGAGCATCGAGTCGGCCTACGACGACCTGGGTGACAAGCAGGGTATCGTGATGTCCGGTGAAGCCACCGACGACACCCAGCCGACCCTCAACGGCAAGGCTGAACCGAGCAGCCAGGTGGTGATTTTCGACAAGGGTGTCGAAATCGGCCGTGCGTCAGCAGACGCAGCTGGTAACTGGAGCTTCACCCCGGACGCAGCGTTGGCCGAAGGCGAGCACAGTTTCACCGTGGTCAACGAAGACCAGGCTGGCAACAAGTCTGAGCCATCCGCTGCGTACGTGGTGATCATCGACACCATCGCTCCGGAACAACCTAGTGTGGGTGGCATTGACGACGGCAAGGGTCCGCTTGAAAGTGGAGACAGCACCGACAACAACCAGCCGACCCTTAGCGGCGAAGGTAACCCGGGTGACACCGTGACCATCATCGACAATGGCAATGTCATTGGCGAGGTGGAGATCGGCGAAGACGGCAAGTGGGAATTCACCCCTGAGGAACCACTGGCTGAAGGTGAACACGTCTTCGAAGTGGTCATCACGGACCCGGCGGGCAACCCCTCCGCGCCATCGGAAGAGTTCGTGGTCATCGTTGACACGGTCGCACCGACTGCGCCAAGCATCGATTCGGTCTACGACGACCAGGGTGTCAAGCAAGGTGTCGTGAAGTCCGGTGAAGCCACCGACGACACCCGGCCGACCTTTAGCGGCAAGGCTGAAGCGAACGGCAAAGTGGTGATTTTCGACAAGGGTATCGAGATCGGCCGTGCGTCGGTAGATGCCGCTGGCAACTGGAGCTTCACTCCGGACGTAGCACTGGCCGAAGGCGAGCACAGCTTCACGGTAGTCAGCGAAGACCTGGCTGGCAACGCCTCCGAGCCGACTGCTGCGTACGTAGTTCTTATCGATATCGCGCCGCCACTCAAGCCGAGCATCGAGTCGGTCTACGACGACCAGGGTGCCAAGCAAGGCAGCCTGATGACTGGTGACACCACCGATGACACCCGGCCGACCCTCAACGGCAAGGCTGAAGCGGGCCGAACCGTGGTCATTGAGAACAAAGGTGTCGAGATTGGTCGCGTAACCGCGGATGAATCAGGCAGCTGGAGCTTCACTCCAGAAGCAGCATTGGCTGATGGCGAGTACAGGTTCAGTGCCGTCGCCGTGAGCCAGACTGGCGAACGCAGCCCTGTTTCGGATTCGATTGACCTAGTCATCTACACCGGTAATGGCCCGACCCAGGTTGCCCGACTGTTGCAGATGGGCAAGGACTCGGGGCAGAGCGGTAGCGATTTCATCACCAACAACGGTTCCTATGGGCGACTGCTGCAAGGTGTGCTGAATGCTGAGTTGACGGAAACCCAGAAGCTGCAGGTTTCCTCGGATGGCGGTAAAAACTGGTTTGATGCCCTGGTCGAGGGCACTGATTGGGTCATTCAGGATCGCAGTGTCCATACTGGAGGCTGGGTAATCCAGACCCGGGTAGTCGATCAGTCCGGTACTGTTGGTTACGTCATGAAACAGGCTGTGATCATGGATACGGCTGCGCCACGCGCACCGTCTTCGGTACAGCTGGCGGGTGCCCACCTGCAGGTAGGTTTCGATTCGGCCTTCATTTCTGTGGGTGATCGAGTTGCAGTGATTGCTGATGGCGGCGAACGTCGCTTCGAGCACACGCTGACTCAGCAGGATATTGCTGCCGGTTTCGTCAAGCTTGACGTGGGCTCGATTAGTTCCGCAAGTGCTGCTTTGGTGGATAAGGCCGGTAACTCGTCCGGGTTTATCGACACCGACGCCGCTCCGGCCGCGAACACTGTGCTGACCGGGGATGTCACCGAGGTCTATGGTCAAAGCCGCGATAACGTGTTCTCCGTTCATGATGTCAGCGTGCTGGATCAGATCCACCGGGTCGAAGGTAGCGGCGGTGTAGACAGCCTGCGCCTGCTTGGCGCCAATCAGGTCCTGGACTTGTCGGCCGTGAAAGGGCACCTGAGTTCGATCGAGGTCATCGACCTAACCGGCACTGGCGACAACACCGTGAAACTCGCCTTGGGCGATGTGCTCGAGTTGGGTAACCATCGTGCGTTTATCTCCGATGACTGCGTGCAGCTCGCGGTGAAGGGTAACGTTGGTGACAAGGTGTTGCTGAGCGACCTGCTGCCTAAAGGTATGGATGTCGGTGATTGGGAAGCGCTTGGTCAGGTGACCAGTGCTGGTGTTGTCTACGAGGTTTACCAGCACACCGGATTGGACGCGGAACTCCTGGTACAGCAGGGGGTAATGGTGCAATTCCAATAACCTGCCCAGTGCTCATCCGGGTATAGCCACGGTGTTTCGCCGTGGCCTTGCGCCAGGCCGGCTGTGATTGCGGCCTGAGTCGCAGCGGATCAACGCAGATTCAATAATTCTTCCCTTTTGGGCTGCTCTGCAGCCCTTTTTTTTTGTGGGCGCCGTCTAGGAATCTGTCACTCAACGTTTTCCAGGTCTGAAGCGCCTTTTGGGACTGATCCTATGTTTGATTCGGTAAGGGGAAATCATACTCGAATTGTTAATGAACCCATTAATTGAATTCATTAATTGGCTGTGCGGGGCGTTCGGTTCGTGGCAGTCAAAGTCTGCGCAGAGTGAATATAGAAGATTGAAATAACTCAGTCAGTCGAGCGTTCCCGCGTCGTCTGTGAGATTTGCCAGCACACCTGGCTTGAGCTGGGATTTCGCTGTTGAATGGCGTAGGACAGGCTCTCGGGTTTGTCTTGCGCTTGATATTGTTGTTCTAACTTTGGTCATTTCAAATGAAATTCGCCTTTCTCAATAAGCAAAATATGCTGTACTTCTTTCCGTTCGATGAGCTGGAAAGTTCAAGTTTGACCATTCCTGCAGTTGAAAGTGGGCGCTATATCTTTACTGAACAACAGAATGCGCTTCTTGGCGAAGCCGTTACTGCGCAGCGTCTTGATAACGACCTGAACTTGCGCCTGTACACCGACCCGCAGAAGCCCTTCGATATCGTGCTAAAGGACTTCTTCCTGGGCGATAACGGCATCTACAGCCTGACCAGCAGTGGTGAGTACAATCAGCACCTCCTTGCTCGTAGTGACGTTGCACAGGGGGCTGTGGAGTGGATGAGCACCAGCCTGGGACACCAGCAAAACCAGGACGAATCGGAGTTCCTCACCGCCATTCAGCGTGCGGCAACCTTTGAGGCTATTGAACAGCAGCTCGCAATGCTCAATGCCGATGTTGCGTCTGTTGAGGCTGACGCGCCTGTTGCTCAGGAGGGCGCGACTCTGGTTGGGCCTCGGCTGATGAGTGCAAGCGCGTTCACCGTTTACCCTGAAATTACTGCGATCTATGACAATGCCGGCAGCACGACCGGGTCGATTCAACTGAATACCCAGCAGGGTATTGCGATCATCGATGACCGGCTGCCAGTGTTCGAGGGTAGCGGTGAGCCCAACTCCACCTTGGAAATCCTGCACGGCGGGGAGCCTATTCTCACCGTCAAAGTCGATGCGCAAGGTCATTGGTCCATTCAACTGGAAGATACACTGGGAGAGGGGGCGCAGTTCTTCTCCGTGCGCGATGTGGCAACCGGGCAGGTGTCGGACTCGGTTGTGCTGATTATCGATACTGTCGCTCCACAGCGCGCCATGATCACTCAGGTCATTCAGGACCATACTGGCATTGCCTCAGCTGTCAGCAATGGCGGCTACACCGCCGACAACACGCCAACGCTGACGGGCAAGGCCGAAGCCAGCAGCCTGATCACTATTTACAACGGTGATGTGGAGCTCGGCGCAACCATCGCCAACGCCCAGGGTGTCTGGCGTTTTACCCGGATCAATCCGCCGCTGCCCGATGGTGAGTATGTATTCAAGGTGCTCGCTCAGGACGCCTCCGGCAACGTAAGCCTCCCTTCGCAAGTGTACAAGGTCATCATCGATACCATGGTACCCGAGCAGCCGCAGATCGTCGAAGTGCTGGACGATGTCGGCTCGGCTACTGGTCCGCTCCTGCACGGTGCAATTACCGACGATACCGCCCCGACACTCAAAGGCAAGGCTGAAGCCCATAGCACGGTCAAGATTTTTGATCGAGACAGTCAAATCGCTAGCGTCACTGCCGATGTCAATGGTAATTGGACGTTTACCCCGGAACAGTCCCTGGCAGAAGGTGCGCACAGCTTCACGGTGACGGCGACTGACCGCTTGGGTCTCGTATCGGCGCCTTCCGCGCCCCTGGATTTGACCGTAATGCTTGGCCTGCCATCGATGCCGATCATCACCGCGGTAAAGGATGGTGTCGGTTCGATTCAGGGCATCCTGCAAAAAAACGCCAGTACCGACGATACCCGTCCGAGCATCGAAGGTACTGCCGCGGCTCGCTCGACCATTTCGATCTACAGCAACGGCACCCTGCTGGGCACCGTTGAGGCTGATGAGGCAGGTCACTGGAGCTTCACCCCGCAAGCCGCCCTGGCGGATGGCCTGCACAACCTCACTGCCATTGCCACCAATGCCGCGGGC
>NZ_JBWKZB010000102.1:0-5022 GCF_059424105.1 Pseudomonas sp. GW456-E7 | reverse complement strand
CGTTGGTAGTAAACAAGGCAACCTGAGCAAGGGTGGCGTCACTGACGACACCACGCCAACCCTCAGCGGCAAAGCCATGGCAGGCGGCACCGTCAAGCTCTATGACGCCGGTATGTTGCTGGGTTCGGTCGTGGCTGATGTATCGGGCAACTGGAGCTTCATCGTGCCTGAACTGGGCAACGGTGTGCACGAGCTGACCGCAACTGTGACCACCGACGCCAAGGGCGAAAGTGCGCCGACTGCGATCTTCGCCTTGACCGTCGACACCGTGGCTCCGGAAAAACCGGGCGTGAGTGGCGTTGCCGACGGTCAGGGTCCGATTGCAAGCGGTGAAAGCACCGATGATACCCAACCGACCCTGAGCGGTGAGGGTACTCCAGGCGAGAAGGTCACCATCATCGACAATGGCAATGTCATTGGCGAAGTGCAGATCGGCGAAGACGGCAAGTGGGCATTCACCCCTGAAGAACCGCTGGCCGAAGGCGAGCACGTGTTCGAAGTGGTCATCACTGACCCGGCGGGTAATGCGTCGGAGCCATCGGATGAGTATGTGCTCATCGTCGATACTATGGTGCCAGGCAAGCCAAGCATCGAGTCGGTATTCGACGACCAGGGTGACAAGCAAAGCAATCTGCTCGCCGGTGATACCACCGATGACGCCAAGCCGACCCTCGGCGGCAAGGCTGAAGCTAACAGCGAAGTGGTGATTTTCGACAACGGTGTCGAGATCGGTCGTGTGCCGGTGGACGCTGCCGGCAACTGGAGCTTCACCCCGGACGTAGCACTGGCCGAAGGCAAGCACAGCTTTACCGTGGTCAATGAAGACAAAGCCGGCAACGCCTCCGAGCCATCCGCTGCGTACGTGGTCATCGTCGACACTGCAGCCCCGATCAAGCCTGGCATCGATGCGGTCACCGACGATGTCGGCGACCTGCAAGGTCCGGTCGGCAATGGCGGCTCGACCGACGACACTGCCCCGACCCTGACGGGCAGGGGGGAGCCAGGCAGCACCGTACATATCTCCGACAATGCTGGCCTGTTGGGCAGTGTAGGGGTGGATAGCAATGGCAACTGGAGCTTCGTCCCGGACGTAGCGCTGACTGTAGGCGAGCATAGCTTCACCGTGGTCAGCGAAGACCGGGCTGGCAACAGGTCTGCGACTTCCGATGCTTATGTGGTGATCGTCACCACCTCGGCAGCTACCAAACCAAGCATCGAGTCGGTCTATGACGACCAGGGTGCGCAGAAAGGCAACCTGATCTCCGGCGATACCACTGATGACAACCAACCGACTCTCAGCGGCAAGGCTGAAGCGGGCAGTACGGTGGTCGTCGAGGACAAGGGCTTCGAGATTGGTCGTGTCACGGCGTCTGGTTCAGGCGAGTGGAGCTTCACGCCAGAGACGCCATTGGCTGATGGTGAATACAGTTTCAGCGCAGTCGTCGTGAGCCAGGGTGGTGAACGCAGCCCGGTATCCGACCCGATTGATCTGGTTATCAAAACCGGCCCGACCCAGGTCGCCTACCTGTCGCATATGGGCAAGGACTCGGGACATGACGGTAACGATTTCATCACCAATAACGGATCCTACGGACGACTGCTGCAAGGCGTGCTGAGTGCTGAGTTGACGCCTGGACTGAAACTGCAGGTTTCCCATGACGGCGGAAAAACCTGGTTTGATGCCTTGGTCGACGGCACCAGCTGGGTCATACAGGATCGCAGTGCCCATATCTCCAGTAGTTGGGTGATCCAGACCAGGGTAGTCGATCAGTTCGGTGCTTCTGGTACCGTCACTCAGCAGGCTGTGCTGCTGGACGTCATGGTGCCGCGTGCACTGGCCTCGATAGAGTTGATGGATACCCACTTGCAGGTGGGGTTCGATCCGTCCCATGTCCGGGTGGGTGAGCGTATTGCCGTGGTCGCTGACAATGGTGCGCATCGCTTCGAATATACGCTGACTCAGGAAGACGTCGCTGCCGGCTTCGCCAAGTTGGAGGTAGGTTCGATCGGTTCCGCCAGCGCTGCGGTCGTCACCCAGGGCGGTAATGTGTCCGACTTTGTCACTATTGGCCAAGCTCCGGTTGGGGTCACTACTGTTCTGACCGGAGAAATCACCGAGGTCTATGGGCTGCGCCGTGACGATCTGTTCTCCGTTCATGATGTCAGCGTACTGGGCCAGATCGACCGGATCGACGGCAACCGCGGCGTAGACGCCCTGAACCTGCTTGGTGCCGATCAGTTCTTGGACTTGTCGTCCGTGATAGCGCGCCTGAGTTCGATCGAGGTCATCGACCTCACCGGTACCGGCGACAACACCGTGAAGGTCTCCCTGGGCGATGTGCTCGAGTTGGGTAACCATCGTGCGTTCAACACCGATGACTGCACGCAGCTCGCGGTGAAGGGGAACGTTGGTGACGTGGTGTTGCTCAACGACCTGCTGCCTAACGGCATGGATGTCGGCGACTGGGAGGCGCTTGGCCAACTGACGGCTTCGGGCATTGTCTACGAGGTTTACCAACACACCGCGTTGGACGCGCAGTTACTGGTGCAGGACGGGGTCATGGTGCAACTCCAATAACGCGCTCACTGATCATCCGGCTTCAGCCACGGCGATTCGCCGTGGCCTTGCGCGAGGTTGGTGGTCATTACCACCTGCTTCGCGGCGGATCAGCACGCTGTTATTAATTCTTCCTTTTGGGGCTGCTCTGCAGCCCTTTTTTTTGTCTCTTTCCGGGCGTTCGTAAACGCAACTTTTTCCAAACTTAAAGCGCCTTTAGGACTAATCCTATGTTTGATTCAGTGGATGAGAGTCACACTAAGGTTGGTTAATGAATCCATTAACTGGCTGTGCGGGGCGCTCGCTTCTTGGCAGCCAAAGTCTGTGCAGAGTGAATAAAAGATAAATGTAACTCGGTCAGGCGAGCGCTCCCGCGTCGTCTGGGAGATCTGCCAGCGCATCAGACTTAGAGCTGGGATTTCGCTGTTGAATGGCGTAAGGCAGGCCGTCGGTTTTGTCTTGCACTTGATATTGTTGTTCTAACTTTGGTCATTTCAAATGAAATTCGCCTTTCTCAATAAGCAAAATATGCTGTACTTCTTTCCGTTCGATGAGCAGGAAAGTTCAAGTTTGACCATTCCTGCAGTTGAAAGTGGACGCTATATCTTTACCGAACAACAGAATGCGCTTCTTGGCGAAGCCGTTACTGCGCAGCGCCTTGATAACGACTTAAACTTGCGCTTGTACACCGACCCGCAGAAGTCCATCGATGTAGTGTTAAAGGACTTCTATCTGGGCGATAACGGCATCTATAGCTTGACCAGTAGTGGCGAGTACCATCAACACCTCGTTGCTCGCAGTGACGTTGCACAGGGGGCTGTGGAGTGGATCAGCACCAGTCTGGGGCGCCAGCAAGACCAGGACGAATCGGAGTTCCTGACCGCCATTCAGCGTTCGGCAACCTTTGAGGCCATTGAACAGCGGCTCGCAGTGCTCAATGCCGATGTCGTCGAGCCCGTTGAGGCTGACGCGCCTATTGCTCAGGAGGACGCAACTCTGGTCGGGCCACGCCTGATGAGTGTGAGTGCGTTCAATGAATTCGCCATTTCCCCTCAGATTACCTCGGTCCAGGACAATGTCGGCGGTAGCACCGGTGAGATTGAGCTGGGGTCGACCCAGGCTTTACCGATCATCGATGACAAGCTTCCGGTGTTCAAGGGTGTCGGTGAGCCTAACGCGACCCTGGAACTCCTGCATAACGGCGTACCTGTGCTGACTTTCAAGGTCGATGAAGAAGGTAACTGGTCCGCTCAACCGGAGGAAGGATTGGGAGACGGGGCACAATTCTTCTCCGTACGCGATGTGGCAACCCAGGATACTTCGGCCGTCATCGGATTGGTCATCGACACCCTTGCTCCGGCGCGTGCTTCGATCACTCAGGTCACCCAGGACCATACCGGCACTGCCTCAACTGTCGCCAATGGTGGCTACACCACCGACAACACACCAACGCTGGTCGGCAAGGCCGAGGCCAGCACCTTGGTCACCATTTACAGGGGTAATGCCGAAATCGGCGCAACTATCGCTAGCGCTACTGGTAACTGGAGTTTTTCCCGGTTCAACCCGCCGCTGACCGATGGTGAGTACTCCTTCAAGGTGGTTGCTCAGGACGCCTCCGGTAACAGCGGCCTGATGTCCCGTGAGTACAAGATCATCATCGATACCGTGCCGCCCGAGAAGCCGCAAATCGTCGAGGCGGTGGACGACGTCGGCGCGGTCACCGGCTCGCTCCTGAGCGGTGGAAGCACCGATGATGTCACCCCGGTGCTTAACGGTAAGGCTGAAGCCCACAGCACCGTCAAGATTTTTGATGGCGCCAGTCAAATTGGCACCGTCACTGCCGATGCCAATGGTAACTGGACGTTTACCCCGGCGCAGCCGCTGGTGGAGGGTACGCACTCCTTCACGGCGACAGCGACCGACCGCGCGGGTCTCGTATCGGCGCCTTCCGCTCCCCTGGAATTGACCGTAATGCTTGGCCTGCCACCGATGCCGGTCATCACCGCAGTGAAGGATGATGTCGGTTCGACTCAGGGTATCCTGCAAGAAAACGCCATTACCGACGACGCCCGTCCGACCATCGAAGGTACTGCCGCACCTCGCTCGACCATTTCGATTTACAGTAACGGCATTCTGCTGGGTACTGTGATGTCTGACGCCGCAGGTCTCTGGAGCTTCACCCCGGAAATCGCTCTGGCCGATGGTCTGCACACATTCACCGCCACTGCCACTAACGCCGCGGGCAACGTGAGTCTGGAGACTGCAATCCATGCTATTACCATCGACACCGTAGTACCTGTCGCGCCAGGCATCGAGTCGACCCTCGACAATGCAGGCGCCGTACAAGGCCCGATCAACAGCGGCGAGTCGACCGACGACACCACCCCGACCCTGTCGGGTAAAGGTGAGCCAGGCAGCACCGTGCATATCTACGACAACGGTGATCTGGTGGTCAGCGTAGTGGT
>NZ_JBWKZB010000101.1:0-5412 GCF_059424105.1 Pseudomonas sp. GW456-E7 | reverse complement strand
AGTAGGTCATCGTCAAGATTAAATTCCGAAACCCCAATTGCGAAAGCAGTTGGGGTTTTGTTTTTGTCCGCAGGAAATTCAAACTACTGCCCCAACCGCTCCAATGTGTGCTCCAGCGGGTCCAGCGACACACAGATAAAACCATCAAGCGGTCGATTGAGTTCCTCCACCAGCAAGATGGTTGCCCCCGTCGACAGGGCACACATCAGCAATACGACGACAATGGTCCCGTTGCGTGGTGCAAACAGGCCGAACGAGCCAAAGATAATCCCCAGCCACGTCACCAGGATCACCAGCATCACCGGTGGGATCGATTGATTGGACTGCAGCAGGGTCAGCCAGCGGGCGGCAAACACGGCGTCCATGTCTTGCAATGCCTTGGCTTTGAGCGAGCGCTGATCATCGTTAACGGGAGAGAGTAACTCCACCTGGCGTTGCAGGCCTTCGGAGCGATGGATCACTTCGGGGCTGTCGAGTTTTGCAATCTGACGGCGATCGCGGGTCGCGAGCACTTGGGTGACTTCGGCGAAGTTGTGCTTGAGTTCGGTACGGATGCCCTGGGTATCGGGGCCATAGCGGGCCAGCAAGCGGTCGAATTGAATCACTTTCGCCGCCGCGCCCTCCAGCTCCGCATTGGCCGTATCGAAGGTGTTTTTGGCTGAGGAAACGAGCAAACCGAGGACCAGCGCCGACATCGTTGCGATGAGGCCGGTGGCCAGCTTCAACACCGCCACGGAGTCATCGCTCAGATGTTGGCTCGGTAACCGCTCCCTCACGTACGAACCCAGCAGTGCGCTGGCGAACAGGCAGGCAAAAACGATGAGGGCGATCACCAGGTCATTCAAATTCAATCTCCGTTGACGCTGCCTTCCGCGGGGAGAGATCTACCGGTACTTGATCACGATGCCTTTGAGCTTGCGTCCCTCGATGGTCGTCACGTCGCGAGCCCACAGCGGTCCGTTGGCATAGGCTCCAGGAGCAAGCGTTTGAAACGGCTGGGCCAGGACAGGTCATGGGCTGGCATAGCGGGTTAGCTCCTCTGGTCCGCTGCTATCGATGTGGCAAGTTGACGGTAGCAGACAGGCCGGGAGTTGCCAGAAAGCCCAACCTTTTCAGGTTGGGCTTACTTGTGCCTTCGTTTCTGTCATTCGACAAAGGCCCTTCACTGATCCTTTTCGCAATTGACCATCCACGACACACCAAAACGGTCGACCAGCATGCCGAAGCGCGCCGCCCAGAACGTGGTCTCCAGGGGCATCTGCACAGTGCCACCGTCTGCCAGTGCATTGAACACCCGTTCGGCCTCGGCAATGCTGTCGACGTTGAGTGAAATCGAGCAGGCACTCATTTTATCGACGGGGCGATCCGGTGTGGTGTCCGACCCCATGATCGCCTGATCGCCCACGATCAGGCGGGTATGGATGATCAGGTTGTGCAGCCCCTTGGGGAAATGCTCACCCGCAGGGGTTTCACCAAAGGTCAGCATGGCTTCGATCTGGCCTTGCAGGCACTTCGCGTAGAACGTGAAGGCGTCTTTGCAGTCGCCGTTGAAGATAAGGTAGGGATTGATTTTCATGGTCGGCTCCAGGTGCTCATGTACACACAACGGTTTGGACGCCGGTTTTTTCGGCGAATTCCGATTGTGTCGAGCCGACAAGCAAAGCGCTAAATCTTTGTCGGAGCTTGTGTTTCTTTAGATGTTTTTTCCATAGGACGGGCGAGGCTTATCGCCTCCGGCACACGCCGCGGCGCCAGCACACGTTCGATGGCGCCGCTGACCATGCTTTCCAGCAGCTCCTCACGTTCCTGCTCGTCCAGCACATGGGGCGTCAGCCAGCTGGGGGCGCTGTTGAGCAGCGCACCAATGGCATGCCCGGCGGCCAGCAGGCCTTGCTCGCTGAAACGGGACTTCGCGCCCAGCATCTTCAGCAACGTGCGTTCGTATTGCTCGCGCAGTTGCCGGACCCGAGCCTGTTGCTCTTCGTTCAGGCAACCGCTATCGCGCTCCACCAGGCGGAAATGCCAAGGCATCTCCCGGTGCAGATTCAGATGGGCGCGGATCAGGCTGTTGAGTTTGTCGCGTTTGCCGGGCGCTTTTTGCTGGATGCGCCCCAGAGTGGCCAGCAGCTCCTCGTAGAACTCCTCGATCAGGTCCAGCAGCAGATGCTGTTTGCTGGGGTAATGGTGATACAGCGAGCCAGGGGAGAGCCCCAGGCACGTCGCGAGCTCACGCATGCCGACCTGGCCGAACCCCTTGCAGGCAAACAGCTCCAGGACCTTGTCCCGGTACTCGGCAAAGCGCGAGCAACGCTCAGGCATAGGCATGGAAGCCGCGCCCCGTCTTGCGCCCCAGGTAACCGGCAGCGACCATTTCCTTGAGCAATGGCGCCGGGCGATATTTGCTGTCGTTGAATCCGTCATAGAAGGCTTCGAGGATCGACAACAGGGTATCCAGGCCAATCAGGTCCGCCAGGGCCAACGGGCCGATAGGCTGGTTGCAGCCCAGGCGCATGCCGGCGTCGATGTCTTCGGCGCTGGCCAGGCCCTCCTGGAACACCAGGATCGCCTCGTTGATCATCGGCACCAGGATCCGGTTGACCACGAAGCCCGGACGGTTGCCGGCGGTGATCGCGGTTTTGCCGAGGGTGGTCGCCATGTCCAGCGCCAGTTGGTGGGTCGCGTCACTGGTTTGCAGGCCGCGGATGACTTCGATCAGGCCCATTACCGGCACCGGGTTGAAGAAGTGCAGGCCGATGAAGCGCTCTGGCTGGCTGACACTGGCGGCCAGTTGGGTGATCGACAGCGACGAGGTGTTGGAGGCAATGACGCATTCGCTGCTGACTTGCGCGGCGATCTGTTGCAGCACACGCAGTTTCAGGTCGAGATTCTCAGTGGCCGCTTCGATGACCAGTTGCGCGTCGCGCAGGACGCTGTAATCGGTGCTGGTGCGGATTTTGTCGAGGGTGGCCTGCTTCTGCTCTGGCGTCAGGGTTTCCTTGGCGATCTGCCGATCCAGGTTTTTACCGACCGTTGCGACGGCTTTTTGCAAAGCGCTTTCAGAAATGTCGAGCAGGGTCACGTTGAAACCGGCCAAGGCACAGACTTGTGCGATGCCGTTGCCCATGGTGCCCGCGCCGATTACCCCGATGTTTTGCAGATTCATTTTCCGTCCTTCGATCAAACCCTGCGATACCTTGGCCGCGACTGCGGCCGAAGGCGTACTATTGCCGCGAGTCTAGAGCCGGCAGGGCGGTTGTCCTATGCCAAAACTGTTCAACGGCACTGATGTTTTTTGCCATTCGGGTGATGAGAGAGAAGCGAACCAATGCGGGAAAAGGACTCGGTTGCCGCCTATTTCGTGCAGGCAATGATCCATGGGCTGAGGGACGATCCGCAGCGCGTGACGGCCGTGCTCGAACAGGCGGGCATTGATCCGGCGGTCATGCAACAACCCACGGCGCGGGTGCCGGCCAGCGCGTTTGCGGCGTTGTGGCTGATTCAGATCCGCGAGCTCGACGACGAATTTTTCGGGCTCGATTCCCACGGCATGCCGCCGGGCAGTTTCGCCCTGATTTGCCGCGCCCTGATTCAGGAACCCGATCTGCACAAGGCCATGCGTCAGTGCCTGGCCAACTTCGGGCTGTTCCTGCGCGACTTTCGTGGCTCGCTGGCCGTGCGGGGCAAACGTGCGGTCATCAGCCTGCAGACCCGTTCGAAGGACAGCGATGCCAGCCGGTTTGGTGAAGAAACCTTCCTGGTGTTGATGATCAGTCTGCTGTGCTGGCTGGGCGGGCGGCGCATTCCCATTGACCGTGCGGACTTCCGCCACTCGCGCCTGTCGCTGAGTGACGACCGCCTGCTTTGGGGGCCCAACCTGACCTTCGGTGCCGAGCGCACTGAAATCGAATTTGCCAGCCATTACCTGCGCCTGCCGGTGGTCCAGGACCTGGCGTCGCTGAAAGTGTTCCTGCGCACCGCGCCGCAATGGCTGGTGATCCGCTTCCGTAACCAGCATGGCCTGGCATCACAGGTTCATCAGCGCTTGCGCGGCAGTCACTACAGTGAATGGCCGACGTTGCAGGCCTTTGCCCTGGAACAGCACCTGAGTCCCAGCACCTTCCGCCGCAAACTGGAGCGCGAAGGCTGTTCCTATCAGGAGATCAAGGACGAAGTTCGCCGTGGCGTGGCCTTTGAGCAATTGCGTCAGAGCGACGCGAGCATCAGCGATATCGCCGAGCAACTGGGCTTCCAGGAGCCGAGCGCCTTCCATCGGGCGTTCAAGAAGTGGACCGGGGAAAGTCCGGGGCGCTATCGGGCCCGTTATCAGGGAGACTGTGGGAGCGAGCCTGCTCGCGAAAGCGATAGGTCATTCAACAGTGATGTCGTCTGACACTCCGCCTTCGCGAGCAGGCTCGCTCCCACAGAGGGATGTCATGGCATTTCCGGCAGTTCCTGCGGGCGCAGGTCGAAGACCAATACTTCAGCGTCCACGCCGTTGCTCAAGGTCAGTGCCTGTTCATCACGGATCCGCACACCGTCGCCCTCCTGCAACAACACGCCGTTGAGTTCGACGCTGCCCCGGGCCACGTGCACGTAGGCATAACGGTTGGCGGCCAGTTCCAGGGTGGCGCTTTCCTGGCCGTCGATCAGGCCGGCATACACCCGTGCATCCTGGCGCACCTTGAGCGAACCCTTGGTGCCGTCCGGCGAGATGATCAGCTGCAGGCGCCCGCGTTTTTTCCCGGTGCTGAAGTGCTCCTGCTGATAGCGCGGTTTGGCGCCGCTGACGTCGGGCACGATCCAGATCTGCAGAAAGTGCACCGGCCGCGTGCTGGAGTGGTTGAACTCACTGTGGGCCACGCCGCTGCCAGCGCTCATCAGTTGCACATCGCCGGGGCGGATCACCGACCCGGTGCCCAGGGTGTCCTTGTGTTCCAGGGCACCCTCAAGCACATAGGAGAAGATCTCCATGTCGCGGTGCGGGTGCTGGCCGAAGCCTTTGCCGGCGGCGACGCGGTCGTCGTTGATCACCAACAGGTCGGAAAAACCCTGCTCTTTCGGGTTGCGGTAGTTGGCGAAGGAAAAGGTGTGGAATGACTTCAGCCAGCCGTGATTGGCCAGGCCACGATCCGAGGCTTTGCGAAGAGTCAGCATGATGAAATCTCCTGTGGGGACGTGAATTCGTCCGAGTGAGGAGAAGGTTAATGTTTACTCGTTTGTGCAATAAGTAGGTGAAAACTGAAATACTGTCTCGTTATGGTTGACAGTTTATGAGCGCGAATCAGCTATTCTGTCCCGATATTCGGCCCTGATGAATGGCATGTCTTTTGTGGGAGCGGGCTTGCTCGACGGCTATCGCGTCACCACCCACTGGCACTACTCCGAGCGGCTGATCAAGGGCTTTGCGAAGGC
>NZ_JBWKZB010000100.1:0-5429 GCF_059424105.1 Pseudomonas sp. GW456-E7 | reverse complement strand
GGTCAACACAACGTGGGGGCGACAAAGTGCCCCTTTTGCTTTTGTAGGAGCTGCCGAAGGCTCGGGCCGCGTTCGGACGATCTTTTGATTTTGATTTTTTAAGATCAAAAGATCGCAGCCTTCGGCAGCTCCTACAGGGGGTCTCGACATAGTTTGAAAATGCTTGGTCGTTCCGATGTGTAAAACAGCAGCTAACGTTCGTCCGACAACACCTTCATGGAGGGCAATGGAATGCCTGTCGCTGCAAACGGATGTCATCTGCGCAAGGGTCGGGTTTGTGAGTCGGGTCGTATTTATTTGCTGACGGCTGTCACCTGTCAGCGACAACCGGTCTTTGCCGATTGGCGGGTGGGCCGCTTGCTGGTCGAACAGCTTCGCAGTGCAGAAGCGGCCGCAATGGTCACTTCGATGGCTTGGGTTGTGATGCCCGATCACCTGCATTGGCTGGTCGAATTGAAGCAAGGCACGTTGGCCGAGCTGATGTGCCGTATCAAATCCCGTAGCAGTCGCTCGATTGAACGAGGCCGGTTATGGCAGCGGGGTTATTACGATCGGGCTCTGCGGCGGGATGAGGATTTGAAGGATGCTGCGCGTTACATAATCATGAACCCGATACGTGCGGGGGTGGTGAAGCGTGTAGGCGATTACCCTTTGTGGGATGCCATTTGGGTTTAGAAAAGCAAAGTCAAAAGATCGCAGCCTTCGGCAGCTCCTACATTGATCGCGTACGGTCATGAATTCGTGGCGTACACAAATTCCCTGTAGGAGCTGCCGAAGGCTGCGATCTTTTGATCTTGACCCTCACCCCTGCTGCCGAAAATCCGTCGGCGACAACCCGGTCCAACGCTTGAACGCGCGGGTGAAGTTGCTGGTATCGCTGAAGCCCAGCAAAAAGGTGATCTCCGTGACCGGCCGCGAAGCCTGGCTCAGGTAGCTGCAGGCCAGCTCCTTGCGCGTGTCATCGAGCAGTTGCTGGAAATGGGTGCCGCGTTGGGACAGTTTCAGTTGCAGCTTGGTCGGGCTCATGCACAAGGCACTGGCAACTTTGTCCCGCGTGCAGTCGCCGTCCGGAAGGAACTCGATGATCTTCTGGGTCACGCCCGTGATCACGTCACTTTTATCCAGGCGCGCCAGATAACTGATGATGATGTTGTCGTTGACCTGCGCCAGTTCCGGGCAGGAGCCGCTGAGCACCTGCATCACGTCAGCCTTGTCGAACACCAGCAGGCCTGAGGCCTGACCGAACAACACCGGTGACCTGAACAAGGCTTCATACGGTGCGGCCCCCTCGTGGGGCATCGGCCGGCACAACTCCACGCGTACCGGCTTGAACTCCTGCTTGTAGAGCAGGCGCATGGTTCGAATCAGAAAGCCGAAAAACGCATCTTCTGTCTCACCGCTCAGTTCCAGCAGGTGATCGAATCGCATCAGGACGTGCGAGTCGTCCTGACTGAGACTGGCCTTGGCGACCTGGGACACCAGGCGGAAGTAGCGCTCCAGCCGTCGGCAGAAGTCCATCAGCGTGCCACTGGCTGCCAGCGAGTACCCCAAGGCATGCAAGTGCGTCAGATGGATATGCTTGGCCACGGTCAACCCGAAATACGGGTTGTGGGTCACATCCACGCAGGCTTGATACAGACGCGTCATCGTTGCCGCAGGCAAGCGGGTCATCGGATCGGTAGCGACGCCCAGTGGAATGCCCATGGCGGCAAAAATCCGCTTGCTGTCCACGCCACTGGCCTCCAGTGCCTGCGCGATAGCCACGGTATAACTGCTGATGGTGGTGGGCTGTAACGCCTCTTCGAACAACGAGATTTCGTCGCCTGGCGCCTGCGTTTTCGAACCTGACATGTGCCTGCCTTATGGGTATGCGAACGCCGATACTCGCGCCCGATCATGCATCGGTCAATGATCCATCAGGGACCTGGCCTCGATGTTCCGATGCTTGGCGCGATAGTCACCTGCCCCGCTGACCTGCGAATTCATTCAATTGACCAGTGACGAACCGGCCAGGTGCCCACAATGCGCTCAAGTTATGCCTCGAATAAAGAGAAGAATACGCATGAACCTGAACACAGAATTCGATTACATCGTGGTCGGCGCAGGTGCTGCAGGCTGTGTAGTCGCCAGTCGGCTGTCAGAGGACCCGAGTATTTCGGTGTGCCTGCTCGAAGCCGGCGGCCCTGACACCAACCCGCTGGTGCACATGCCGGCCGGTGTCGCGGCGATGGTGCCGACCTCGATCAACAACTGGCAGTATCAGACCGTGCCGCAACCGGGCTTGAACGGCCGTGTCGGGTATCAGCCACGGGGCAAGACCCTGGGCGGCAGCTCTTCGATCAACGCCATGGCGTATCACCGCGGCCACCCCGAAGACTTTGATCGCTGGGCGGCGTTGGGCAACCCTGGCTGGAGTTACCAGGAGGTGCTGCCGTTCTTCAAGCGCGCCGAGCATAACGAACACTTCAAGGACGCGCTGCACGGGCAGAACGGCCCGCTCAACGTGCGCTTCCACGCCTCGCCCAACCCGTTCGGCGAAACCTTCGTCGAAGCCGGTGTACAGGCTGGCTATCCCGCGTGCCCGGACCAGAACGGCGCGAACATGGAAGGTTTCGGCCGCGTTCAAGTGATGCAAAAGGACGGGCAGCGTTGCAGCGCGGCCAAAGCTTATCTGACGCCTAACCGCCATCGGACGAACCTGCGCATCGAAACCCACGCCCACGCCACGGGAATCATTTTCGACGCCAAGCGCGCCGTCGGCATTGAATTCGTGCAAAACGGCGTAAAGCGTTCCCTGCGCGCGCGGCATGAGCTGATCCTGAGTTCCGGCGCGTTCAACTCCCCGCAGCTGTTGCTGCTGTCCGGGGTTGGCCCGACCAACGACTTGCTGAAACTCGACATCCCCGTGGTTCACGAGTTGCCGGGCGTGGGCCAGAACCTGGTGGATCATATCGATTACGTGCACTCCTACCGCGTCAAATCGCGCCACTTGATCGGCCTGTCACTGGCGGGCATCTGGGACCTGACCAAAGCCATATTCCGCTACTGGCGCAAACGCTCTGGTCCCCTGACGACCAACTTTGCCGAGGCCTGCGCGTTCGTCAAAACCTCTGCGGCATTGCGTCAGGCCGATATCGAACTGGCCCTGACCGTCGCCATGTTTGCCGATCACGGCCGCACGCTGTATCGCGGTCACGGCCTCAGCGTGCATGCCTGCCTGTTGCACCCCAAAAGCATCGGGCAACTGAAACTGGCGAGTACCGACCCGATGGTGCCGCCGCTGATCGACCCGGCCTTCCTGACCCATCCAGACGACATCAAGACCCTGATCCAGGGTTATCGGGTGATTGAAAAAGTCATGGGGAAAGACGCTTTCAAGGCCTTCAACCCTCAAGACGTGCTTGGCGCGCCGATGACCACCGACGCTGAAATCGAACAAGTCCTGCGCGACCGCTCCGACACCCTCTATCACCCGGTGGGCACGTGCAAAATGGGCAGCGATGGCATGGCCGTGGTCGACGCTCGATTGAAAGTCCACGGTCTGCAAGGCCTGCGGGTGGTCGATGCTTCGATCATGCCGACTATCATTGGCTGTAGCACCACAGCCGCCACCGTGATGATCGGCGAAAAAGCCGCCGACTTCATCCGCGAGGATCGCGCAGCCCGCGCCGCTGTGTCATTGGAGGACGATCATGCATCCGGCACGCTCAATCACCCCGCATAAGTTGCTGACGGTTTGCGCCGTGGTGGAAATCGCCACGGGGCTGGCCTTTGTGCTCACTCCCGGTCTGGTCAGCCAGCTGTTGTTAGGGATTGTCGGCACCGAGGAAACCCATCTGTTTGCGCGGTTCTTCGGCCTGGCCCTGATCGCGCTCGGTATTGCCTGTTGGCCTCGACCGGTCAGCATTGCCGCGGTTCGCTCGATGCTGTTCTACAACGGGGTTGTTGCGTTGTACCTGGCGTATGTCGGGGTGTTTGTCAGCAGTGGGGTGTTGTTGTGGCCAGCGGTTGCGTTTCACGCCGTGATGGCCGCGTTGTTGCTCCGTCGTTAACGTCAAAAGATCGCAGCCCTGTAGGAGCTGCCGAAGGCTGCGATCTTTTGATCTTCCCCCCCAAATCCAAGTCAATCCAAAGGAGTACTCGCATGGGAGTATTGGACGGCGTTCGTATCGTCGAAATCGCCGGCATCGGCCCGGGACCGTTTTGTGGCATGTTGCTGGCCGACATGGGCGCCGAAGTGATTCTGGTGGAACGCGCCGGCATCAAAGGCGCTGACATGCTGGACCTGGGCAAGCACGCTATCGTCAATCGCGGCAAACAGTCGATCGCCCTGGACCTGAAGGATCCGGCGGCCGTCGAAGCGGTGTTGCGCTTGATCGAAGGCGCGGACGCCTTGATCGAAGGCATGCGCCCGGGCGTGATGGAACGCTTGGGCCTGGGCCCTGAGCAGTGCCTGGCGCGCAATCCACGCCTGGTCTACGGACGCATGACGGGCTGGGGCCAGCAGGGCCCATTGGCCCAGGCCGCCGGGCACGACCTCAACTACATCGCGCTGTCTGGCGCCTTGTGGTTCAGCGGTGAAGCCGGTCAACCGCCGATGGCGCCCCCTACCCTGGTGGGCGATCTGGGCGGCGGTGCGCTGTACCTGGCGATGGGCATCCTCGCCGGCATCATCAATGCCGGGACCAATGGTGTCGGTCAGGTGGTGGACGCGGCGATTGTCGATGGCAGTGCCAATCTGATGAACCTGCTGCTGTCGGCACACTCCGCCGGTCAACAGCCGCTGGAGCGCGGTTGCGGGCTGCTCGATGGTGCACACTGGGCACGCACTTATGCCTGTGCCGATGGCTTGTTCGTCAGCGTGCAGGCCCTCGAACCGCAGTTCAACGCGTTGCTGTTCAACACGCTTGGCCTGGGCGATGACGCGGATTTCAAGAACCCCTACGATCCACGATTGTGGGGCGCCTTGCGTGAACGCCTGGCCGCAGTGTTTGCCAGCCAGCCACGCCAGCACTGGGTCGACTTGCTCGAAGGCAGCGACGCCTGCTTCGCCCCGGTGCTGACGCCAGCCGAAGCGCTGAGTCATCCGCACATGGCCGAGCGCGGTGTGTACTCGCGCCAGGACGGCGTGTTGCAGGCTGCACCGGCGCCGCGTTTTTCGACGACGCCATCTTTGGCCGGCTCAGTCCCCAGGCGTGGCGAACATACCGCGTTGATCTTGCGAAAAGCAGGCTTGAGCGACGTGCAGATTGAACACCTGACCACCACCTGATCACCGCGACCCCTGTACCTGATCGCCACGGTCCCTGTAGGAGCTGCCGAAGGCTGCGATCTTTTGATTTTGCTTTTAAAAACAAGATCAAAAGATCGCAGCCTTCGGCAGCTCCTACACGGGGGATTTGGTTATTTCTTCAGGTATATGGCAACGG
>NZ_JBWKZB010000099.1:0-5482 GCF_059424105.1 Pseudomonas sp. GW456-E7 | reverse complement strand
AGGCGGAGGCTTCAGCGGCGGTGGAGGCAGTTTCGGCGGGGGCGGTTCGTCCGGCGGCTGGTGATAATAAAAATGAGCAGGCATTTCACGACATGGCATTACTGACTGAACACGAACAACGCAAAGTCGCCGAGGCAATCGCCCGGGTCGAGCGCGACACCGACGCAGAACTGGTGACCGTGCTCGCGGCCCGCGCCGACGACTATGCGTACATCCCGTTACTGTGGGCCAGCCTGCTGGCGCTGCTGGGGCCGGGTATCGTGCATTACCTCACCGGTTGGCTGACCCTGCACAGCCTGCTGCTGGTGCAATGGGCCATCTTCATCGTCCTGTGCCTGGTGTTTCGTCTGCCGAAAGTCACTACCCATCTGGTCCCGCGCTCGGTGCGCCACTGGCGCGCCTCGAACCTGGCGCGCCGGCAGTTCCTGGAGCAGAACCTGCACCACACCGAAGGCAGCACCGGTGTACTGATTTTCGTCTCCGAAGCCGAGCGTTATGTGGAGATTCTGGTGGATGAAGGCATTTCCAGTCGCCTGGACAACAAGAACTGGGATGCCATCGTCGCCACCTTCACCCAACAGGTGAAGCAGGGGCAGACGTTGCAGGGTTTTGTCAGCTGCATCGAAGCCTGCGGCGAGCTGCTCAAGGTGCACGTGCCCGTGACCCATGTACGCAATGAACTGCCGAACCGCTTGGTGGTACTCGGCTAACTGCTCCCTGGCATTGTGTAGCGCTCGCCGCTACAACTCCCGTCAATTGTCCCGGTTCGGCCTTGTCGTCAGTATTTCTCTCCAACAGTGGACGCCCAGTGACGGGCGTTCCCGCGAAGAGGGATTCTTATGGCAACCCGACAATCGATTGACTCTTTGGCACGTGCAGCCAATGGCGCTGGGGGAAGCAAGCCCAAGGCGAAACTGACGGCGAAAGAAACGCAAATCCTGATGTGGTGTTTCAAGGGCAAAACTTCCTGGGAAATCGCCAGGATCGAGAATTGCACGGAATCAACCGTCAATTTTCACTTCGCCAATATTCGCCGAAAGTTCGACGTCAGCTCTCGCACTTGCGCATTGCTCAAAGCGATCGAGTCGGGCGCGATCATCGTGGACTCGGTCGTTGCGCGAGGTGCGCATGAGCCTGACTGATTCGGCCTACAACGGCATCAATGGCCTCATGTTGGGAATGGGGATTGCAACGCTGCCAGTGGTCAATGGCGAGGTACTGTTCGGTGCGATGCTCGGCGCGTGGCTGGTCACCACCACTCGCACCAGCTTCAAGGCCTGGCAGCGCATCGGTTCCTGGTTACTGTCCGCGGGTGTCGGTTACCTCTTTACGCCTGTCGCACATCCGCTGGCGCCATTTCTGACAGAAGGTGTAACGGCCTTTCTTTGCGCACTGATCGTTATTCCCATCAGCATCAAACTCATGCAATGGATCGATGGTGCCGGTATCGGCGACATCATTCGACACCTGAGAGGGCGAAGATGAGAGGCCGTGAATGGGGTTGCATTGATATCCGGGACGGGCGTTTTTTGAAGCCACAGTTCATCAGGTTTCATTCGAAGGTTTGAGTGTTGCCAGGATGGTGGCCATTTCGGAAAGCCTGAGTTCCATATCACGCAGTCGTTGCTTTTCCTCGAGTGCGTTTTGTATGGCGCCGCGGTCTTTTTCGTCGAGCAACCGCCAGAGCGCGAGAATGGTGTTTTCCCGTGTTGTGTTTTCCTGAGCAGTCTCCGAAGTATCAGTAATTGTTTGCCTCAAAATCGGCCCTTCGCCCAGTAACAGCCAGTCAAGGGATATTCCGCGGGCTTGCGCGATTTCTACGCATAATGAGTAAGGTGTGCTGTCGCGGCCTCGCCAGCTACTCAGGGTTTGCGGACTGATCTGTAGCGCGGAAGCTAAAGAAGCATCGGTTTTTGTACCGGTAACTTGCTTTAGACGAGCCAGAACAGCTTGTGATTTTTTGCTACGCAATTTGAGCCGCTTCCTTTTGACATATGCTTTTTGAGTGCCTAATTTATGCGTAATGAGTACTTTTTTTCTTGTAAGTAATCAATCATCAAAGATGAGTCAGAAGAATACGATGTCGAAACTTCCTAATGGTATCAGGGGGATTTCCTACGAGCATGGCTCGACCCCATTACGCGTCTGCCCGATGCAGTTCCTTATGCCTGGCAGACACTGTTCGCAAGCCCGGAACGCCGCGATGAACGCCTCAAGCAGTATTGCGTTTGATCAGGTTGATTGCCACCCAATGACCCTCGGGATTCAAGTATGAGTACTTATAAAATGGTGTGCCCGCACTGCTTGAGCCGGATGCGCATCCGCACCAGCGAAGGCCGTCATATTTTCCTGCGGGTGGCGTATCTGCAATGCACGTCGGAAGCTTGTGGTTGGTCCGTACGTGCCGAATTTGAAATGACCCATGAGCTTTCGCCCAGCGGCATGCCCAATCCGGCCGTACGCCTGCCTTGCGCCGGACCCGATTTGCGCCGTGCCTCCCGGCCTGTTGCCGTCAGTCCTGACACGACACAAGTGCCGCAGGAGACTTGAGCATGAAGGTTACCGATGAAAATGCAGGTCTGAATGAGGAGTTATTGGCTATTGCCCAGGCGTTTCTGCGGCGTCATGAAAGTGAAGGGGGGATCGATGATCAAGTCCTGTTTTGTCGCGCGGTGAAGCATCTGCAGAATATGGATGTACCGATGTTCCTGGCCGAAAGGCTGGTCAGCCGTGCCTATGGCGTACTCAAGTCGTGCAACGACCGTCGGCGCCTGGACATCGACGCAAGTTCCGAAACGGTCGCCGTGGTGACTGACCCTGTCAATGGCCTGACCTGGGCGGTGCCAGTGGGGCTGATCGTCAAACACATCATTAATTCACCGGGCAATCGCAAGCTTCGCCTGGTGGAACCCTGAGGCTTCAACGGTTTATCGAGGTCCTGGGCTGCGTGACTGGGACCTGCCACAAAATAACCCCGTGCCCAAAGTCCTCGTCCCCCTTAAAATACCGGCATTCTCCGATTTGCATCGCCTGAGGCCGTTTTTCCATGTCCGTCACCGCCACTCCCGCCAGCCTCGCGCCGGATCATCACGCCCAGTTCATCGAGCTGCTGCAAGCCAGCCTCGAGCACAATGCGTTCATCAAACTGGTGCTGGCCAAGTACGCGGGCGATGAAACGGACCTGCAGCGGATCATTATCAAGCCGGTGACGGTCAAGGCGCAGCCTTGCCTGTCTTTCGTCTATCGCTACAAGACCCGCGATATCACCAAGAACCTGCCGCTGGCCGAAGGCGTGGCGAGCATTGCCGGGTTGCTGCCGGCGTCGTTCAAAAATGCGCATTTGTTGTCGTTGACCGACGAAGCCCAGCTCGAATACAGCAAAAAGGGCAAGTCATCGCTGTTCAAGAGCAAACCTCAACAATTGCGCGAAGTGCCATCGGCCGAGCACAACCGTGAGAAAAACCGCTTTCTTGACCTGAGCCGGCCGTTTCTCGCCGACCTGGGGGTGACCAACAAGCAGCATGAACTGATCCCGGCGATGTCGCGCAAGTGGAAGCAGATCAACAAGTTCATCGAAGTGTTCAGCCATGCACTGACCTCGTCACCCCTGGCCCTGGACAAACCGGTGCGTGTGGCGGATTTCGGTTCGGGCAAGGGTTACCTGACCTTCGCCATCCACGATTACCTGCGAAATACCTTGAAAGCTGAAGGCGAAGTGACCGGTGTCGAGCTGCGTGAAGACATGGTCACCCTGTGCAACACCGCAGCCGCCAGGCTTGAGCACCCCGGCCTGGTGTTCAAGTGCGGAGACGTGCGCAGCGTGGCGCCGAGCGAGCTGGACGTGATGATCGCCCTGCATGCCTGCGATATCGCCACCGACTATGCGATCCACACCGGTATCCGTTCCGGCGCGTCGATCATCATGTGCTCGCCGTGCTGCCACAAACAGATCCGCCTGCAAATCCAGAGCCCGGCGCTGCTCAAGCCGATGCTGCAATACGGCTTGCACCTGGGTCAGCAGGCGGAGATGGTCACCGACAGTTTGCGCGCGTTGTTCCTGGAGGCCTGCGGCTACGAGACCAAGGTGTTCGAGTTCATCTCGCTGGACCACACCAACAAGAACAAGATGATCCTGGCGGTCAAGCGCGCCGAGCCGGTGGAGCCGGCCCAGCTATTGGCAAAGATTCAGGAGCTGAAGGATTTTTACCACATCAGCGAGCATTGCCTGGAAACGTTGCTGCGCGCTGACGGTTACCTTTGATCCTGTGGGAGCGAGCTTGCTCGCGATGGCGGATTTACAGTCGACAAATGTGTTGAATGTGATGTCCCCATCGCGAGCAAGCTCGCTCCCACATTATTGGGTCTGACCGCTGTCTTGCGCCCCAGCATCACCGTCATAATGACCCCGGCGGCAAACAGCCAGGTAATCGGCTCCACTTGTTCACCGAAGAACAACGCCGAAAAGGCGATGGTGAAGAAGATCTGCAGCAGCTGAATCTGGCTGACCCGGGCAATGCCGCCCATGGCCAGCCCGGCGTACCAGGCGAAGAAGCCGATGAACTGCGAAAACAGCGAGACATAACCGAAGGCCCACCAGGTCCTGGCGGAAATCCCGCCCTGGTGTTGCAGCGCCAGATACACCACCGGGCCGATCAATAGCGGCGTCGACAGTACCAGCGCCCAGCAGATCACCTGCCAGCCGCCCATCTCCTTGGCCAGTCGGCCTCCCTCGGCGTAGCCCAGTCCGCCCACGGCAATGGCGCCAAGCATCAGCAGGTCACCGGCCTGAATGCTGCCGGCACCGCTGATCAGCGCATAACCGAGCACCAGCGCACTGCCCAATGCGGCGCAGGCCCAGAACGCTTTCGAAGGCCGTTCATGGGACAGCCACGCGGCGTACAGCGCCACGCACAGCGGCTGCAAACCATTGACCAGCGCGCCGTGGGACGCCGGCAAGGTTTGCATGGCCCAGGCCGACAGCACCGGGAAACCGAGGATCACCCCGGCCATCACCAGCGTCAGGCCTTTGACCTGTTTCCAGGTCGGCCATTTTTCCCGGTGCCACAGCAACAGCAACGCCGCCGGAACGGCCGCAAACAGCGCCCGGCCCAGGCCGTTGAGCAGCGGGTGGAGTTCCTGCACGACGATCCGCGTGAAGGGCAGGGTGAGGCTGAAGATCACAACGCCGAGCAGGCCAAGGGCCATGCCGGTGTTTTCGCGCGAGGACATGATGGCAACCAGAATATGGGGTGATGGGGTAAGGCTCCATAAAGCCATAAACCATGGGTTTCCGCTGTTACAGCTAGGCACAGACTTATCCGTACAGTTTGCGGGCCTCTTCGCGAGCAAGTCGGATCGCCGCACCGCCGCTCCCACATTGGAATGCGTTCCCCCTGTGGGAGCGGGCTTGAACTGGTCAACTAATTTTGGACACCAGTTACGGTTTCATGCCGCCAGTTTCTCCATAGCTACCGGCGACCGG
>NZ_JBWKZB010000098.1:0-6540 GCF_059424105.1 Pseudomonas sp. GW456-E7 | reverse complement strand
GCCGACCAATCTCTTTCGGCTAAACACACGCCCCCTGTAGGAGCTGCCGCAGGCTGCGATCTTTTGATCTTGATCTTGCGTCCCTTCGACATTGTCAAAAATCAAAATCAAAAGATCGCAGCCTGCGGCAGCTCCTACAGGGAAACGCATCAGAACCAGGCCGGCATACCACCCGCCCCGCAGATCCCCCCGATGATTATTTTTTGTCGGCCATCGCTTGCGTGTCGCGGTCGATAGTTGGGCACCGTGTCCGGGCTGAGCAAACCTGACCGGAGCCCAATAATGATAAAAAAATGCTCGGCCACAGCCGGAGTCCGCCAACGACTTCACCGGCTTGGCCATACCCGCCCGCAACCTCTTGCATTGGCGATTCTTGCCGTACTCACGGGGCCGGCCTGCGCCACCACCTTTGACCTCAACGAAGACTGGAGCCTGTCGACCAGGACCAGCCTGAGCCTGGGCAGCAGTTGGTCGACGCAAAACCCCGACAAAAGCCTGATGACCCGCGCCAATGCCTTGCAGGCCCAGGGCGTGAATGCCAATGGCAGCAGCGTCAGCGCCGATGACAACCGGCTGAACTTCGAGAAGGGGGATCCCATCTCGCAGCTGTTCAAGGGCCTCACCGATTTCAGTCTCGATGGCCAGGGCCAGGGTGCGTTCCTGCGCTTCAAATACTGGTACGACCACGCCTATGAAACCGGCAATGGCCGTTTCAAGGATTTCGACGATTCGGGCTGGGATGACCTGTCGAAGTTCAAGGGCTTCCAGGTCCTCGACGCCTACGTCTGGAAAGACTTCCAGGTGGCCGACCATCCGCTGAACGTGAAGGTCGGTAACCAGGTGTTGTCCTGGGGCGAGGCGCTGTTGATCCAGAACGGCATCAACGTGATCAACCCGCTGGACATCTCGGCGTTCAACCGTCCCGGCGTGGAAATCAAGGAAGGCCAGTTGCCGGTGGAGATGGTGTCCTTCAGCTTCGGCCTGACCGACACCACCAACCTCGAAGGTTTCTATCAGTACAACTGGCGGCCCAGTGTCCTCGACGGTTGCGGCACGTTCTTCGCCAGCAGCGACGTGATTCAGCCGGGGTGCGGGCCGCTGTACCTGAGCCAGGTGCAGACCGATGATCAGATGCAGGCCGCGGGTTTGTACGCCACCTCCCGGGGCAATGAGTCGCCGTCCGATTACGGTCAGTTCGGCTTCGCCCTGCGCCAGATGATCCCGGCGCTGAACGATGCCGAAGCCGCGATCTACTACATCAACTATCACTCGCGGTTGCCGTATTTCACCCTCAACGCCAGGAACACTTCCTTGCCCGGCACCTTTCCCGGTGGTACCCAGGCGCCGAGTTATGCGGCGGCCTTCCCGGAAAACATTCACCTGTACGGCATCAGCCTCAACGGCGTCGAACCGGTCACCGGGATTTCCCTGGCCGGTGAGCTGAGCTACCGGCCGAACATGCCACTGGCTATCAACGCACCCGACGTCAACGTCGCCGTGATTTCCGGGCCGGGGGGCAGCTCCTGGGTGCAATTGCCGGACGGCTTCAGCACCACCAATGGCAGTCAGTTCGATGCGTGGGAACGCAAGGGTGTCTGGCAGATGACCGGTTCGGCCACCCAGGCCATCGACAACGTGCTGGGCGCCACGCGCCTGAGCCTGTTCGGTGAAGCCGGGGTCGTGCACATCGACGATCTGGGCGACGAGCGCCTGGGTCGTAACGCCGCGTTCGGCCGCAGTGCTCCGCGCAACGGCACACCGTGCAACACCGTGGCCTCCGGCGTCACCAACCAGTACTGCACCGACAAAGGCTTTGCCACCGAGTGGTCGTGGGGGTATCGCCTGCGCGCCAGCCTCGAATACAGCGATGTGTTGCCGGGCATCAACCTGATTCCGGCCGTCAACTGGCGGCATGACGTCGAGGGTTATTCCTACGATCCGCAAGGGCCGTTCCAGGAAGGCCAGCAAGCGCTGGGCGTGAGCCTGACCGGCGTCTACATGAACGATTACAGCGTGGAACTGGCCTACAACGCCTTCTTCGGTTCCAACGACTACAGCACCCTCGACGACCGCGATTTCGCATCCGTCAGCTTCAAGGCAGACTTCTAAGGAGAACCGTTATGCGTATGCAATTGTGCGTGCTGGCCCTGGCCTGCACCGTCGGCCTGGCTCAGGCCAAAGGCACCGATTCGGCGGCCCTGGGCAAGACCCTGACCCCCATGGGCTCGGAAATGGCAGCCAATGCCGACGGCAGCATTCCGGCCTGGACCGGTGGCCTGGCGAGCAACGCCGGCACCGTCGACAGCAAGGGCGGCTACAGCGACCCTTATGCGGCTGAGAAGCCCTTGTTCACTGTCACGGCGAAGAATGTGGCGCAGTACGAGAAGTTTCTCAGCCCTGGGCAAATCGCGTTGTTCAAGCGTTTTCCCGACACCTACAAGATGAACATCTACCCGACCCATCGCAGCGCCAACCTGCCCAAGGATGTGCTGGCGGCAAGCCGCGACAACGTGGCCAAGACCAGCATGGCCGATGGTGGCAACGGCCTGCATGATTACGCCAGGGGCATTCCGTTTCCGCTGCCCACCGAAGGCCTGGAGGTGATGTGGAACCACATGACCCGTTATCGCGGCGGCAGTTACGAGCGCATCAGCAGCGCCGCACTGGTGCGTGAAAACGGCGCTACCAGCTACGTGCGCAACCAGTCGCTGATCAACTTCGCCGACACCGTCAGTGGCCTGGAGGCGGGCTCCAACGTGCTGTTCATGTTCAAGAGCCGGGTCCTGGAGCCGGCGCGTCTGTCCGGCGAAGCGGTGCTGGTGCATGAGCCGATCGACCAGGTCGCCGAGCCGCGTTCGGCCTGGCAATACCTGCCGGGGCAACGTCGCGTGCGCCGTGCGCCGATGATCGCCTACGACAACAGCGCCCGTTACAGCAATGGCCTGATCACCGCCGACAACGTCGATGGCTACAACGGCGCGCCGGACCGTTTCGACTGGAAACTGGTGGGCAAGCAAGAGCTGTTCATCCCTTACAACAGCTACAGGATCGGCAGTCGCGACCTCAAGTACGACGCCGTGATCAAGCCCAACCACGTCAACCAGGACCTGGCCCGCTACGAGAAGCATCGGGTGTGGGTGGTGGAGGCGACCCTCAAGCCGGGTGCCCGGCATATCTACGCCAAGCGCCGCTTCTATGTGGACGAGGACAGCTGGCAGATCGCCCAGTCGGACCAGTACGACAGCCGCGGTGAACTGTGGCGCAGCGGTGAACTGCATGCGATTCAGCAATACGACCACGGCTTCACCTACAACGTGCTGGAAACCTCCTACGACCTGATCTCCGGACGCTACTACGCCGGCGGCCTGGCCAACGAAGAGACCGAACCGATGCGCGTGGGCTTCGCCGCCAAGACCGACGACTACACCCCGTCGGACCTGCGGCGCTGGGCCAAGTAACCATTCGCCAAACCACCGCAAACCCCTTGTGGGAGCGGGCTTGCTCGCGAAAGCGGTGTGTCAGTCAACATCTATGTTAGCTGACACTCCCTCTTCGCGAGCAAGCCCGCTCCCACAGGGACTTGCGGTGAATCGTTGATTCCACAAAGGAGATCTACCGTGCGCTACTGGATATCCGCTCTTGCCCTGGGCGCAAGCCTGGGTACCGTTCACGCTGCAACCCTCGATCAACCCCAGGCGAAGGCACTGGCCCAGGAGGCCTACGTGTTCGCCTACGCCACCGTCGAGCACGACAAAGTGCTCAGCGCCATCGCTGCCAGGCTGCCGTTCAACCGGCTCTACAGCGAACCGCGCTTGCTCGGCCCGCAGGACAACAAAGTGGTGTCGCCGAACAACGACACCTTCTATTCCCGAGCCCTGCTTGATTTGCGCAGCGAACCGATGGTGCTGGACGTGCCGGCCGTGCAGGGGCGCTACTACAGCTTTCAACTGGTCGACATGCGCACCGACAACCTCGACTACATCGGCACCCGCGCCACAGGTGATAAAGCGGGGCGCTACCTGATCGCCGGGCCGGACTGGAAGGGTGAAATGCCATCAGGTTTCAGCGGTGTGATTCGCTCGCCGAGCCGCCTGGTGTTCCTGTTGGGGCGCACCGAGGTCAAGGGCGAAGCCGATCAGAAAGACGCCGCTCAAGTGCTCAAGGGCTACGCCTTGCAGCCACTGTCCACCGTGAGCGGCGGCGCGGCGCCTGAACCCTTGGCAGCGCTGCAGCTTCCAGCGTATACGGACACCAAACAGGGGCCGGCACAGGCGCTGTTCAGCACCTTCAACGCCTTGGCGCCGCTGCACCAGTGGAGCGCCAGCGAGCAGGAAAAACTGGCCCGTTTCGCCACCATCGGTGTGAAGCCGGGCGCTACCTTCCAGGCACCGGCGGATTTGCACGAAGCCGTCGCCCAGGGCGCCGAAGCCGGTCGCGAGCAAGTGCGCGCAGCGTCCAGCCAACTGTCGGTGGAACAGCAGGGCTGGTTGCCGTCGCCGTCCAACGTCGGCAAGTTCGGCGACGACGACCTGACCCGTGCCGCGGTCGCGTGGCGCTACATCTACGCCAACGATGCGGTGGAAGCGCTGTACCCGATGGCACTGCACGATGCCCAGGGGCAGATGCTCAGTGGCCAGCACGCCTATCGCCTGCATTTCCCCGCCGGGCAATTGCCGCCGGTGAATGCGTTCTGGTCGCTGACCTTGTATGACGGCAAAACCCAACTGCTCGCCGCCAACCCGATCCAGCGTTATGCCCTGGGCGACCGCAGCCCTGGTCTACAATACGATGCCGACGGCGGCTTGACCCTGACCCTGCAAGCCGATGCGCCCAAGGATGCGCCGCAGGGCAACTGGCTGCCGACGCCGCAAGGTCCGTTCAACCTGCTGTTGCGCCTGTACCTGCCCAAGGGCGGGGCACTGGACGGGAGTTATCAGTTGCCGACGATCGCGAGGATCGAATCATGAACCTGATGTTCAGTCGCCGCCGGGTGTTGGGCAGCATGGGGGTATTGGGAGGCAGCCTGATGTTTCCACGCTGGTTGCTGGCCGCTGATTCCGAAGACCTTCGGCAGATTGCCAAAGAGGCGTGGATTTACGCGTACCCCATGCTCATGCATTACCAGACCATGGAAAAACAGGCGCTCAACGCGTCTGCGCCGGAGTACGTCGGCGGCTTCAATCGCTTTCGCCATTACAGCGAGTTGTACACCCCGAACAACCGCGAAATCGTCACGCCGAACAACGACACGCCGTACTCCTGGGCCTGGCTCGACCTGCGCAGCGAGCCGCAAGTGTTGAGTGTGCCGACCGTGCCTGACGACCGCTATTACGTGCTTCAACTGGTCGACCAGTACACCCACAACTTTGCCTATGTCGGCGTGCTCAGCACCGGGCGCGAGGCGGGAAACTACCTGATCGCCGGACCCGGCTGGCAAGGACAGATACCGGACGGCGTCACGGCCGTGCTGCGCAGCGAAACCGAAATCGTCATGGTGCTTGGCAGAACGGGCCTGAAAAACGCCGGGGACCTGCCGGCGGTGCGTGCCTTGCAGCAGCAATACGGCTTGCGTTCGTTGCATGAATACATCGGCAGTGCACCGCCCGTGGCTGCGCCAGTCATTGACTGGCAACCCTGGGACAGCAAGACCGGGTTGGGGCTTGAGTTTATCCCGGTGTTGAACCAGATCCTCAGCCTGTGTCCGACGCAACCGTCCGAGCAAGCCTTGCGTGCACGCTTTGCTCGGATCGGCATCGTGCCCGGCCAGGGCTTCGACCCGGCGACGTTGCCACCAGCCACGCGCAAGGCACTGCTCGCCGGGATTCAGGACGCCCAGGCGCAACTGCAAGCCGCGGTGAGCCAGGTGCGTACCACCCTCGGCCTGTTCGGCACTCGCGAAGCGCTGGACGGCAATTACCTCAACCGCGCTGTCGCGGCGAATGTCGGCATTTACGGCAACAGTGTGGAGGAGGCCTTCTACACCGGCACTCGTGTGGATAATCAGGGGCAACCCTTGCAGGGCGGGCGAAGCTATCGCCTGCGTTTCGCACCGGGACAATTGCCGCCGGCCAGCGAGTTCTGGTCACTGACCTTGTATGACTTGCCGGACCGGCAACTGGTGGCCAACCCGATCAATCGTTACTGCCTGAGTAGCCGGGATCATATGCAGATGGACGCGGACGGTGGGTTGACGTTGATCCTGCAGAACGCCACGCCGGCTGAGCAGAGCAACTGGTTGCCGACGCCGGCGAGTGGGGCGTTCACTCTGGTCTTGCGCCTGTATGGGCCTGGGCAGCAGGTGGTCAATCAGCGCTGGCAAATGCCGGTGGTTGAGGTGGTGTCTGCCTGAGCTGCGCTCCTGCATTGGATCTGTGTCGTTTACACAGGTTGTGGACAACCTGGATCCCTGTGGGAGCGGGCTTGCCCGCGAAGGCGGCCTGTCAGGCGGTGTGGATTTTTACGGGTGTACATATCCGTTTCTTCGGTAACGGCGGCTTATGGTTTCGCCCTTACGGCGACTCCCTTTTTTACAAGCGCCTA
>NZ_JBWKZB010000097.1:0-7080 GCF_059424105.1 Pseudomonas sp. GW456-E7 | reverse complement strand
CGTGGTGTCCATGCCAATGGCGAGCCCGGGGATGACCATGGCGTTCATGCCAATGGCGAGCCCGGCGATGACCGTGGTGTCCATGCCAATGGCGAGCCCGGCGATGACCGTGGCGTTCATGCCAATGGCGAGCCCGGCGATGACCGTGGTGTCCATGCCAATGGCGAGCCCGGCGATGACCGTGGCGTTCATGCCAATGGCGAGCCCGGCGATGACCGTGGCGTTCATGCCGAACCCGGCGATGACAAAAGGACCTGATTCCTACTGATTCCCAAACAACACAAACCCCCTGTGGGAGCGAGCCTGCTCGCGAAGGCGGAGTGTCAGACGACTTCAATGTTGGATGACACGACGCCATCGCGAGCAGGCTCGCTCCCACAGGTTCGTTTGAGTCAGGGACTGCGCATTCCTACACGCCACCCTCAGACTGATCCAGCGCCTCGCGCAAAAACTCAACCAGCGCCTGCACCGGCCGCGAGCTCTGCCGGTGTTGCGGATACACCGCCGATAACGGCAGCGGCTCCGGCCGCAAATCCTCCAGTACCTCCACCAGCCGTCCATCCTTCAACGCCGAGCCGACGATGAACGCCGGCAAATACGTGATCCCCAGGCCGGCGATTGCCGAATCCCTGAGCACCTCGCCGTTGTTGACCCGCATCCGCCCGGTGACGTTGACCGTCAGCGGCTTGCCCTGCCCCGCAAAACGCCATTGCACCTGTCGACCATGGCCGTACGGCAGACAGTCATGACCGTGCAAATCCTCAGGTTTGAGCGGCGTGCCGCGCTCGGCCAGGTACGCCGGGCTTGCGCAGTACACCCGCTGGATCGACGCGATCCGCCGGGCAATCAAGGTCGAATCCTCGAGCGTGCCGATGCGCAACGCCAGGTCGTATCCCTCACCCAGCAAATCCACAGGCCGATCGCTCAGATCCATCTCCACCGTCACGTCGCGATAGCGCTGCAAAAACACCGGCAACAGGCAGCCCAGATGCGCCAGTGCGAACGATAGCGGAGCGCTGACACGAAGGGTCCCGCGTGGCTCGGTGGTCTGGCCGGCGATGCCCTGCTCCACTTGTTCGACTTCGCTGAGCAGGCGCAAGGCTGACTCGTAATAGCTTTGCCCCAGCGGCGTGACATCCAGTCGCCGGGTCGAGCGATTGAGCAGGCGCACGCCCAGGCGTTCTTCGAGTTGCATCAAGCGACGACTGACAAACTGCTTGGACAGCCCCAGTTGATCGGCGGCAGCCGTGAAGCTTCCAGACTCCATCACCTGGCAAAAAATACGCATATCTTCGAAGGGGTTCATTGTCACTTCCTGGTTGACAGTCAAACACTTTATAGCCGCTTTTTCCTTTCCTGACACAGTATTAATCTGCTCCACACTCAAGCAGGCGGCCACTCCCTCGCCACAACAGCACCCTCCACCTGCGCGACCTCATTTCTACTGGAGCATTTCCATGTCCTTTCTCCTCGGTCACCTGCTCTCCCTGAGCACCCTGCTGCTGGCCATCGACGCCCTGCTCTGGCACCTCGCGCCATTCAAGCATCGCGTCAGCCGGGTCGGTGTGCGCCTGGCGCTGTTTGTGCTGTTCAGCGCGGTGCTCATCAACGCGGGCGTCAGCCCTTTGCAGGCGCCGTTGTTTGCCGATGATCGCGTGGCACAACTGGGGGCCACGGCACTGGGGATTCTCTGGTGGCTGTACGCGGCGCGGGTGCTCACCGAAGTGATCGGCCTGGCCCTGATGCGGCGCATCGGCCACAGCGGCCGGCTGTTGCAGGATGTCATCGGCGCACTGGTGTTCCTGATTGCGGTGGTGGCCGCCGCCGGCTACGTGCTGGAACTGCCAGTGAAAGGTTTGCTGGCGACCTCCGGCGTCGTCGCCATCGTAGTGGGCCTGGCATTGCAGAGCACCTTGAGCGACGTGTTCTCCGGCATCGTGCTCAACACCACCAAGCCCTACCAGGTCGATGACCGGGTTTCCATCGACGGTATCGAGGGCAAGGTGCTGGACATCGACTGGCGTGCCACTCACCTGCTGACCAGCGCCGGCAGCACCGCGGTGGTGCCGAACTCGGTGGCGGCCAAGGCAAAGATCGTCAACCTCAGCCGCCCGTTCAACATGCACGGCGTGTCGATCAGCATTCAGGTGCCCAACCACATTCGCCCGCGCCGCGTACTCGATGCCCTGGACCGCACCCTTCAGGGCAGCAGCAGTCTGCTGCTCGATCCGGCGCCGAAAGCCGTGCTCAAGGAGGCCGGCGAAACCATGTCCGAATACGTGGCCAGCGGCTTCATCGCCGAACTGGGCAAAAAGGGTGAAGTGCGCAATCAACTGTTCGACCTGGCCCATCGGCACCTCGAAGCGGCAGGCATTTCCCGGCAACCCGATGGCGTGATCGAGCCGTCGACCCGCGCACGGGCCTTGCTCGATGAAGTGAAGATCTTCCGTTCCCTGAGCGCCGAGGAACGGGATCGCCTGGCCCAGAACATGGTGGCGCAGCAATACGCGGCCGGTGATGTGGTGCTGGACCTGGAGGAAGTACCGGACAGTCTGTTCGTCATCGCCACCGGCGTGGTCAGCGCCACGGTCCCCGACGGCAGCACGCAGATCGAAGCCGGGCGCATGGGGCCCAGTGAAGTCATGGGTGAACAAAGCATCCTCGCCGATACGCCGTCCCAGGCACGGTTCACCGCCATGACCTCAAGCATCATCTACCGCCTCGACAAATCCCTGACCCGCGACTGCATGGCGCAACGACGGGAGGTCGACCGGGCGTTGAACAAGCTGCAAGCGGTGCGCCAGCAGAACAGCCGGATGGCGTTGATGGCCAAACCGGTGGCGGCCAGGAAAGGTGGTTTTTTGGGGTGGTTGCAGAGTCGCTGATCCGCGGCTGACACAAAACACTGTGGGAGCGAGCTTGCTCGCGATAGCTTTCTGTCAGTCAACCTATGTATCGACTGATACGCCGCCATCGCGAGCAAGCTCGCTCCCACAGGTGTACGTCTTACTTGGCAGTGAACTTCATGTAGCTGTTGATCAGGTTGCGATAGTTCGGCAGGCGCTCGGACAGCAGGTTGGCCAGGCCTTCCATGTCGTTGCGCCAGTCGCCTTGCAGCTCGCAGGCCACGGCGAACCAGTTCAGCAGGTGTGCACCGGCGGCCGACATGCGTGCCCAGGCCGCTTGTTGCACGGTGGTGTTGAAGGTGCCGGAAGCGTCGGTCACCACAAACACCTCAAAGCCTTCGGCAATGGCCGACAGGGTCGGGAATGCCACGCACACGTCGGTCACCACACCGGCGATGATCAGTTGCTTGCGACCGGTGGCCTTGATCGCCTTGACGAAGTCTTCGTTGTCCCAGGCGTTGATCTGGCCCGGGCGGGCAATGAACGGCGCGTCCGGGAACTGCGCCTTGAGCTCCGGCACGATCGGGCCGTTCGGACCGCTGTCGAAACTGGTGGTGAGGATGGTCGGCAGTTTGAAGAACTTGGCGATGTCGCCCAGCGCCAGCACGTTGTTCTTGAACTCGTTGGGCGAGAAATCCTGCACCAGCGAGATCAGACCGGTCTGGTGGTCGACCAGCAAGACCACGGCATCGTCTTTGTTCAAGCGTTTGTACGGAACGTTGCTCATTGGAAGCTCCTTGATGGATGGTTGTTGCATACCGCGCCGCCCTGTTGGGTCGGCGCTTTTTTGAGTTCGTCAGAAGGCAAAACACGAGCAGCCAAAGGCGCCCCAGAAACCGGCGAAATCGCTGACCGGCGCGTTCGACAGGCGCGCCCGTTCATGGCTGTGGGAATGCACCGCACACGGCCCGCTGCAGTGGTGAACCCGGGCCTGCATCGGCGACGTCGGGCGCCAGTGGCCCGGCACTTTCACAACCGGCGACCAGTCCGGCAGCACCGGCACACTGGCCGGCCCGAGCTTCTCGAAGTCACCAGCGCCGTACACCACTTTGCCGCCGACCACCGTCAGCACCGACTCGATCCACTTGATCGCCTCTTCATCGACACTGAAGAAGTCCGCACTGAGGGCGGCGACGTCGGCCAGTTGCCCGACCTTGATCTGGCCTTTCTTGCCTTGCTCCGACGAGAACCAGGCGCTGCCGTGGGTGAACAGTTCCAGCGCCGTCAGGCGCGACAGGCCTTCGGCGTGCAGTTCCAGGCCGCCGACGGTGCGGCCACTGACCATCCAGTACAGCGAAGTCCACGGGTTGTAACTCGATACCCGCGTGGCGTCGGTACCGGCACCGACCGGTACACCCTCGGCCAGCATGCGCTTGATCGGTGGCGTGGCTTCGGCAGCTTTCGCGCCGTACCGCTCGACGAAATACTCGCCCTGGAAGGCCATGCGATCCTGAATCGCAATGCCGCCACCCAGCGCCCTCACCCGCTCGATGTTCTGCGGGGTGATGGTTTCGGCGTGGTCGAAAAACCACGGCAAGCCGTTGAACGGAATGTCGCGGTTGACCTTCTCGAACACGTCGAGCATGCGGCTGATGGACTCGTTGTAAGTGGCGTGCAAACGGAATGGCCAGCGTTGCTCCACCAGATGGCGCACCACCGGCTCCAGTTCGGCTTCCATGGTTTGCGGCAGGTCCGGGCGCGGCTCGAGGAAGTCTTCGAAGTCCGCCGCCGAGAACACCAGCATTTCCCCGGCGCCGTTGTGGCGCAGGTAATCGTCACCCTGGTGCAGCTTCACGCTGCCAGTCCAGTTCTTGAAGTCGGTCAGCTCTTCCTTGGGTTTCTGGGTGAACAGGTTGTAGGCGATGCGCACGGTCAGTTGCTCATCCTTCGCCAACTGCTCGATCACCTGGTAATCGTCCGGATAATTCTGGAAACCACCGCCGGCATCGATGGCGCTGGTCAGGCCCAGGCGATTGAGTTCGCGCATGAACTGGCGGGTCGAGTTGACCTGATACTCCAGCGGCAGCTTCGGCCCCTTGGCCAGGGTCGAGTACAGAATCATCGCGTTGGGCCGCGCCACCAGCATGCCGGTCGGCTCGCCGTTGGCGTCGCGCACGATCTCGCCACCCGGCGGGTTCGGCGTATCGCGGGTGTAACCGGCGACACGCAACGCCGCGCGGTTGAGCAAGGCGCGGTCGTACAGGTGCAGCACAAACACCGGCGTGTCCGGTGCCGCCTGGTTGAGCTCGGCCAGGGTCGGCATGCGCTTCTCGGCGAACTGGAATTCGTTCCAGCCCCCGACCACCCGCACCCACTGGGGCGTCGGCGTGCGGTCGGCCTGATCCTTGAGCATGCGCAAGGCATCGGCCAGGGACGGTACACCTTCCCAACGCAGTTCCAGGTTGTAGTTCAAGCCACCGCGGATCAGGTGCAAGTGCGAGTCGTTGAGCCCGGGAATCACACAGCGGCCCTTGAGGTCGATCACTTGGGTGCTCGAGCCACGCAGGGCCATGGCCTCGGCATCACTGCCCACCGCGACAAAGCGACCGTCGCTGATCGCCACCGCGCTGGCGAGCGGCTTTTCGCGGTCAACGGTATGAAATTGACCATTGAACAGAATCAGATCGGCGTTCATCAGGGTTCCTCGTGCAATGTGGCGGGAGACAGCCAGGGCGCGAACAGGCGCGTCGCCATGGGCATGAAGATGTAAACCACCGAGAGCACGATGGTCAGGGTGATCAGGAACGTGGCCACCACGTAGTGGGAGAGCAAGGCATTGAGCCGCAACAACGGCCCCCACAGCAGCGGCACGAGCAAGGTGTGCGGCAGGATCACCAACAGCGTCACCACGGCTTGCTTCCAGCGCGGCGGTGGCGTACCGGCTTCGGCCTGGGGCGAGAACCAGAATTCGTTGACCGGATTGACTTCGGTCTGGTCGCCATCGGCCAGCATCGGCGCGGCTTCGGCGACCAACGCCTGGCGCTGCGGCGAATCGAGCCAGTTCTGCATCGCCTCGGTCGAGCAAAAGCGCAGCACGCAGGTGTAGGTGTCGAGGCCGGCGTTCTTGCCGCGCACCACATCCACGCCCAGGTGCCCGACGTTCTGCGCGGCCACCTTGACGATGTTGCGCAGCCAGGCTTCATAAGGCACTTCGAAACCGGCCTTGACCCGGTGCTTGACGATCAGCGTCACCACCTCATCAGGCCCGGGACTTGCCGGCTCACGGCGGTTGAGATCAGACATAACGCAAGGCTCCGGCGAAACGGACATTGAGCGCCAGCCGTCCCGGCCCGGCGATGAGAATGCTGGTGAACACGATCAACAGCAGCCAGCCAAACTGGCCTTCGAAGAGGGTCCACTGCGGATGCACGAGCAACATCGACACCCACAGCAAAAACAGGACAGGCAAACACGCCAGACGCACCAGCAACCCACCGACGATCAGCAGCGGGCACACCACCTCGGCAAAGATCGCCAGCATCAGCGTCAGGTTCGCGCCCAGATGGAAAGGGTCTTCGATATTCTGCAACTCGGCACTGTAGTAAAGCAGCTTGGGCAAACCGTGCACCCACAACAGAAACAACCCGCCGCTGACCCGCAGGAACAGCAGCCCCCAGTCTTGCGCCCGATCATCACGTCGCGAAGCGTCCATGGCCCACCTGCACAAATGAAGAACCACCGGCGTCGATGCGCCGGGACAGGATTCGATAGTGCCGGGACGGGGGGAGGAAAAATTGAATGTACGTGCTCTGTTTGCTAGCACGCCGGCGGTCTGCAAATCACACAAAATCCTGTGGGAGCGGGCTTGCTCGCGAAGACGGTGGGTCAGTCAACATCAATGCTGAATGTCATGACGCCTTCGCGAGCAAGCCCGCTCCCACAGGTTTATTTGTTGTTGCTGCTACCGGGTTATTCCTGCGGATCGAGATTATCCAGCGCCCGGTTCACCGCCAGCTCACCCAACATGATGATCTGCGCAATCCCCAGCAGTGAATTGCGATGCGGGCTTTGCAGAAATCCCGCGAGGTCACTGGCCATGATGCTGGCCGAGGCCAGGGATTCGCAGGCGTGGGCCAATAGGGTTTCGGTGTTGATGTCGGGGGTGATGACAAACATCGTGCTGGGATTGCGCGGTGACGCGGGGTCTTTCGGGGGATTCGGGGTGGGTTTGAAC
>NZ_JBWKZB010000096.1:0-7195 GCF_059424105.1 Pseudomonas sp. GW456-E7 | reverse complement strand
CCCACGTTGTGTTGACCGATGATTTGGCCCAATTGACCGGCGACCCACCCACCCCTCGCGATACAACAGACTCGACCGATTCGGCTCGCCATCCCTGGAGCAGGGCGCACCGCCGATTCGGCATTTTCTTGAATGACTTTTCTTGAACCCACAGAGAAGGCGAGCACGCTAGATGAATAACAACAATAAGATCGGCCACCCAAATCTGCGGCGCGGGCTGCTGGCATCGGCGGTTCTCGCCGGGTTGGGAATGACGCCTGTGCAGGCGTTCGAGTTTGATACCGGGAATGAGGACGTTTCGGTTCGTTTCGACAACACCGTGAAGTTCAACTACGCCCAGAGGGTCGAAGCTGCGAACAGCAAGCTGGCCAACGCCTGGAACAACAACGACGGTAACCGCAACTTTTCTTCCGGCAGCCCGGTCGCCCAGCGCCTCGATGTGCTCTCGGAGCTGGACGTGGTGTACAAGAAACAGATGGGCTTTCGGGTCAGTGCCAACAGTTGGTACGACCATGCCTACGACAACGTCGGCAGTGACAACGCGGCCACCAATCAACTCAACAACGGCCGGCCGGACTCGCGCCACCTGAGCGGTTACGCCGACCGCTACTACAACGGACCGTCCTCGGAAATCCTCGACGCCTTCGTGTTCGGCAGCACCGAGATCGGCGACGAATCGCTGTTGAGCGGCAAGGCGGGCAAGCACACCCTGTATTGGGGCGAGAGCGTGCTGGCCTTCGCCCACGGCAACAGCTACGGCCAGTCGGGTCTGGACTTGTCCAAGGCGCTTGCCGTGCCGGGCACCGAAGCCAAAGAGCTGTTCATTCCGCGCAACCAGTTGTCCACCAGTTTCACAGTCAACCCGGAGCTGACCCTGGCGGCCCAATACTTCCTGGACTGGGACGCTGCACGGCTGCCGGAATCCGGCACCTATCTGGGTTTCAACGACGGTATCCAGAACGGCGGTCACAACCTGTCGCTGATCGCCGCAAAGAACCCTCTGTTCGGGACACCGGGTCCCTTGGGCGCCAATCAGTTCCTGCGCCTGAGCAATGGCCACACGTACACCCCTGACCACAGCGGCGACTTCGGCCTGATGGCCAAGTGGAGTCCGGCGTGGCTCGACGGCACGATGGGTGTCTACTACCGCAAGACCTCGGACATCCTGCCCAACCTGGTGTTGCAACCGGTGGCGGTCGGCCCGGCTCAGCTGATTTCGGGCAACGTCGGCAGCTACAACCAGTTTTACGTCGACGACATCGATGTCTACGGCTTCAGCCTGTCGAAAAGCGTCGCGGGTGTGAGCGTCGGCTTCGACCTCAACTATCGCCACAACATGCCGCTGTCGAGCGTTCCGGCCACCGTCAACCCGACCTTGGGCGCGGCGCAGGCGCCGGGTTTCATCAGCAGCTTCGACGGCGAAAACGGCGTGGCACGCGGCAACACCGTGCACGCGGTGCTCAACGGCCTGACCACGTTCGGCGACACCCCGTTGTGGGATTCCTCTTCGTTGCTGGTCGAACTCGGCTATAGCCGCTGGCTCGACGTGACCGAGAACAAGCAACTGTTCAAAGGCGAGGACTGGTATCACGGCGTCGACAAGGTCTCCAAGGACAACTACATCCTCGGCATGAACTTCAACCCTACCTGGTATCAGGTATTCCCCGGCATCGATATGTCCATGCCGGTCAGCTACAACGTCGGCCTCGCGGGCCAGTCCTCCGTGCAACTGGGCGGCAACAAAGGCACCGGCAGCTACTCGGTCGGCGTCGGCATGGACGTGCGCAGCCAGTACCGCTTTGACCTCAAGTACGTCGACAACTTCGGCGATTTCGATACCTGTGGCTCTGCCGGCAGCGCCGGGGCACAGGGCGATGGTGCCGCGCCCGGCGCCAACGGCCAATACAACTGCGTTCCCGGCCAGACCACTGCGTTTGCCGGTACCGTGGCCCAGCTCAAGGATCGCGGCATGGTCACTTTCACTTTCAAAACCACCCTCTGATCCTTGAGTTGTGAGTCAACAGGAGACACCCATGAATTTCGTCAAATCAGTATTGGCCACCGCCCTCGCGCTGGCCGTCGCAGGTTCCGCCCACGCGGCGGTCAGCGCCGACCAGGCCGCGAAGCTCGGCACCAGCCTGACCTCGGTCGGCGCGGACAAAACCGCCAACGCCGATGGCAGCATTCCGGCATACACCGGTGGCCTGACCACGATTCCGGCCGATTTCAAGACCGGTGATTCGTTTCGTCCCGACCCGTTCGGCAGTGAGAAACCGCGCCTGGTGATTACCGGCAAGAACCTCGCCGAGCAAAAAGACAAACTCACCGCAACGGCCCAGGCTCTGCTCACTCGCTACCCGAGCTATCGCCTCGACGTGTACCCGACCCACCGTAGCGTCACGCTGCCTGACGCCGTGCTGAAGAACACCGCGAAAAACGCCGTGACCGCCAAGACCACCAATGGTGGCCTGTCGCTGGAAAACGTCCTGCCCGGCGTGCCGTTCCCGATGCCGGCTGACGGTAACGAAGCGATGTGGAACCACTTGTTGCGCTATCAAGGCGTGGCCATGACCAACAAATACGACTCGTGGAACGTCGACTCCTCCGGCACCGCGTCCCTGAGCTCCACGGGCGTGTTCAACATCGAATACCCGCTCTACGCGCCGAACCGATCCGTGGGGCCTGTCAGTGCCGATGAAACCTTCTACAAGATCAAGCTGACCTACACCGGCCCGGCCCGCCGCGCCGGGGAAGCGCTGTTGCTCATGGATTCGGTCAACCCGATGCAACAACCGCGTCGCGCCTGGCAATACCTGCCGGGGCAACGTCGGGTGAAACTGGCGCCGGACCTGGCCTACGACACACCGAACCCCGGCACGGTCGGCGCGGCGACCTACGATGACGCGTTCCTGTTCAACGGCGCGATGGATCGCTACGACTTCAAGCTGGTCGGCAAGAAAGAACTCTATGTGCCGTACAACACCTACAAGCTGAGTTATCACAAAGACGCGGCCGATGTGATGAAGGCCAATCATGTGAACCCGGACTTGCTGCGCTGGGAGCTGCACCGGGTGTGGGTGGTCGAAGCCACGCTCAAGCCGGGCAAGCGCCACATCTACAGCAAGCGCACGTTCTACCTCGACGAAGACAGCTGGATCGCTTTGGCGTCCGACGAGTACGACGCCCGTGGCCAGCTCTATCGCGGCGGCTTCTCGCACCTGACCTACAGCTACGACGTGCAGGCCCCGGACACCATTAACCACATGCTCTACGACCTGGTTTCCGGCGCCTATAACGTCAACGGTTTCTACGGTCCTTACGGTGGCCTGAAGTACATCGATCCACTGTCCAAGGCCCAGTGGTCCGCCGAGTCGCTGGCCGGTACCGGTATCCGCTAACCCCACAAACCCCTGTAGGAGCTGCCGCAGGCTGCGATCTTTTGATGTTGTTTTTGAAGAACAAATCAAAAGATCGCAGCCTTCGGCAGCTCCTACAGGACTGTGGGTGCACCCGAGATAACAATAATGACAATGATCAAATGGTTCCTTCTCGCCGCCTTGTCGGCGGCCATGGCCGTTCCGTTCACCCGCCCGGTGATCGCCAGTGAATTTGCCGATGTGCTGGAAACGCCAGCGCTGCGCAGCGAGTTGGCGGCGGGTTCCATGGTGACGGGGTTGGCCCGCGCCGGTGAGCGACTGGTTGCCGTGGGCCAGCGCGGGCACATTCTGTATTCCGATGACGCCGGCCAGCATTGGCAGCAGGCCCAGGTGCCGGTCAGTTGCGATCTGCTGGCCGTGCACTTTCCCACGCCGCAACTCGGCTGGGCCGTGGGGCACGATGGCGTGGTCCTGCACAGCAGCGATGGCGGGGAAACCTGGCGCCGGCAACTGGACGGGCGCCAGGTCGGCCCGATCATGCTCGCGTATTACCAGCGGCAACTCGACAGCCATCCGGATGACGCAGGCCTGCAAGCACGGGTCGGCGACGCGCAACGCATGGTCGAGGAGGGCGCCGACAAACCCTTCCTGGATGTCTGGTTTGAAAACGAGCGAGTCGGCTACATCGTCGGCGCGTTCAACCTGATTTTCCGTACCGACGATGGCGGCCTGCGCTGGACGCCGTTGCTGGAGCGCACCGACAACCCGGGCGCGCTGAACCTTTACGCGGTGCGTCCGGTAGGTGATGAGTTGTTCATCGTCGGCGAACAAGGCCTGGTCATGAAGCTGGATCGCGAGAGCGGTCGTTTCAACGCGCTGTCGACGCCGTACAACGGCAGCTTCTTCGGCGTCACCGGTAAACCCGGTGTCGCGCTGGTGTACGGCCTGCGCGGCAACGTCTTTCGCAGCACCGATGACGGGGCGAGCTGGAGCAGGATCGACGTCGGCCTGCCTCTCAGTATCACCGCCAGCAGCGTCACCGCCGACGGCCGCATCCTGCTGGTCAGCCAGGCCGGCCACGTGCTGGTCAGCACCGATGACGGTGCCAGTTTTCAACTGCAGCCCAACACCACACTGGCCCCGGTCGCCGCCGCCCAAGTGGCCAGCGGTGGTGCCCTGGTGCTCGCCGGCACCCGTGGCCTGCGCCAGTTGCCCCTCGAATAAGCCCGGCATTACAAAGAGAACAACATGATGGGTCATTACGAACTCGAAACAATGCCGGTGGTCCGCGAGCTCAAGGGCTTCGATGCCCGCTCCGGTAACGCCCTGGAACGGCTGATCTTCAACAACCGCCTGTGGGTGGTGCTGGCCTGCGTGCTGGTGACGGTTGCGCTGAGCTATTTCGCGACCACGCGGCTGACGCTCAATGCCAGCTTCGAAAAGATGATCCCGCAGAGCCAGCCCTTCATCAAAAACTACCTGGAAAACCGCCAGGCCCTGCGCGGGCTGGGCAATGCGGTACGGGTGGTGGTGGAGAGCAGCAACGGCGATATTTTCGACCCGCACTATCTGGATGCGTTGAAGGAAATCAACGACGAACTGTTTGTCACACCGGGCGTCGACCGGGCGTGGATGAAGTCGCTGTGGACCCCGGCGGTGCGCTGGACCGAAGTCACCGAGGCCGGCTTCCAGGGCGGCCCGGTGATGCCCGACTCCTACGACGGCTCGGCGCAGAGCGTGCAGCAACTGCGCCAGAACATCGCCCGTTCGGGGATCGTCGGCAGTTTGATCGGCAACAACTTCAAGTCGAGCATGATCTTCGTGCCGCTACTGGAGAAAGATCCGGTCAGCGGGCAGGCCATCGACTATCACCAGTTCTCGAAAACCCTTGAAGAGAAGCTGCGCGACAAGTACGAATTCGAAGGCAGCGTTCGCGTGGCGGGCGAGGAGGGCAAAGGCCCGCTGAAGATCCGCGTGATCGGTTTCGCCAAACTGGTCGGCGATCTGCTCGATGGCCTCATGCAGGTCATGCTGTACTTCGGCGCCGCCGCGCTGATCGCCACCGCCATCATCTTCTACTTCACCCGCTGTGTGCGCAGCACGGCACTGGTGATTCTGTGCTCGGTGATCGCCGTCGTCTGGCAATTGGGGCTGGTCGCACTGTGCGGTTTTGCCCTGGACCCGTTTTCGATCCTGGTGCCGTTCCTGGTGTTCGCCATCGGCGTGTCCCACGGCGCGCAGAAGATGAATGGGATCATGCAGGATGTCGGGCGCGGCACTCACCAATGGGTGGCCGCGCGTTATACCTTCCGCCGCTTGTTCCTCGCCGGGCTTACCGCTTTGCTGGCGGATGCCGTGGGCTTTGCGGTGTTGATGCTGATCGACATTCCCGTGATCCAGGACCTGGCGATCACCGCCAGCATTGGTGTCGCGGTGCTGATCTTCACCAACCTGGTGCTGCTGCCGGTGTTGCTGTCTTACTGGGGCGTCAGTCGCAAGGCCGCCGAACGCAGCTTGCGCGCCGAGAATAAAGAGCAGCGCGGCAAAGGCATGGGCGCGCTCTGGAGTTTTCTCGACAGGTTCACCGAACGTCGTTGGGCCACCGTTGCCGTGACTATCGCAGGCCTGTTGGCCGTGGGCGGGATTGCCGTCAGCCATCATTTGAAGATCGGCGATCTTGACCCCGGTGCGCCAGAACTGCGTGCCGACTCGCGCTACAACCGCGACAACGCCTACATCACCGCCAACTATTCGCTGTCCAGCGACCAGTTCGCGATCATGCTCAAGACGCCTGGCGAAGGCTGCCTGAAGTATGAAAGCCTGGTGGAAGCCGATCGGCTGGGCTGGTTGTTGCAGCAGCAACCCGGGGTGCAAACCACTGTGTCGCTGGTCAATGCCGTGCGGCAGATCACGGCGGGTTCCTACGAGGGCAATCCCAAGTGGCAGACCATCGCCCGCAACCAGAACGTGCTGAACTACGGCGCGCAGCAGGCCTCGGTCAGCAGTCCGGACCTGTTCAACAACGATTGCTCGATGATGCCGATCGTGGCGTATCTGTCGGACCACAAGGCCGAGACCCTCGATCGTGTGGTGCAAGTGGCGCAAACCTTTGCCCGCGAGCACAGCAACGGCGAGCGCCAGTTCATGCTCGCCGCCGGCAGTGCCGGGATCGAAGCGGCGACCAACATCGTCGTGCGCGAGGCCAACCGGACCATGCTGTTGTACGTGTATGGCGCGGTCATCGTGCTGTGCTTCATCACCTTCCGCAGCTGGCGCGCGGTGGTGGTGGCCGTGGTGCCGTTGATGCTCACGTCGATTCTTTGTGAGGCGCTGATGGTCTGGCTCGGCATGGGGGTGAAAGTGGCCACGCTGCCGGTGATCGCACTCGGCGTAGGGATTGGCGTGGACTACGCGCTGTACCTGCTCAGCGTGCAACTGGCGCAGCAACGTGCCGGGTTGTCGCTGACCGACGCCTACCGCAATGCCGTGGCGTTCACCGGTAAAGTGGTGGCGCTGGTCGGCATCACCCTGGCCGCTGGCGTGATCACCTGGGCCTGGTCGCCGATCAAGTTCCAGGCCGACATGGGCATCCTGCTGACGTTCATGTTCATCTGGAACATGGTCGGGGCGTTGATCCTTATTCCTGCGCTTTCGCATTTTCTCTTGAAAAACGTGAAAACCAGTAACCGGACTTAGCGCCGTCCCTGTAGGAGCTGCCGAAGGCTGCGATCTTTTGATTTTCCCCAAAAAAAAGCCCCGCCCGGCGCAATGCCGGGCGGGGTTTTGGATGACGCCGAACGCTACTTAAGCAACATTCA
>NZ_JBWKZB010000095.1:0-7362 GCF_059424105.1 Pseudomonas sp. GW456-E7 | reverse complement strand
GCCGAAGGCTGCGATCTTTTGATCTTGATCTTTAAAAACAAGATCAAAAGATCGCAGCCTGCGGCAGCTCCTACACAGGAATGCGCGTTACCACAGGACCATTGAGCGGCGCATGGCATAAGATGAGCACCTGATTCGCCAGCGACCGAACCGAGATAAGACGCTTGAGCACAACAGCCGAGAAAAAACCCCGCACCAACCACCTGGAACTCGCCCGGCGAATTCTGGAGCACACCCAGGAAAGCGGCCTGGTGGCCGGCGACCCGGTGGCCGAACAGGCCCTGGCGCGTACGTTCCAGGTGTCGCGCACGCTGATTCGCGGTGCGCTGAAAGTACTGTTGGAAGAAAACCTGCTGAGCCACGAAGCCGGCAAGGGCTACCGCTTGCTGGCATCGCCGGCGGGCCAGGCCTTCAACGCCGCCCTGCCCCAGGCCGAGGAAGAAGAACTGGCCGCCTCGGTGCTGCGTGACCGCATGGCCGGGCGCCTGGGCGACAGCATCAGCATCAGCGAACTGATGCGCCGCTACGACATCGGCCGGCCCGCGGCGCAAAAGGCCCTGCAGCAACTGAGCGAAAGCCAGGCCATCGAGCGCGGCCCCGGCCAGTCCTGGCTGTTTCGGCCGTCGCTGAACAGCCTGGCCGCCCTCGAAGAAAGCCTGAAATTCCGTCTGATCCTCGAGCCCGAAGCCTTGCTCAGCCCAAGTTTCAACGCCGACCCGCAACGCCTGGCGCTGTTGCGCAGCGCCATGCAAAGCCTGCTCGCCCGCCCCGTGGAAGACTTCGATCTGCAGCAGTTTCGCGAGCTGGACATCAGCTTCCACGAACTGCTGGCCCAGAGCTGCGGCAACCGTTTCATCAGTGACGCCCTGCTCCAGCATCAGGGCTTGCGCCGCTTGCCGAACCTGCTGCCATCGGTCAGCGTGCACCGCCTGCAAGAGGCCCTGCGCGAACACCTGCAAATCATCGCGCAGATCGAACGCGGGCAGATGGAGATCGCCGCCGACCTGCTGCGCCTGCACCTGCGCCTAAGCGCCGCGCAACGCCCGCAAACCGCCAACCGGGGCATTCCGCAAAGTCATCTGTTCGGGCGTCGTTAAGCGCCACGCAAAAACATGATGATTTTTTTTTGAAAATAAGACAGCATAAAAAACACCTTCAGGAGCGGCGGGTCTGACCCGCCATGGACAGTCCTCGCCATGCAAAAACAAAAACTGATCGCCCTGTTTCCGGAAGCCAGTTTCGGCGCGGCCTTGAACTGCATTGGTATCGCTCAGTCGCTGCGTGAGCTGGGCGCCAGGCCGGTGTTCATCTGCCACGAGCATTTCCAGGGGCTGTTCGCCGAGTATGGCTTCGACGAATACCCGATTCCGCAAGTGAGCCCGTTGTCGGCGGCGGAACACCAGCACTACTGGGAACGCTTCATCGAGCGCAGTATTCCCTACTTCGACCAGACCCCGCTGGCGCAGATCGACAGCTACGTGGCGCCCGCCTGGGAAGCCATCATCGACACCGCCATCGAAGCGGAAAAACCCTTGCAGCAGTTGCTCGGCCGCCTCAAGCCCGACGTGATCGTGCTCGACAACGTGGTGATGTTCCCGGCCATCGCCAACGCCGGCTGCCCCTGGGTGCGGGTGGTGTCCTGCGCCGAGACCGAACTGCCGGATGCCGCCGTTCCACCGTACCTCTCCGGCTGCCTGGCCAGTGACACCGAAGCCTGCGAGCGTTACTCCGAGCACTACCTCAAAGCGGTCGCACCGGCCCATGAACGCTTTTCCCAGTTTCTCCTCGGCAACCATACGGCGCCCTGTCCGGCGGGGCAGTTCCTCACCGATTCACCCTGGCTCAACCTGCTGCTGTCGCCGACGCCTGTGCGTTATGAACGCCGGCAGCCGCTCGATCCGCAGCGCTACGTCTACCTCGACGGCTGCGTACGCCGCGAAGCGCCGTACATCGTCCCGGACTTCCCACGGCACAACGACGCACCGCTGATCTACCTCAGCTTCGGCAGCCTCGGCGCTGCCGACACCGGGATGATGAAGCGCCTGATCAGCACGATCGAAACCTTGCCGTACCGCTTCCTGGTCAACGTCGGCGCCTACCGCGACATGTACACCATCGTGCCGGACAACGTGTACCTCGACAGCTGGTTTGCCCAGCCCGCCGTGCTCAAGGAATGCGATGTGTTCATCCATCACGGCGGCAACAACAGCTTCTGCGAGGCGCTGTACTTCGGTTTGCCCTCGCTGATCATTCCCTATTGCTGGGACGGTCACGACAACGCCGCCCGCGCTGAGGAAGTCGGCGTCGGTCGCTACCTGCCGCGCTTTGCCGATCCCCTGGCCGCCCTGCCCGGCGCCCTCGAACAACTGCTGGCCGACCAAGCGATGAAGCAACGCCTCGCCTCGTTCAGCGAGCGCATGCAGGCGACCCGCGGCACCGACATTGCCGCCCGCGCCATTCTCGACCTCTAGCCATAACAACAAAAACCGTCGGGCAACCGAACGCAATCGTCGCTGCCCGACACACCGCCGGAGTTTCAGCATGAATGCCCCACCGCGTCTCGATGCGCTCGACCACGTCCTGCCCCATCCCTTTTGGCAGGACACCATCACCCCGCCGCCCGCCACACCCTCTGTCAGCGCAACCGTACAATGCGACCTGGCGGTGGTCGGTGGCGGATTCACCGGATTGTGGACGGCGTTACTGGCACGCCAGCGTAACCCCAAGCTGAGCATCGCGATCATCGAGGCACGTCGTTGCGGCGGCGAGGCCAGCGGGCGCAATGGCGGGTTCTGCGCACCGAGCATTTCCCATGGCGTCTCCAACGCCCTCAAGCGTTGGCCGGATGAAGCGCAGCAACTGATCCGCCTGGGCCGGCAGAACCTCGATGAGCTGGCCGCCGACCTGCAACGCTTCGGCATGCAGGTCGAGTTCGAACGCCAGGGAAAACTAAACGTCGCCAGCCAACCCTGGCAAGTCGACGGACTGCGCGCCATGCAACGTAACTACGCGCGGTTCGGCATTGACTGCGAGTTGCTGGAAGGCCCTCAACTGGTACAGAAACTCGACTCCCCGGCCTACGTGGCAGGTCTGTTCGAACCCAACTACGCGCTGCTCAATCCAGCGAAAATGGCTGCCGAATTGCGCCGCGTATGCCTTGAGCAAGGCATTCAACTGTTCGAAAACAGCCCGGCGCTGCAACTGGAGGCCCGCAACGACAGCCTGCGCCTGCGCACGGCCGACGGCGAAATCATCGCCGGGCAAGTCGCCCTCGCCACCAACATCGCCCCGCCGTTGCTCGGCCATCTGGCCTCGAGCGTGATCCCGGTCTACGACTACTCGCTGGTCACGGAGCCACTGCGCGATGAACAACTGGCCGCCATCGGCTGGACCGGCCGTTACGGCATCGCCGATTCCGGCAATCAGTTCCACTACCTGCGCAAGACCGCCGACAACCGCATTCTCTGGGCCGGCTTTGATGCCATCTACCATTTCGGCGGGCGCCGCGACGAAGCCCTGACCCAGCGCCCGCAAAGCTTCCAGCGCCTGGCCGAACAGTTTCAACAGACCTTCCCGGCCCTGGGCGATGTGCGCTTCAGCCATGCCTGGGGCGGCATCATCGACACCTCGGCACGCACCACGATGTTCACCGGTTGTGAACATCAGGGCCGCGTTGCCTATGCCTTGGGCTTCACCGGGCAAGGGGTATCGGCCAGCCGTTTTGCCGCGTTGAACATGCTCGACCTGCTGGCCGGCGAACGCACTGAGCGCACCGAACTGCTGATGACCTCCAAGGCGCCGTTCCGCTTTCCGCCCGAGCCGTTGCGTTATGTCGGCGTGAAACTGGCCCAGCGCTCTCTGGCGCGGGAGGACCGCGACGGTCACCGCGACCTGCTGCTCAAGACCTTCGATGCCTTTGGCATCGGTTTCGATTCCTGATCCGGAGACCACCATGTCCACAGCCCTGCCCCGGCACGTCATCGACTTCGCCAGTGAGCTTGCCCCCCGTGAAACCGAAATCGACGACCCGGCCGTGGTCGACGCGCCTTATCGCAGCAAGAGTTGGCGGCACTTTGTGGCGCCCGGGAAAAACGCCGTGGCCGGCATCTGGGAGGCGGGACCGCATCGGGAGCGTTGCCAGTGCGATTACGATGAGCTGTGCCACATTCTCGAGGGCACGGTGCGCCTGACCGATGCCGAAGGTGTCGCGCGCACGTTCGGCCCCGGCGATTCCTTCGTGGTCGCCAGCGGATTCCAGGGCACCTGGGAAAACCTCACCCCGGTGCGCAAGGTCTACTTCATCCTCGGCTAACCGCTCGATGAAAAGAGCACCAAACAACCTGTGGCGAGGGAGCTTGCTCCCGTTCGGCTGCGCAGCAGTCGCAAACCCCGTTTGCTCGGTGCTACCTGAATGATCAGGTTTTGGGGCCGCTGCGCGACCCAGCGGGAGCAAGCTCCCTCGCCACAGGTGCCGGTGGTTCATCCTTTAAGGTGTTACTGCCGTACCTGGTTGCGCCCATTGCGCTTGGCCTGGTACAGCGCGTCGTCGGCGCGGGTCAGCAGGCTTTCGGGCGTGTCGCCGGGTTGTGCATGGGCCACGCCGAACGATGCGGTGATGGTGTCCAGCACGGTATCGGTGCCCCGGGCCTTGACCCGCAGCGACTGGATTTTCAGGCGCAGGCGCTCGGCAAACGCACCCACAGCCGCCAGGTCCGGGCAGTCCTTGAGCACCACGCAGAACTCCTCGCCGCCGTAACGCGCCGCGAACGCTTCGCCCGACAGCGATTCACGCAACACCCGGGCAACATGCTGGAGAACACGGTCCCCCAATGGATGCCCGTACTGATCGTTGAATTGCTTGAAGTGGTCGATATCCAGCATCACCAGCGCCACGCCGGACGCCGCGTTATTCATCGCTTGTTCAAGCTTGCGGTTGAAGGTGGTGCGGTTGAGCAGTTCGGTCAGGCCATCGAGGGTCGCGGCCAGTTGGGCGCGCTCCAGCTTGTCGCGCAGGCTTTTGATCTCGTGTTGCGCCGATTGCAACTGGGCGAGGAAGTGTTCCTGCTGCCCCTGCATCAGCCGGGTGCTCTGTTGCAGCTGGATCAGGATGCTCGGCAAGCGCTCACTGGCCGGCTCTTCAAGCATTTGCAGGTACTGGCCAAGGCTGGCCTGGAAGTTCTGGTTACCCTTCACGCTGCGCGAAACATCGCGCTCCATGTCGTCGACCAGGTTGATTGCGTCCTGCTGCCCGGAACGGGCGTCCGCCAGTTCGTCGCGGATGATGTATTCGCGAAACAGCCTGGCCGCCGACTCCGGCGGGAAAGCGTCGAAATCGTTGACCACCCGGTCCAGGTGCCGGTTGAGTTCCGGCTCCTGGCCCTTGCTGTAGGTGTACCAGAGCGCGTAGTGCACCGGGTTGGGCGGAATGTTGTGACGAACCATCAGCGGCACTGCCTGCTTGAGCAACGCCGCTGCCTCACGGGAGTCTTCTGGATACAGCGCTAGAACAGTCGCACGCGTGTCGGATTGGCTCATGGCTTCACTGTGGTTGTTTATCATTGGCGATTGGCAGGCTCGCTGAGCATAACCATACGCCCGACAAACGGCTATCCCGAATTACAGCCTCATTTCAACCCGGTACGCCTGTTCCAGCGTCCTTTATATATTGCCCGACATCAGACCCGCCACGTTCTGCCGGCGACGATACGCGGTATCGCGGTTCGCCAGCCAGTAGTACAGCGGCGTCGTGACGATCAAGCCCACCAGCCACGACAGATCCGCGCCATCGATATGCACCGCCACGGGGCCGATGTAGATCGGCGTGTTCATGAACGGAATCTGCACCACGATGCCGATGGCGTAGGCCAACAGCGCCTGCGGATTGAAGCGGCCATAGATGCCGCCGTCGACGCGGAAGATCGAGGCGATGTCGTAGTCACCCTTGTGGATGGCATAGAAGTCGATGAGGTTGATCGCGGTCCACGGCACCAGCACCACCAGCAACGCCAGCACCAGGTCGACGAAGTGCCCGATGAAATCCGCCGAGGCGCCGATGGCCGCCACACAGCAACCGGCGAGGATGATCAGTGACAGCACCGCCCGGCTCTGCGCGGTCGGAATCCAGCGGTGGGCGAAGGTTTGCAGCAAGGTGATCACCGAGAGCACCGCGCCGTACAGGTTCAGGGCGTTATGGCTGATCACGCTGAGCAGGAACAGCACCAGCATCAACGGGCCAATGGCACCGGTGGCGAGCTTCACCGCGTCCATGGTGTCCATGCCCACGGGCGTGGCCAGCACGGCGACGGCGCCGAACACGAAGGACAGGATCGAGCCCAGTGAAGAACCCAGGTAGGTCGCCCAGAAGGTCGAGCTGACCTTGACGTCCTTCGGCAGGTAGCGCGAGTAATCGGACACGTACGGCGCGAACGCGATCTGCCAGAGCGCTGCCAGCGACACCGTGGCCAGCCAGCCGGAGATGTTGAAACTGCCGCGGGTGAGGAAGTCATCGGTCTGCACGTGGGTCAGGATGTAGCCGAAGCCCAGCACGATGCCCAGGCCCAGCACCCAGGTGCCGATGCGATTGAGCACGTGGATGAAGCGGTAGCCAATGATGCCGATGATCCCCGATCCGAGGCCGCCGAGGACGATGCCCACCGACACCGGCACACTCTCGACCACGCCATGCAGCGACTTGCCGGCCAGGACGATGTTGGAGGCGAAGAAGCCGATGTACATCACGCCGGCAATCACCACCACCAGCAACGCCCCCAGGGAACCGAACTGCGCGCGACTCTGGATCATCTGTGGAATGCCCATCTGCGGGCCTTGCGCCGAGTGCAGCGCCATCAGCACACCACCGACCAGGTGGCCGACGATGATCGCGACAATGCCCCAGACCAGGTTCAGGTGGAACAACTGCACGCCGAGCGCACCGGTGACGATGGGCAACGGCGCGATATTGCCGCCGAACCACAGGGTGAACAGATCTTTGACCTTTCCGTGGCGATCCTCAGGCGGGACGTACCCGATCGTGTGTTTCTCGATGAGCGGGGCGGATGAAGCGGTGGTGGACATGACGAACTCCAAGGCAAGGATGAGTACGTGTTCGTACTTCGGTGTGCGCAAACGGGACGGCGCATTTCTTGTTGGAGGCGATCATGGACAAAGAGCGCGGGGAGGAAAATTAGTTAATTTGTGCCTTTAAACCTTAAAAAAGATTGCGCAGTAATGGCCATTTATCAGCAGGAAAAACCAATAAAAACCCGAACGACGGAATCCCTGTGGGAGCGAGCCTGCTCGCGAAGACGGTGGCACATCCAGCATCGATGTGACTGACATACCGCTTTCGCGAGCAGGCTCGCT
>NZ_JBWKZB010000094.1:0-7670 GCF_059424105.1 Pseudomonas sp. GW456-E7 | reverse complement strand
GTGTGTCAGGCGGCATGAATGCCACTGACACACCGCTTTCGCGAGCAAGCCCGCTCCCACTTTTTTTGATCTATAGCGTCTGAACTATCAGACCACAGGCGCGGGCGGTGGCTCATCCGGCAAAGTAGGTTCGCCAGGCTCCATCGGCTGTTCATTCGGGGTATCAGGATCAGGCTGGCCGGGAATGCCCCCTGCCATGCTGACGGGCGGATGTGCCAGCAAGGACCAGGCCAGAACGCCAACCTGATTGGGTTCAAGCCTTGCCAGTTCGGCACTGATTCGCGGATCGATCTTCATTCGGCACTCCTGGGCGATGGCCCGACCCGCCTTGCGCGGATCGGAACAGTACACTCCATAGAGTGTACGCCCGCCCAGGAATTCCCGACATTTGTCGGACGGTTGACTCAGGTGCGCGGCAGGGTCACGCCACGCTGGCCCTGATACTTGCCGCCACGGTCCTTGTAGGACACTTCACACTCTTCATCCGACTCGAGGAACAGCATCTGCGCCACGCCTTCGTTGGCGTAGATTTTCGCCGGCAGATTGGTGGTGTTGGAGAACTCCAGGGTCACGTGACCTTCCCACTCAGGCTCGAGCGGCGTGACGTTGACGATGATGCCGCAGCGCGCATAAGTGCTTTTACCCAGGCAAATGGTCAATACATTGCGCGGAATGCGGAAGTATTCGACGGTGCTGGCCAGGGCGAAGGAGTTCGGCGGAATGATGCACACGTCGCTGTGGATGTCGACGAAGCTGCCGGCGTCGAAGTTCTTCGGGTCGACGATAGCCGAATTGATGTTGGTGAACACCTTGAAATGATTGGTGCAACGCACGTCGTAGCCGTAGCTCGACACGCCGTAGGAGATCACACGGCTATCGTCGCTGCCGCGCATCTGGCGCTCGACGAAAGGCTCGATCATGCCGTGTTCCTGCGCCATGCGGCGAATCCACTTGTCCGATTTGATGCTCATGGCGGGTGTCCTGAATTGCGAGGTCGAAAAATTCTGTCCGGCATCTTACCGGGCGCGCCGCCGGGTTCAAAGTCCGGGGTGCAATTCTCGCCGAACAGGCAGGAATTACGCGCGTTGGCGACGAACCGTCACACCGCCGATCCTTAAAACAGAGAAACCTTCGCAAGAAGCATTGGCACGTCCCGGAAAAAGGGTTAAGGTGGCGTCACTGTGCTGCTTGTGTCACTGAGAATCTCTACACGATATGTTGAATTTCGATCCAACCATCTACAAGAATTTTTCCTGCTCTTTGCACTCAGTCTCGGCCAGGGTTCTTCCTGAGTCGCAGTTATCTTTGTTCAAGGAGTTACACCATGTCTAATCGCCAAACCGGTACCGTTAAGTGGTTCAACGATGAAAAAGGCTTCGGCTTCATCACCCCACAATCCGGTGACGACCTGTTCGTTCACTTCAAAGCTATCCAGTCCGACGGCTTCAAAAGCCTGAAAGAAGGCCAACAGGTTTCTTTCATCGCTACCCGCGGTCAGAAAGGCATGCAAGCTGAAGAAGTTCAAGTTATCTAACTTGTACTTGCTTTAGTAAAAAGCCCCGCCCTCAACAGCGGGGCTTTTTTGTGCCTGTGTGTTTTCCCAGGCAAAAAAAGATCGCAGCCTGCGGTGTAACGCGTCTTGTCCAGATCCGCATCGTCGGTACCGCTGATGATGTCCCGCTCCGCCTTCAGGTTCAACGAAGCCCAGTCAGTCACTTTGTAGCGCAACCCCATCTCGGCATCGAGTGCGTAGTCGGCCACGCCCGACAGCGGCTTGCCGACCTCACCATTGGTGAAGAATTCGACACGCTTGCCGATCAGGTAGCGGTTGTAGTCCCACGTCATGGCCAGGGCGTAGAAACTTTCCTTGCTGCCATCGGAGAAATCATAGTCCGTGCGGTTGACCAGCGAACCCAGTGAGAACGCCCCGAGTTCGTTATCCCAGAACTGATAGCCGGGACCCGTACCAACGGTGCGTTGACGGGAAAGGTCTTCAACCTTGTCGCGCTTGTACACCAGGCGCCCCTGCCAGAACCATTGCTCGGTCAGGAACCGGTCGATGGAGTACTCGGCCCGCCAGTTGTCCGTGGTCACCACGTCGTCCTGGAACTCGCGGTTGTATTCGCCTTCGGCGGTATGCCGCCAGCGACCGTGGCGCGCAGTGGTCTTGAAATCGATGTCGTAGTCATCGGTGTCGTTTTCCGCCCGCTGATAATCCAGCGCGACATCGACATTGCCTTTCCAGACCAGATCCTCGACCACCGGTTTTGGCTTGAGAATCTGCTGAATGCTCGCCAGTTCGACCGTCTTCGGTGCCTCGCCGTTGGCCAGCGTGACCTTGCCGGCGTCCGCCGCTTTCAGCGACTTGGCTTTCTCGCCCGTGTAGGCATCCTGCTTGACCAGCAACTCCTGATCGCTGTCCAGGGTCTTGACCTGCTTCCAGTCGATCGTAACCGCACCGGCATACTCGGTCTGGATCAGCAGCTTGCCGCCATCGAACAGCGTGATCTTGCCACTGAGCTTGTCTCCGTTCTTCAGCCACACGGTATCGGCTAGCAAGGGAGTGGAGGCGCCAAGGACAGCGAGACATAGCAGGGATCTGGACAACAACATAAGCAAAATACAGGCTCGGGATTGCGAAAAAATCGGCATTATCCGTAGGAATAAGGCCCTGACAAGGACTGACCCGACTATTTCTGTTGAGTTCATTTCTCAAGCGCCCGTGCAGGAATTACTCTACAGACGGTAAAGCAGACTTCTTCAGGACTGACGGACGTGACCGATCCAACCGATGAACCCGAGAGCGCAGCGCAAATCCGACGCACGGCGCTGTATCTGACTCTGGCGCAAGTTCCCGAGGGCAAAGTCGTCAGCTACGGCCAGTTGGCCGAGCTTGCAGGATTGGGTCGCGCCGCTCGCTGGGTAGGCCGCACACTCAGCCAATTGCCGAGCGACAGCAAACTGCCCTGGCACCGCGTTCTGGGCGCAAACGGGCGTATCAGCCTGCCGGTCGGCAGCCCTTCGGGCGATGAGCAGCGCGCACGATTACGCATGGAGGGCATCAGTGTCCTGAATAATCGTGTTGATATTCAGCGCCATGGCTGGCGTCCGGTAGAGCACAGCGGTTAGAGTGCGCGCTTTGTTTCCGTATTTCTTGAGGCAGACTCCAGCCCATGCCCCGTAAAACCTGGCGCGCCGCGCTCGCCGCTTATGCCAGCCCCTCGACACTCGTGCTGTTGCTGCTTGGCTTCGCCGCCGGCCTGCCCTACATGCTGGTGTTTTCGACTCTTTCGGTCTGGCTCCGTGAAGCCGGCGTGGCTCGTGAAACCATTGGCTATGCAAGCCTGATCGGCCTGGCCTATGCCTTCAAATGGGTCTGGTCGCCCTTGCTCGACCAATGGCGACTGCCATTGCTCGGCAAACTCGGCCGACGACGATCCTGGCTCGTATTGTCCCAGGCACTGGTCATCCTGGGCCTGATCGGGATGGGTTTCTGCGACCCGCAAAAGCATCTGTCCTGGCTGATCGCCATTGCCGTGGTCGTCGCTTTCGCATCAGCGACGCAAGACATTGCAGTGGACGCCTACCGCCTGGAAATCGCCGAAGACAATCGCCAGGCCGCCCTGGCCGCCAGCTACATGTCCGGTTACCGGGTCGCCGCGCTGCTGGCTACCGCAGGCGCGCTGTACTTCGCCGAAGGCTTTGGCTCCACCGGCTTCAACTACAAGCATTCGGCCTGGGCCGGCACTTACATCCTGTTCGGCGCGCTGATGGTCCCGGCACTGCTGACGTCCTTGTTCATGCGCGAACCACCCGTGCCGTTGCGCACGCAACTGCAGGCCGGGCGCTACAGCTTCATGCATCAACTGGCCTCGGTGTTCGTGCTGATCATTTTGCTGGTGTCCGTGCCAGCCATGTTCACCCAGCTCTACAACACCGACTTCGCCAGCGTACTGTTCGAAGGCGTGAGCCTGCTCGACCTGCTGCTCGAAGACCGCGCATTCCTGCGGGCCATCCTCTACATCACGCTGACCGCCCTGTGCCTCTCGGCCATGGGCCGTCGCGGCCTGGCGCCGGTGCTGACGCCGGTCAACGACTTCATCCTGCGATACCGCTGGCAAGCGCTGCTGTTGCTCGGCCTGATCGCCACCTATCGGATGTCCGATACGGTCATGGGGGTGATGGCCAACGTGTTCTATATCGATCAGGGGTTCACCAAGGACCAGATCGCCAGCGTGAGCAAAATCTTCGGCCTGATCATGACCCTGGTCGGCGCCGGCATGGGCGGCCTGTTGATCGTGCGTTTCGGCATCCTGCCAATCCTGTTCATCGGCGGCATCGCATCCGCGGCGACCAACATCCTGTTCCTGATGCTCGCCGACATGGGCCCCAACCTGAACATGCTGGTACTGACCATCTCCCTGGACAACTTCAGTTCAGGCCTGGCCACCTCGGCCTTCGTGGCCTACCTGTCGAGCCTGACCAACCTCAAGTTCTCCGCCACCCAGTACGCCCTGCTCAGCTCGATCATGCTGTTGCTGCCGCGCCTGATCGGCGGCTACTCAGGGGTCATGGTGGAAAAGTTCGGTTATCACGATTTCTTCCTGATTACCGCCCTGCTCGGCGTCCCGACCCTGCTGCTGATCGCCCTGCACTGGTTCCAGGAGAGCCGCCGCGCAGGTCCGACACCCACCCCGGAACCAGTGCAGACCCCAGTCGTCGAAGAATCGTAGCTTTTTTACGCAGGAATATTCGCGGAGGGCCGAGTGAAACGCGCCCTCCTGCCACACCACCGACCGCACGCCTGTACGCCAGCGGATCTCGCCCGTACAATGCTCCGTCATTTCTCGTCATCAGCAATCGATAACGGCCAACCATGCGCACCAGTCAATTTTTGCTCGCCACACAAAAAGAAACGCCTTCCGACGCGGTCGTGATCAGCCACCAGCTGATGCTGCGCGCCGGCATGATCCGCAAACTTGCCTCGGGCCTGTACACCTGGCTGCCGATGGGCTTGCGGGTCATGCGCAAGGTCGAAGCCGTCGTTCGTGAAGAAATGAACGCCGCCGGCTCTCTCGAAGTGTTGATGCCGAGCACGCAACCGGCCGAGCTGTGGCAGGAATCCGGGCGCTGGGAAGAGTACGGCCCTGAATTGCTGCGCTTCAAGGATCGCCACGGCCGCGACTTCTGCGCCGGCCCGACCCACGAAGAAGTCATCACCGATCTGATGCGCAACGAGTTGAGCAGCTACAAGCAGCTGCCGATCAACCTGTACCAGATCCAGACCAAATTCCGTGACGAAATCCGCCCACGCTTCGGCTTGATGCGCGGTCGCGAATTCATCATGAAGGACGCCTACTCGTTCCACGCTGACCAGCCTTCGCTGCAGATCACCTACGACCGCATGCACCAGGCCTACTGCAACGTGTTCACCCGTCTGGGCCTGAAGTTCCGCCCTGTTGAAGCCGACAACGGCTCCATCGGCGGTGCCGGTTCCCACGAGTTCCACGTGCTGGCCGAGTCCGGTGAAGACGACATCGTGTTCAGCAACGGCTCCGACTACGCCGCAAACATCGAGAAAGCCGAAGCCGTGCCACGGGAAACCTCGCGCGCCGCTGCGACCGAACAACTGCGTCTGGTCGACACGCCGAACGCCAAGACCATTGCGCAACTGGTCGAAGGCTTCAACCTGCCGATCGAGAAAACCATCAAGACCCTCGTGGTGCACGCCGAAGAGAAAGGCAAGCTGATCGCCCTGATCATCCGTGGCGACCATGAGCTGAACGAAATCAAGGCCGCCAACCAGCCAGGCGTGGCCAGCCCTCTGGTCATGGCCTCGGAAAGCGAACTGCGCGAAGCCATTGGCGCCGGCGCCGGTTCCCTCGGCCCGTTGAACCTGCCGCTGCCGATCATCATCGACCGCTCCGTCGAACTGATGAGCGACTTCGGCATCGGTGCCAACATCGACGACAAACACTACTTCGGCGTGAACTGGGAGCGCGACCTGCCTGTTCCGACCGTTGCCGACCTGCGCAACGTCGTGGCCGGTGACCCGAGCCCGGACGGCAAAGGCACCCTGGAAATCAAGCGCGGCATCGAAGTCGGGCACATCTTCCAGCTGGGCAACAAATACAGCAAAGCGATGAAGTGCGAAGTACTGGGCGAGAACGGCAAGCCGGTCACCCTGGAAATGGGCTGCTACGGCATTGGCGTGTCCCGCGTGGTGGCGGCTGCCATCGAGCAGAACAACGACGAAAACGGGATCATCTGGAGCGACACACTGGCGCCGTTCCAGATTGCCCTGGTGCCGCTGCGCTACGAAACCGAGCAGGTTCGCGAAGCCACGGACAAGCTGTACGCGGAACTGACCGCTGCCGGCTTCGAAGTGCTGCTGGACGACCGTGACAAGAAAACCAGCCCGGGCATCAAGTTCGCGGACATGGAACTGATCGGCATTCCACACCGGATCGTGGTCAGCGACCGCGGCCTGGCCGAAGGCAACCTGGAATACAAGAGCCGTACCGAGGCCGACGCACAAGCGTTGCCGGTCGCCGACGTGCTGTCCTTCCTTCAGGCCCGCATCCGCCGCTGATAGCAGATATAGAGACGTCATGTTCAAGCGAAACACCTTAGGCCTCGGTGGCGCCGCCTTGTGCGGCGCCCTGCTGGTCAGCGGCTGTGCCAACCACATGTCACAACGCAGCGAGCACGAGGAACGGGTCGAGCGCAAATTGCTCGATCACAGCCTGCAGATCGATGTCGGTGAGCCCAAGGTGCTTGAGCTGCCGCAACGGCGGGTGAAAATCCACGAGCAGAAGACTTTCGAAGTCACCGAGTACGAAGTTACGCGTCACTATGACCGCTATACGCCGTACCAACCCTGGCGGGAGATCTACGAAATCCCGCTGGGCGCGGTGGCCGTGGTGGCGGGTGTCGGTGCCAACGTGGTCAATGTGTTCACCCTCGGCAATCTGCCGGACAGCGTGACCAAGGACTGGCTGAGCTACGGTTTTGCCGGGCTCAACCCGTTCATGAACGTGCAGTCCCATGGCCGCGCGCAGCAGAACCTGGCCGGTATTGATGAAGTCCAGCGCGACAAGCGCACGGAGTACTCAAGCCTGCCCTGGAGCGAGCGCCCGGTCGAGGTCAAGGCCGGCAAGGAAACCTTCGAACTGACCACCGACAAAAATGGCGTGTTGCGCCTGAATCTGTTGGATAACCCGTTCGCCGAACATGACATCAATCATCTGAGCCGCTTGCTGATTCGTGTTGAGGCTGCCCAGGACAACGTGCACGCCGATTCCACCCTGGCCGTCAGCAGCACCTTGCGCAGCAAGCTCTATGAGGCCCACGGGCTGATTTATGACGATCTCGAAGGCGACGAAGTCAGCCAGTGGGTCCACCGGGTCAAACGCCTGTCGGAGCTGGGTCTTGAAGAAGAAGCCAGTGAGCTGGAACAGAGCCTGATCGAGCTGACGCGCAACGATCCGGAATTGCAGACCGAGTTCCTGAAGTCGCTGGCCCGCAATGGCGAGCGGCTGGTGGCGAATCCGGGACTGAACTAAGCCCCAAAAAAGATCGCAGCCTGCGGCAGCTCCTACAGACGAACGCGATCTGTTGTAGGAGCTGCCGCAGGCTGCGATCTTTTATGCTTCAGACCTACCGCTCAA
>NZ_JBWKZB010000093.1:0-8178 GCF_059424105.1 Pseudomonas sp. GW456-E7 | reverse complement strand
CTACCGGTCGCCGGTAGCTATGGAGAAACTGGCGGCATGAAACCGTAACTGGTGTCCAAAATTAGTTGACCAGTTCAAGCTCGCTCCCACAAGAGCAGCACTGAACCCTGTGGGAGCGAGCTTGCTCGCGATGGACCAGAGAGCGCCACGGGGTGTCAGGCTCCCAGCGTCATCGTTCACGACCATCGCGAGCAAGCTCGCTCCTACACTCCATCCCCCTCTAGGAGCAATTCTCCGAGAGGACTACAATCGCCACCCCGCCTCGATGGCTGATCTCCCCCGCCCATGTTGACCTGCTCCGTACACCCGCTGCCCTATCGCGCCAACCCCGCCCAGTACTTCGCGGCGATTCGCCATGCCCCCGGCGCCGTGCTGCTCGACAGCGGCCGCCCCAGCGCCGACCGCGGCCGCTATGACCTGCTCAGCGCCTGGCCGCTGGAACAACTGACGGTAGCGCCCGACGAAAGTGGCGAGGCTTTCCTGCAGCGCCTGCGCGATAACCTGACGCGCCTGGGCGAAGCCTCTTTGCCGGCACCTTATGAGTTGCCGTTTGCCGGTGGGTTGATCGGCTACCTGAGTTACGACTTCGGCCGACATCTGGAGCGCCTGCCGAGCCAGGCCAGTGACGACCTGCATCTGCCCGACGCGCGTTTCGGCCTGTACGGCTGGGCATTGGTCAGCGATCACCTTGCGCTGACCAGCCAGTTGGTGTTCCACCCGACCCTGCCCGACAGCGAACGTCAGCGCCTGATCGAGCTGTTCAGCCAACCGGCACCTGAAGCGGTTGCGCCCTTCAAACTGCTCACCCCGATGACCGCCGACTTGAGCGCTGACGAGTATCAACAGGCCATCGAGCGCATCCAGCAGTACATTCAGGCCGGCGACTGTTATCAGGTCAATTTCGCCCAACGGTTTCGCGCGCCCTGCCAGGGCGATCCGTGGGCCGCCTACTGCGCCTTGCGCGCCGCGTGCCCGACGCCTTTTTCCGGCTTCCAGAGCTTGCCTGACGGCGATGCCATCCTCAGCCTGTCGCCGGAGCGCTTCGTCAAAGTCAGCCAGCGCCATGTGGAAACCCGCCCGATCAAGGGCACTCGGCCTCGGGGCCTGACGCCTGGGCAAGACGCCGCGAACGCCGCCGAACTGCTGGCCAGCCCCAAGGACCGCGCGGAAAACCTGATGATCGTCGACCTGCTGCGCAACGATCTCGGCCGGACCTGCCGCATCGGCTCGGTCCGGGTACCGGAGTTGTTCAGCCTGGAAAGTTACCCGAACGTGCATCACCTGGTGAGCAGCGTCACCGGTGAACTGGCGGATGATCGCGACGCTCTGGACCTGATCGCCGGCAGCTTCCCCGGCGGTTCGATCACCGGCGCACCAAAAATTCGCGCGATGCAGATCATCGACGAACTGGAGCCGACCCGACGCGGCCTGTATTGCGGATCGTTGCTGTACCTGGACGTGCGCGGCGAGATGGACAGCTCCATCGCCATACGCAGTTTGCTGGTCAAGGACGGGCAGGTGTGTTGCTGGGGCGGCGGCGGGATAGTCGCGGATTCCGAGTGGCAGGCCGAATATCAGGAATCGATCACCAAGGTGAAAATCCTGCTGGAAACGCTGCATAACCTGTAGGAGCTGCCGAAGGCTGCGATCTTTTGATCTTGCCTTTAAAAAACAAAATCAGAAGATCGCAGCCTTCGGCAGCTCCTACAGGGATCGGGTTTACAGGCTCAAAGTGCGGTTCGAAGCTTTGATGAACTCTTGCTTGAGCTCTTCAAACGTATGCACCGCCGGGAACTGCGGGAACTCGGCAATCACGTTATCCGGCGCATGGAACAGGATCCCGGCATCGGCCTCGCCCAGCATCGTGGTGTCGTTGTAGGAATCCCCCGCCGCGATCACTCGATAGTAGAGGCTCTTGAAGGCCAGGACCGACTGACGCTTGGGATCTTTCTGACGCAGTTGATAGCCCGTGACTCGCCCGCTGTCGTCGGTAATCAGGCGATGGCAGAGCAAGGTGGGGAAGCCCAGTTGGCGCATCAACGGCTGGGAGAACTCATAGAAGGTGTCCGACAGGATCACCACCTGGAAGCGCTCGCGCAGCCAGTCGACGAACTCGATGGCGCCGTCCAGCGGCTTGAGCGTGGCGATCACTTCCTGAATGTCGGAGAGCTTCAGGCCGTGCTCGTCGAGAATCCGCAGGCGTTGCTTCATCAGCACGTCGTAGTCGGGAATGTCCCGGGTGGTGGCCCTGAGGGATTCGATCCCGGTTTTTTCGGCGAAGGCGATCCAGATTTCCGGGACCAGCACACCTTCAAGATCCAGACAGGCAATTTCCACAAGACACTCCCATTTGTATTGATTATTGAGTCGAGCGAGCCAAAAGATTGCCGAACTCTAGCGATTCGGGCCTGCCTGCGCAACGCAGAGGATGCCCCGGCCCGCGCAGCTTTTTGTTACCATCGGCCCCATATAGAGCGCCCAGCGCCACCGACCTGTAGGAAGCCGCCCTGATGAGCCCAACGTTCGACGTCGTGGAACTCGCCACGACCTATGCCAACAAATCCGCCCAGGACATCCTGAAACTCGCGTTTGCCGAGTTCGGCGATGACCTGTGGATATCTTTCAGCGGTGCCGAGGACGTGGTGCTGGTGGACATGGCCTGGAAGCTGAACAAGAACGTCAAGGTGTTCAGCCTCGACACCGGCCGCTTGCACCCCGAGACCTACCGCTTCATCGATCAGGTGCGCGAGCACTACAAGATCGACATCGAACTGGTGTCGCCGGACTACACGAAACTTGAACCCTTCGTGAAGGAAAAAGGCCTGTTCAGCTTCTACAAGGACGGCCATGGCGAGTGCTGCGGCATCCGCAAGATCGAACCGCTGCGCCGCAAGCTGTCCGGCGTGAAAGCCTGGGCCACCGGCCAGCGTCGGGACCAGAGCCCCGGCACCCGCAGCGCCGTCGCGGTGATGGAAATCGACACCGCGTTCTCCACTGCGGAACGCACCCTGTACAAGTTCAACCCGCTCGCGCAAATGACCAGCGAAGAGATCTGGGGCTACATCCGCATGCTGGAGCTGCCGTACAACAGCCTGCACGAACGCGGCTTCATCAGCATCGGTTGCGAACCCTGCACCCGCCCGGTGCTGCCGAACCAGCATGAGCGTGAAGGCCGCTGGTGGTGGGAAGAAGCGACGCAGAAGGAATGCGGGCTGCACGCGGGGAACATCATCAGCAAGTCCAAAGCGTAAGCCCACTGTAGGAGCGAGCCTGCTCGCGATGGTCGTCAACGATAACGCGGGGTGCCTGATACCCCGCTGCGTTCTCGGGTTCATCGCGAGCAAGCTCGCTCCTACAGTGTTATCTGCAGCTTCAAAAAATGTGTACACACGATTGTCACCATAGGTGCCATTTGTGTGTGCACTTTTAGTTTCTACGCCCCAAAAAGTTACATTCCTCCCCCCGACGTGCGCCGCCACGCCCTCCTGAACCCCCTATTCAAAATAAATACCTGTTCAAACGGTCAATTTATATTGTCAATTTTTCAATAACTTGGCGAAAAGCCATAACAAAACGAAATGAACAGCGCCGTTCATAGAACGCTCGGCTGGCATGGATCTGGCTTAAGTGCATACATGTTTTGTATACAATCACCTCAAAACATACACACACTTTAGATCCGCAAGCCTGAAGCGCCCTATCCCGTACAGGCTGCAGATGCCCCGTAACCAATGATATTCGCCACCCGCGACGAAGATTTGTCGAGCCAAGGCTCATGCACAGTCATCGCGGCGTCGAGCATCAGGAGCCTGCCGGAATGCGTACTAGTCTCTCCAACAACAATATCGCGCTGGATCTACCCTCCCCCCATTCCACCCACACCGCCGACAATCAGGCGCATCAGTCCCCTGTGGTGCTCAGTCCCCGACTGCACAACAAGGACCTCGCACCGACCAAGGCCGAAGGCCGGCGCTGGGGCCGCTACAGCATCTTTGCCTTGTGGACCAACGACGTTCACAACATTGCCAACTACTCCTTTGCCATCGGCCTGTATGCCCTGGGCCTGGGTGGCTGGCAGATCCTGTTGTCCCTGGGGATCGGAGCGGCGCTGGTGTATTGCTTCATGAACCTGTCCGGCTACATGGGGCAAAAGACCGGGGTTCCGTTTCCGGTCATCAGCCGGATCAGTTTCGGCATTCACGGGGCGCAGATTCCTGCGTTGATCCGCGCCGTGATCGCCATCGCCTGGTTCGGTATTCAGACGTACCTCGCCTCCGTCGTCTTTCGCGTGCTGTTGACGGCGATCCATCCCGGGTTCGCCGACTACGACCACGACTCGATCCTCGGCCTGTCGACCCTGGGCTGGGTGTGTTTCGTCGCGATCTGGTTCGTGCAACTGGCGATCCTGGCCTATGGCATGGAGATGGTGCGCCGCTACGAGGCGTTTGCCGGCCCGGTGATTCTGCTGACCGTTGCCGCCCTCGCCGCGTGGATGTACTTGCAGGCCAACGCGACCATTGCCTGGTCGATCCGTGAGCCGCTGACCGGTGGTGAGATGTGGCGCAATATCTTTGCCGGTGGCGCACTGTGGCTGGCGATCTACGGCACCTTGATCCTCAATTTCTGCGACTTCGCCCGCTCTTCACCGTGCCGCAAGACCATCAAGGTCGGAAATTTCTGGGGCTTGCCGGTGAATATCCTGGTGTTCGCCGGCATCACTGTCCTGCTGTGCGGCGCGCAGTTCCAGATCAACGGCCGGATCATCGAAAGCCCGACCGAAATCATCGCCTCGATCCCCAACACCTTCTTTTTGGTACTCGGTTGCCTGGCGTTCCTGATCGTCACCGTGGCGGTGAACATCATGGCCAACTTCGTCGCCCCGGCGTTCGTCCTCAGTAACCTGGCGCCGAAGTACCTGACGTTCCGTCGCGCCGGACTGATCAGCGCGACCATCGCCGTGCTGATCCTGCCGTGGAACCTCTACAACAGCCCGCTGGTGATCGTGTATTTCCTGTCCGGCCTCGGTGCCCTGCTCGGCCCGTTGTACGGCGTGATCATGGTCGACTACTGGCTGCTACGAAAAGGCCAGGTCAATGTGCCGCAGTTGTACAGCGAAGACCCCAACGGCCCTTATTACTACAGCCGCGGGGTTAATTTGCGCGCGGTGGCGGCGTTCATTCCCGCGGCCCTGATCGCCATCGTCCTGGCCCTGGTGCCCGGGTTCCACAGCGTGTCGCCGTTCTCCTGGTTGATTGGTGCCGGCATCGCCGGAATGCTCTACCTGATCATCGCCAAGCGCCAAGCGCACTACGCCGATGTCAGCGGCGAAGCCATCGCGGTTGAAAACGCCAGCCATTAACTCCATGGCGGCCCGGCAAAGTCGGGCCGCAGAACCATCCGCAATAAGGACTCCCCATGCGCATTCTCGTGGTCAACGTCAACACCACCGAATCCATCACCCAGGCCATCGCCCGCTCGGCACAGGCCGTCGCGTCTCCCGGAACGGAAATCGTCGGCCTCACCCCGCACTTCGGCGCCGACTCCATCGAGGGCAACTTCGAAAGTTACCTGGCGGCCATCGCGGTCATGGACCGGGTGATGTCCTACGACCAGCCGTTCGACGCGGTGATCCAGGCCGGCTACGGCGAGCACGGCCGCGAAGGCTTGCAGGAGCTGCTTAACGTGCCGGTGGTGGACATCACCGATGCTGCCGCCAGCACGGCGATGTTTCTCGGTCACGCCTATTCCGTGGTCACCACCCTCGACCGCACCGTGCCGCTGATCGAAGACCGCCTCAAGCTCTCCGGCCTGTGGGACCGTTGCGCCTCGGTACGAGCCAGTGGCCTGGCGGTGCTGGAGCTGGAACATGAACCGCAGCGCGCACTGGAAGCCATCGTGCATCAGGCCGAACTGGCGGTGACCCAGGACAAGGCCGAAGTGATCTGCCTCGGTTGCGGTGGCATGGCCGGGCTGGACGAGCAGATTCGCCGGCGTACCGGGGTACCGGTGGTGGATGGAGTGACGGCGGCGGTGACCATTGCCGAATCGTTGGTGCGGTTGGGGCTGTCGACCTCGAAAGTGCGGACCTATGCGACGCCGCGGCCGAAAAACATCATTGGCTGGTCGGCGCGGTTTGCCCGGTGAGTTCGCAACCGTTGACCGAGGTGCCCCCTTCGCGAGCAAGCCCGCTCCCACAGTGGATCTGTGCTGAATACAGATGTTGTGTTCACAACAGATCAAATGTGGGAGCGGGCTTGCTCGCGAAGGGGGCACCTCGGTCCCAAGCCTGACTCAAACCGCACTGAACCTCTGCCCCAACCCCCGCTCGGCAAACTGCTCGATGATGAAATCGACAAACGCCCGGGTCTTGCCGGGCAGCAGCTTGTGTTCGGCGTAATAGATGGAGGTGTAGCCGTCGTCGATGTACCAGTCAGGCAACACCCGCTGCAACCTGCCCGCCTCCAGGTAACCCGAGGCGAACGGCATACTCACCAGCGCAATGCCCAGGCCTTGTGCGGCGGCGACGCAGGCGGCCTCTGAATCGCTCATGGTCATCCGCGCCTTGAGCGTCAACGGGCTGTGTTGCTGATTGCGATGGGTCAACTGCCAGGAGCGCACGCGACCGGTTTGCGGCGAGCGGATCAGAATCCCGTCGTGGTGCTTGAGGTCGTCCGGCTCAGTGATTGACGCATGTGCCGCCAGGTAATCCGGCGAAGCCACCAATACCCGATGCGCCGGACTCAGCTTGCGCGCGACTACGCCCTGGGGTAATTCGAAGCCACCGCCGATTGCCGCGTCAAACCCCTGCCCGATCAGATCGACCTGGCGGTTGTCGAAGTGCCAGTCCGGGTTGATCGCCGGGAATCGCCGCAGAAACTCGCCGAGCATCGGCACTATGTACAGGCAACCGAATACCGTCCCCATGCTGACCTTCAACGTACCCGCTGGCTGCCCACCGGCGCTGGCGAGATTGGCCACGGCATTCTGGATAGTGTGCAGGCTGGTGCTGACTTCGCCGAGAAACAACTGACCGGCCTCGGTCAGCGTCAGGCTGCGCGTGCTGCGCTGAAACAATCTGACGCCCAGGCGCGCCTCAAGCTTGGCAACGCTCTTGCCCACCGCCGCCGGTGTCAGGCTCAAGCGTCGCGCCGCTTCGGCGAAGCTGCCGACCTCGGCGCTGCGTACAAAGCATTCGATACTGCTGAAGGTTTCCATAGGCGCCACTATAAACTTTTGGTTTACACAGACTATCGCAATTATGGTCTACACAGCTCGTAATCCTGAATCGATACTAGCCTCCATCAACCGGGACATCTCGCCTCGGAACTTGGAGATCGACATGACTACTCAGAACCTCAGCGGCAAAGTGGCATTGATTCAAGGTGGTTCCCGCGGTATCGGTGCAGCCATCGTCAAGCGCCTGGCCGCTGAAGGCGCGACCGTTGCCTTCACTTATGTCAGCTCGACAGCCAAAGCTGAAGAGTTGCAACACAGCATCACCGCCAAGGGCGGCAAAGCCCTGGCCATCAAGGCCGACAGCGCCGACGCCGACGCGATCCGCGGCGCCGTGTCCGCCACGGTGGAAGCCTTCGGTCGCCTGGATATCCTGGTCAACAATGCAGGCGTACTGGCCGTCGCGCCGCTGGCCGAGTTCAAACTCGAAGACTTCGACCAGACCCTGGCCATCAACGTACGCAGCGTGTTCATTGCCACCCAGGCCGCCGCCAGACACATGACCGAAGGCGGTCGCATCATCAACATCGGCAGCACCAACGCCGACCGCATGCCCTTTGCCGGTGGCGGCCCGTACGCCATGAGCAAGTCGGCACTGGTCGGCCTGACCAAAGGCCTGGCCCGTGACCTCGGCCCGCAAGGCATCACCATCAATAACGTGCAGCCGGGGCCGGTCGACACCGACATGAACCCGGCCGAGGGTGACTTTGCGGAAAGCCTGATCCCGCTGATGGCCGTGGGCCGTTACGGCAAGGCTGAAGAGATCGCCAGCTTCGTCGCCTACCTCGTCAGCCCGGAAGCCGGCTACATCACCGGGGCCAGCCTGACAATCGACGGTGGCTTCGGCGCCTGATGCGTTGAACGCATAGCAAAATGTGGGAGCGGGCTTGCTCGCGAAGGCGGTGTGTCATTCGACATTAAGGTGACTGACACACCGCCTTCGCG
>NZ_JBWKZB010000092.1:0-8900 GCF_059424105.1 Pseudomonas sp. GW456-E7 | reverse complement strand
GAGCTTGCTCGCGATAGCGGTCGTACACTCAACCTCTATGTGTCTGACCCAACGCCATCGCGAGCAAGCTCGCTCCCACAGGTCTATCGGTGATCCGGAGATTGTGGTCAGGGCGGATCAAGCCGATCCAGCGCCCCATTCACCGCCAGCTCCCCCAGCATGATCACCTGCGCAATCCCCAACAGCGCATTGCGACTTGTCCCCTGCAAATGATCCACCAGATCGTTGGCCATGACATTGGCCGACGCCAGCGACTCACAGGCGTGCACTAGCAGGGTTTCGGTACTGAGTTCGGGGTTGACGATGAACATCGTGCTGGGTGCGCGCGGGGTGGCCATGATGCTGGGGCCTGGATCGAAGGCGCATTCGGCGGTTTCGTGGATTTGTTTTGATTCGGAACTTTCGTGTGGGGAGGCCGCGTCGGAATCCGGCGGATTGGGTGTGGGCTTGAACATGGATGGTAAACCTCTCAGTTGAGCCGCAACCTGTCTCGCTACTAAACGGAAGGGTGGCGGCTGTGCGCAAGTTAGTAGACCGGATTACCACCCAAATCCGGCGCACCCGAAGGCGCCATGCACACAGCCACCATCAAATGCAGGCGGACACCTGATTGAAGGACGCTTATGCAACCGATTTTGGATGGTAAGACGGGCTACTAAACCCGATCACTGACATCAGTGACCCGAATCAAGTTACCGACGACCCCCAAGGCGCACAAGCCGGCGGATTCTGGCGTACCTGTAGGCAACGACGCAAGGCGTTGTGGCTTTCATGAAGTAACCTGTAGGCCGCTTAAACAGACGCTATCGAGTGGTTCTTGACCTGCTGTTATGCCTTATCAAAGAGCGTTGAAATCTTCGGAGTCGTTGCCCCCCAAAAACAAGGTCATCACGTAATCCCGGGAAACACGGATAACGCAATACCTGTAGGAGCTGGCTTGTCGGGTCGCCGCATCGCAGCGATGGTCGTTAACGATGACGCGTGAGAACTGGATAAACGCGGCGCACTTGAGAACATCGCCAGCAAGCTGGCTCCTACAGGAATAGACCGCAGGCCTGGGGTGTGGGCAGCAGCGGGGCAGATCTTTCGCATCCCGTATCGGCTATGTATTATCGACATCGGCCCGATGCTGCCCGCCGCTCGCTCCCGCTGGGAAAGGTGAAAGCATCTCCGCCCCACACAAACCCTGTCGCCTCTCTTGACGGTCGAGGTTTGGCAATGCGAGCACCAAAGCATCTCGGCTACAGGAGCAGACATGTTTTCAATCGAGCAAGCCAAGCAAATGGCCAAACAGTTGCGCACCTCGCTGGAGGAGCGCAATCAGGCGGTGACCCATTCCACCGCGCTGGAACTGGTCGCGCAGCAACTGGGCTACAAGGACTGGAACACTGCGTCGGCGCTGCTGGCCCAGGCCAATACCCCGCCAGCGCCGGGCATTACCTTCGATAAACCCATCCCCATTTTGCGCAGTTTCGACGAAGCCAAGGCCCGGGAGTTCTATCTGGATTTCCTGGGTTTCAGCGTCGAGTTCGAGCATCGCTTCGAGGCTGATCTGCCGCTGTACCTGGGCATCAGCCGCGACGGTCTGCACCTGCATCTTTCCGAACATCACGGCGATGCCAGCCCGGGCTCGACGGTGTTCGTGCCGATGCAAAACATCGAACTGCTCAGGGATGAACTGCAGGGCAAGCGCTACGGCTACGGACGCCCGGATATTGTTCAGCAGGGCTGGGGCAAGGAGTTGCAGGTCTACGACCCGTTCGGCAATCGGATTCGCTTCTGCCAATATTGATCAGGCGGTGCGGACCGGGGTGACCCGGTCCGCTTTGAACCACCTGCCACTAAGGATGAATACGCCATGACCACGCAGGACACTTCGCTTCAAGACATCGCCGCGCCTGAAGGCGTTTGTTATGGCTGCGGCAGCCAGAACCCGCACGGGCTGCACATCAAGAGCTTCTGGCATGAAGACGGGGTGCATGTCATGGCCGAGCATATGCCCGATGACAAGTATTGCGGCTGGCCGGGTCTGGTTTACGGCGGTTTGATCGCGATGCTGGTCGATTGCCACTCCAACTGGGCCGCGATGGCTTATCACTACCGCGCCGAACAGCGCGAAGTGGGCAGTTTGCCCCACGTCACCTGCGTCACCGGTAACCTGGGCATCAAGTACATCAAGCCTACCCCGATGGGCGTACGCCTGACATTGCGGGCAAAAGTCGAGGGTGATGTCGGGCGCAAAAGTCGCGTCATCTGTGAGGTTTTCGCCGGGGACGTGCTGACCGCTGTCGGGGACTCCACGTTTGTCCGCGTCGATACCGAGCAACTCCGGACCGCCGCGCACGACAACAAGGTCGGTTCCTGACCCCGGCGCCTCACCGTTCGTCAGCGAGCCAGCACCTTTCCCGATGTCGGGTCTTCCAAGGTTTATACCTCACCGGGGAGACCCAGATAATGAACAGGAAAATGCTCGCCCTCATGGCTGCGGGTCTGCTGTCGACGGGCTCGTTTTTTGCGCTGGTCGCCGAGAACGCGACGGCGGGTTCCGCTGTCCCGCCTGCTGCCGTGCCTGGCATCAACCAGCCGCAGGCTGCTGAAGCCAAAGACGAGAAGGCCGACAAGAAGGGCGAGGAGGCCGCGGGCTCAAACTCCGGCGCCGATTCGCAAGCGGCGCAAAAGGATGCCGCGACCTCAAGTGGTTCGACGGACGAAGAAAAAGAACCCACGCAGTGACGGCCTGAATCGACTGGTTTTACCCGGCCATTAAGCGACGTCTACGCCATCACCCGGTTGCGCCCGCTCTGCTTGGCCAGATAGAGACGCTCATCGGCCAGTTTCAGTACGCTTTCCGGCATCGGGGTGTCCGCACTCCGGCAAGCCACGCCGATGGACATCGTCAACCTTCCGACCTGCGGCACCTCGGTCTGCGCGATGTGCTCGCGTATCCGTTCGGCAATGCCCCTGGCGGTGTCCAGCGGCGTATCCGGAAGGATCAGCGCGAACTCTTCACCACCGGCGCGGCAGGCGAGGTCGCCGGTCCGGGAGTTCTGCTTGAGTATGCCGGCGACCTCTTTCAGGGCCACGTCGCCGGCGTCATGCCCGAAGGTGTCGTTGACCTTTTTGAAGTGATCGATATCCAGCGCCAGCACCGAATAGGCTTGCCCGGTTTTTGCCAGTAGATCCAGTACGCCGCCCATGGCCCTTCGATTGGCCAGGCCGGTCAGGGGATCGCTTTGCGCTTCGTGGCTGAGCTGGCCAAGCTTTTGCTGGAGCAGCTGCACACCGGTCAGCATGGCCTGGCGAATGGCCGACGCGTCGCGGTACCAGGCATGGACTTGCCGCAGTTGCTCGGTCGTTTGCGGGGCGGCCAACTGGTCGGCGGCTGCCGATAACTGGCGCAACGGGCGGGCGATCAGGGCGGTCCCGAGCAAAATCAGCCCCAGGCCCAACAGCCCGGCAGGGATCATGCCCAGGACCATGTCGCGCATGAGTTGTCCCAGCGGCGCCAGGCTGAGGTCCCGGGGTTGTTGCGCGACAACCGCCCAGTTGGCGTCCGGCACCTGGGCAAAACCGGCGAGCATGGGCACACCTTTGTAGTTCGGGCCTTCCAGGGAGCCACGTTCGCCGCGCAAGGCCGCATCGACCGTCAGGCTCCAGCCCAGGACCTCACCGATGCGCTTCTGGTCCGGGTGATAGAGCAGCCGCCGATTGCCGTCGGCGATGAACGCAAAGGTCCCTTCGTGATGGAAGTGACGGCTGATGATCGTATGAAAGGTGCTTTGCTTGAGCAGGTAGACCGAGCCGCCGACGACGCCGAGGAACGCCCCTGACGGGTTGAAAACCGGTTGTGAAATGAACACCACCAGGTTGCCCGCCGCGGAAACGTAAGCGGCGCTGACCAATGGACGACGCTCCTTGAGCGCCTGCTGGATGCCCTCCGACGTCAACGTGGCGCCGACAATCTGCGAGGTATCCGGATAGGCCTGCAGGACTTTGCCTGCCGCATCCACAATGGCAATGGAGTTGAAGTCGGCATCCTGGGCTTGCAGGCGGATGGCTTCTTTGCGCAGCACTTCGGGGTCGTTCCAGTGCCGGCCAAGTGTGTTGGCGCTGTAGTTCAAGCGACTGTGCGCCGAATTGAGGAACTCACCGATGCTGGAAGCGACTTTTGCGGCGTAGGCTGCGTTGGCCTCAAGCGTCGTATGGATCAGGGATTGACGCTGCACCCGGTAAGCGACGTAGAGGCTGTTGCACAACGTCGCGAGGACCGACAGCAGGACGAAGAAAAGAATCAGTCCGCGCAGGTCGATGGGCAGGGGCCTGGACAGCTTCGCGCGGCTACCTTGCTCGTTGATGGCGCTGTTGGGGTCATCCGCTGGCGTCGCCATTTTCGATCCATGAAGGGTGTGTTGTGAGGGGGGCAAAGACTGCCTTGCAGGATAGGCAGAGAGCGCCGAGTTGTCACATGCACGCCAGCAGAAAACAGAATCGGGCAAGGCTTTGGCCGCTGCAACTTCTGTGGGAGCGAGCTTGCTCGCGATAGCGCAATGTCAGTCAACGATGATGTTGACTGTGCAATCGTCATCGCGAGCAAGCTCGCTCCCACAGGTTCGCCGGCAATCAGTACTGTGCGCGCAGGCTCAGGGTCACGGTGCGCGGGTCGCCGTAGAAGTTGGTGCCCCAGGACGCATCGACGCGGTCGTAGTACTTGCGGTCGAACAGGTTGTTGGCGGTCAGTGTCGACGACAGGTTTTCGTTGAACTTGTAGCCGACCTGCGCCGTGGTGATGGCGTAGCCACCTTGCTGGAACTTCACGTCACGCTGGTAGTAGGTGTCGCTGACCGCCCGCACGCCACCGCCGACGCTGAAGTCCTTGAGCGGACCGTCGGTGAACTCGTACTTGGTCCACAGGTTGAAGTTGTGCTTGGGCGTGATGGTGCTGAAAGTATTGCCTTTGTTGGCCGCGTCGCCGTCCAGGAACTTGGTGGAGGTGTAGGCGTAACCGGTGACGATGCTCCAGTTTTCGGTCAGGTTGCCGCTCAGCTCGGTTTCCCAGCCTTCGCTGCGTGCCTTGCCTTCGGTCATGTAGGCACCGGAGTTGTTGTCGTATTCGGCACGGTTTTCATCGTAGATGCGAAAGGCCGCGATGCTGGCGTTCAGGCGACCGTCGTAGAATTCGCGCTTGAGGCCGATCTCGTATTGCTTGCCTTCGCGCGGGCCGACCGGCTCGCCGTCCGCGCCGATTTCGCTCTGCGGTTTGAATACGCCGGTGTAGCTGAAGTAGGTCGACAGTTCCGGGGTGATCTTGCCGATGAGGGCGCCGTACGGCACGACCTTGCGGTTGATGCTGGTGTGGGCTTCGCCGAAGTTGTTGAAGAAGGCGTTGGCGTTCTTCGCGTCGGCTTCGTACCAGGTTACGCGGCTGCCGCCGATGACATCGAGCCAGTCGGTGACGTTGAACTTGGCACGGGTATAGACCCCGTACTGGTCGGACTTGGACCAGTTGCCGTTGACGTGCGCATAGTCGTTGCGGGGAATGTCGATGCTGCCCGGATCCCACACGTTGATCGGGAAGTACTCGCCGCCGCCGTAGGTGAAGTCCTTGTCCAGGTGCTGGTACTCGGCGCCCAGGGTGAACTCGTGGCGGCGATCGGCGAACTCGAACGGCGTGGTGACGAAGCTGTCGACGCCGATGGTCTTGATGTGGGTGTAGTAGTCGTAGGCCACGGCCCAGCTGTCACCGGTGGCCGGATCGACCGCGCCGTCGGCCCAGGTGAAGTTACGCTCCGGGGTTTCGGCATCGCGGTAGGTCAGGGTGGTCTTGAACTGACCGCCGTTGTCCAGTTCGTGATCAACTTCGGCAAAGGATTCCCAGACCTTCTCGTTCAGGGTGTTCCACTTGGCGTCGACGAAGGTCGAGCGCGGAACGTCCAGCAAGGTGCCGTCGGCATAGGCCGGCAAGCCGAAGGCCGGGGTGGAGTTGTTCTTCTGGTAAGCGCCGCCGACCGACAGGGTGGTGGCCGGGTCGAGGTCGAACTCCAGGCGACCGTAGACCATCGGGCGTTCGTTCTGCGCGTAGTCGACGTAGGACTGGTTGTTCTCGTAGGCGGTGATGAAGCGGCCGCGCACGGTGCCCTGGTCGTTCAGCGGGCCGGTGACGTCGACCATGGAACGGTAGTGATCGTAGGAACCAGCGGCCAGTTCGCCACCGAGGGCGAATTTGCCCAGGGCGCGCTTGCGCACCACGTTGATCGTACCGCCGGGTTCACCCGCGCCCTGGTACAGGCCCGATGGACCGCGCAGCACTTCGATGCGGTCGTACATCGCCAGGTCGAAACTGGTGGCCATGTCGCCCTGGCCGGTGGGTTGCGAGACGCCGTCGACCTGCACCTGGTCGACGAGGAAGCCGCGCATGTAGACGTCGTTGAGGCTGGAGCCGGAGTTGTAGGTCTTGATGGTCGTGCCGGTGACCTGGCGCATGGCGTCCTGCAGGCTGTTCATGTTCTGGTCGTCCATGCGCTGGCGCGTGACGACAGACACCGACTGCGGGATGTCCTTGACCTTGATGTTGCCTTTGCCGATGGTCACTTCATCGCTGGTGTAGGAGTGCGTGCCTTCGGTGGTCGGCCCCAACGCCACGCCAGTGATGGAGGTCGCACCCAGCTGCAATGCACTGGAGTCACCGACCGCTGGCACCAGCGACACAGTGTTGCCATTCAACTGAAAATTGATGCCGCTCCCCAGCAGCAAGGTTTTCAGTGCCTGTTCCGGTTCCATGTTGCCGGACACCGCCGTGGACTTGATGCCGTTGACCATGTCCTGGCTGTAGAGAATCTGCAGGTTGGTCTGCTGGCCCAGTTCGCGCAATGCACTGGCCAGCGACTGGGCCGGCACGTTGACGTTCACCGGGGCTGCCTCGACCTGGGAAGTGCCCAGCAGCAACAGGGTCAACAGCGCGCCCGGCACGACCGTTCGGAATTTCTTTTGCCGATCGATGGCTAATGCCAAGGGGGCGCGGGACAGAGTAAGGCTTTGCATTGCTCGAATCGCTCCAGAAGGGTGTGTGCAGTTTTTTAGTTAATGATAATTATTATTAGACGGACCACTTTGCCTAAACCGGAAAACAAACTTCAAAAAAACAACAACCTGCGTGCAACCAGCGCTGTCAGGCGGTCGCGCGCTCGGTGATGACCCGGCCCGACTCCATGCGCACCAGTTGATCGGCCATGTCGAAATAACGGTCGTCGTGGGAGATGACGATGATGGTCTTGCCCAGGCGTTTGAGGTCCGGCAGCAGCTCGGTGTAGAAGATGCGGCGGAAGGTCGGGTCCTGGTCGGCGGCCCACTCGTCGAACACCAGCACCGGGCGTTCTTCCAGCCAGGCATTGACCAGCGCCAGGCGCTTGCGCTGGCCGGTGGACAGGTCGGTGGTGGTGAAACTGCCGTCCCTGACGCTGACCTTGTGCGCAATTTCCAGGCGTTGCAGGTAGGCATTGGCATCTTCGGGGATGTGCTGGTCACCCTGCACCACGTCATCGAACAGGTAGTAGTCGGCAAAGATCGTGGTGAACAACTGGCGGTAGTCGTCTCGATTGTGCGCATCGATGCCTTGGCCGTTGAGCAGGATTTCGCCGTGTTGCGGGGCGTAGAGGCCCAGCAGCAACTTGATCAGCGTGGTCTTGCCGCAGCCGTTTTCGCCGACGATGAAAATGATCTCGCCTTGCGCGATGCTCAGGTTCACCGGGCCCAGGCGAAACGCGTCGCTGCCCGGTGCGGCGGGGAAGGCGTAGCTGACGTTGTTCAGTTGCAGGCTGTTGACCACGGCCGGCGGGGTGCCTTGGTCGTTGAGCAGCAGGTGCGGTTCCGGCGAGGAAAACCGGCTCGACAGTTCGGCGATGCGGCGGAAGGCGATGCGCGCCCGGCTCACGATCGGCAAGGTGCTGACCAGGTGCTCGATCGGGCCTTTCATGTACAGCAGCACCAGCACGAATCCGCTCATCACCGCTTGGTCGGCGCTGGGCCAGAACGATTGCAGGGCCAGCGCCAGGCCGATGACCACGAAGAACAGCATCGAGCCGAGGGTCTTGGCGATCACGAAGGTGTTGATCGAACGCACCTGGGTGTCGCAGATGAAATCGGCGGTGCCCTGGATGCCCTTGACGAACATGCGCTGGCGGCGCGGACGGTGGATGCGCAATTCCTTGGCGCCGCCGGCAATGGCGTTGTAGTGCTTCTGCAATTCGTCTTCGGCGTCGCGGGCGGCCATGAACCCCTGGATACCCTTGCCCTGCGCGTAGAACTGGATGCCGGTGCCGATGGCAATCGCCAGCACCATCATCAGGAACATCGGCCACGACAGCATCGCCAGGTAACCCATGCAGCCGAGGGTCACGGTCAGGGAAATGGCGAGCGGCGCGAAGGCGAAGGCGAAGTCGCTGATGGTGTCGACGTCGTGGGTCAGCACCGGGATCAGTCGGTGGCTGCGGTAGCGCTCGATCTGCTCGATGGGCGCCGAGAGCACTTTCTCCCCCAGCTCTTTGCGCAGTTTGGCAATGATGTGCTGGCCGACGTAGTTGGTGCCGATGTCCGAGCAGATCGAACTGCCCAGGGCCAGCAGGCACAGGCCGCCGAACAGCGCGACCACGCCCTGGGTCAGGCCGTCCGGCGAATGCAGTGCGTTGTTGATGGTGGCCAGCAGCACCGTGACGCTCAGGCCGCCGACCATGCCCAGGAGGATCGACAGACTGACGACGAGCCGGAACGGTTTCAGGAGGCTGAACAATTCATGAATTGCACCGCGCGTTGGCTGGGTCATGAGCAGAGGGTTCCTTGGGTCTTGAGGCAGATACCCAGTAGAACGTCTGATGGAGGGCTTAATTTAAAGGGTGGGGGACGGGTGG
>NZ_JBWKZB010000091.1:0-9009 GCF_059424105.1 Pseudomonas sp. GW456-E7 | reverse complement strand
CGCCCACCACCACCGCCCGTTGCTCGATACCGGCCGCCTCCACCGCCGCCAGCACATGGCCGAGCAGCGGCCGGTTACCCACCGGGTGCAAGACCTTGGGCAGCGGCGACTGCATCCGCTTGCCCTGCCCGGCCGCGAGAATCACCGCCAGCGTCGACCCGCCCATGTTGTCACTCATCACGATCCTCCTGTGTGCATCCGGGCTTCAGGCCGGATCGCGATAGAACACATCGTCGGCGTAGGGATACCACCAGTCCTGAATCTTCGGCTGGTGATCGATGATGACCATTTTCGAGCGGCGGAACGCTTCCAGCCCCTGACGCCCGAGCTCGCGCCCAAGGCCGGACATTTTCCAGCCACCGAACGGCAGCGCATCGTTGTCGATCAGCGGGTTGTTGACCCAGACCATCCCCGCTTCCAGGCGCTCGGCGGCCTCCATGGCTTCGGCCAGGTCCGTGGAAAACAGCGAGGCCCCGAGGCCGAACGGCGAGTCGTTGGCCAGCCGCACCGCCTCATCGAAATCGCTGACCCGGCAGATCGCCGCCACCGGGCCAAAGCACTCTTCCTGAAGAATCGCCATGTCACCGGTCACGCCGGTGAGGATGGTCGGCTCATAGAACCAGCCGACCGTCTGCTGGGGTGGAATCCGCCCGCCACACACCACTTTCGCGCCCTTGGCCACGGCGTCATCGACCAGGCGCATGACTTTATTGCGTGCCGCTTCGCTGACCATCGGCCCGATCTCCGAGCGTTCCAGGCCATGGCCGATGCGCAGGGCGCGGGTGCGTTCAGCGAACTTCGCGACAAATTCGTCATGCACCTCGTCCACGACATACAAGCGCTCGGCCGAGGTGCAGATCTGCCCGCTAAGATGGAATGCAGCCGTCACTGCACCCGCCGCCGCGACATCCAGCGGCGCATGCCTGGAGATGATCAATGGATCGCTGCCACCAGCCTCGATGACGCAAGGCTTCATCCGCTCGGCACAGGCCACGGCCACCGCCTTGCCCGCCGCGACACTGCCGGTGAACGCCACCGCGTGGGTCTGCGCCGACTGCACCAGCAGCTGCGCAGTCACCGCATCGCCCGGCACACAGGACACCAGTCCCGGCAACAACGCGCGGAAATGCTCCATGAACTTGAGGGTGCACAGGGTCGTCGCTTCCGCCGGCTTGATGAGGCAGGCATTGCCCGCCGCCAGCGACGCGGCGACCGTCCAGCACATCAGCAGGATCGGAAAGTTGAACGGCATGATGTGCACGCTGACGCCATAGGGCTCGTAGCGCACGTGCTGGAAGGAACCGATCTGCGTGGTGCCGGCGACCTTGCCGGCATCGTCCCGGGCCATTTCCGCGTAGTAGCGAAAGATCGGCGCGCAGTTGGCCAGTTCGCCCATGGCCTCGGGAAACGGCTTGCCCATCTCCAGGGTCATCAGGCGGGCGACTTCGCGGTTGCACGCCAGGTTCTGTTCGATGGCATTGGCCAGTTGATGCAGGCGCGCGGCGCGGCTTTTGGCATCCACCAGGCGCCACTGTTTTTGCGCGGCGGTGGCGGCATCGATGGCGGCTTGCACATCGGCTTCGCCACATACGCCGACTTGCCCGACCGGTTGCAGGGTCGCCGGATCGAGCACCTGGCGCACGCGACCATCGCTCAGCGTCAGGAACTCGGGGTTGATGAAACGCAAGGCAGAATCGCTGTTAAACGTGGCCATGGGATGATCCTTGAACCAATCGATAAGGGGTTTCACGCAATGTCACCAGGGTCGCGGCGGGCAGTTCTTCTCGCCAGCCCGGCACATGCCGGTCGAGCCACTGGCGCAGGGGCGCAAAGGCCTCGGCCTCCAGGGCGCGGACAAACAGACCCAGGGTGCGCGGCAGGTGCGCCAGGTAACCGTGCTTGCCGTCACGGCCGGCCAGGCGCACGAAAATCCCCAGCACCTTGGCGTGACGCTGGGCGGCCAGGCGCCGGTAGTCTTCGAGAAAACGCAACGCGTCCAGCTCCGGGTGCTGCAACAGGTAATGGCTGATCAGTGCCTCACGCAACGCCTCGGGCACATCGCGCCGGGCGTCTTCGAGCAGCGACATCAGGTCATAGGCGGCCGCCCCGGCCAGGGCGTCCTGGAAATCCAGCAAGCCGCAGGCGGCGACACCTTCGCGGCCTTGCAGCAGCATCAGGTTGTCGACGTGAAAGTCGCGCAGCACCAAGGCTTCGCGGCGTTGGGCAACGTCACCACAAGCCTCGGCGAACAGCGCCAGATACTCATGGCGCAGACCCTGTGCCGCCTCTTTGCCGATCAACAGCGGCACGTACCAGTCGATGAACAGCGCGCACTCGTCCGCCAGTCGCTGCGCGTCGTAAGGCGCCAGTTCCGCCGCTGGCGCTGCGCGATGCAAGGCCACCAGCGTATCGACCGCCAGGTGATACAACGCCGACTCCGAATGCCCGGCCAGCAGCAGCCGGGTGTAGGTGTCGTGACCGAAATCCTCGATCAGCGCCAGCCCCGCCACTTCATCGACTTCCAGCAAGGCCGGCGCGGACAGGCCCAACCCTTGCAACTGCCGGGCAATCCGTACAAACGGGCCAATGGGTTCGCTCTGAGGCGGCGAATCCATCAACAACAGGCCGGCGCCGTCCAGGCGGAAATAGCGCCGGGTCGAAGCATCCGCCGGCAAGGCCACCAGCGAGGCCCCGGCGAAACCGGCGCGTGCCAGAAAGGCGGCGCGCTGGTCTTCACGGGTTGGCAATGACGCCAGTGCATCAGTCATGGCAGTCACCGGATCATGTAGACCTTTTTGATGGTCTCGTGGACGGTGCACACACCCTTCCAGTCCTTGCCGAAGAAGGCGGCGGTGTCAGGCTTGATCTCGATCACTTCGCCGGACTCGTGGACGTAGGTGCAGCGGCCCTCGAGGAAGTGGCAGAACTCGTCGCTGGTGACATGGCAAAACCACTTGCCCGGGGTGCAGATCCAGATGCCGCATTCGGACTGGCCTTCGGGGCCTTTGTGCAGCACCACGCCGGAAACACGGGATTCGCCTTCGAGCATGGTCGGGATCACGCCCCAATCCTTGACGTCGGTGATGCTCAGGGGGTCGTACAGAAACGGGGTAGTCATTCATCTTCTCCAAAAAATTCCGTTGGCCCAATGCCGATCAGATAAGGGTTGGAACACCGCGATCCTTGTGGGAGCGAGCTTGCTCGCGATGGCGGCGGGTCAGTCAACATTGATGTTGAATGTTATTGCGCCATCGCGAGCAAGCTCGCTCCCACAAAGGGCAGGCTCAAGCGAGCATGTAAACGTTGCGCAAGGTTTCCCGGACGTCGCATTCACCGGTCCAGCCGGCCGGGAACAGCACCAGGGTGTTAGGCCGTACTTCGATCACTTCACCGTTGTCATTCCGGTAAGTCGCGTGCCCGGCGATGAAGTGGCACAGCTCGTCCCGGGGAATCGACAGCCGCCAGCGCCCGGGGGTGCACACCCACAACCCGGTTTCCGGGCTGTTGTTCGGGCCCTTGAACAGCAAGCGGCCGCTGGAGTGCGAGACGCCTTCGACGGCGTCGCTCTGCACGCCCCAGTCCACCAGGTCGGTGCGGCTGCTGACGGCTTCGAGGTACGGCGTGATACCCGCCGTGGTGGATGAATCAGGCATCGTTGAGCACCTTGTCGAGAATCGCGGCCGCGTCTTGCGGCCCTTTGCGGGATTGCATCTGCGCGCTGGTGCGCTGCAGGCGTTGGCGCATGGCCTCGTCGTTGAGGCAGGCGTGGAGTTTTTGTGCGAGCTGTTCTTCGCTCCATTCGTAGCGGTCGAGCTTGAAACCGTGACCGCTTTCTTCAGCGCGCATGGCATTGTCGTGGCCGTCCCAGACGTAGGACATGACGATCGCCGGTTTGCCGAAGAACAGGCACTCGGTGAAGCTGTTGTTGCCGCCGTGGTGGATCACCGCATCGACCTGGGCGATCACCGACGGCTGCGGGAACCAGTTGGAAATCTGCACGTTGTCCGGCAGGTCGGTGTATTCGTCCAGGTGCTCGCCGACGTTGAACAACGCCCGGTAAGGCAGCTTGCCCACCGCCTCGATCAGGCGCTTGAGCAACTCGACATCGCCGGAACCGAGGCTGCCGAAGCTGGCGTACAGCAGCGGCTTGTCGTTGTGGGCGCGGAACGGTGGAATCTCGTACGGCGTGTCGTGGCGCACGCAGCCTTGCAGGTAATGGAAACGCTCGGCCGGCAGCGGATGGCGGCGGTCGAACTTGACCGCGTCCGGGTACAGCAGCAGGTTCATGAAGGGCGAAGCTTCAAAGAAGGTGCCCAGCGGATAAGGCGCTTCACCGTGGGCCTGGAGGAACTGGTTGAAGTCGTCGTGGATCGGCCCCACCACTTCCTCGAAGCGCTGGCGGAATTGCGCGTGGCCAGCCTTGTCGTCGATGCTCATGCCCGACAGGTGCGGCGGGATATCCGGGTCTTCGATCTCGTTTTCCGAGCAGGAAATGATCCGCACCCACGGCTTGCCGTATTGCTTGATCGCCGGGAACAGGATCACGTTGTCGACGCAGATCAGGTCGGGCTTGACCTTGTCCAGCACTGCCGGCAGGTCCTTTTGCGCCCACTTGGCGGTTTCGACGATGGCCGCCCAGCACTCCTTGACGTAGTTGTCGATCTGCTCCAGCGGCGACTTGCGGAAATTCGGGATGTGCCCATTGATGAAGTCCACCCAGTAGCGGGCCATCTCTTCGGCCGGCATCGGTGCCGACATGTTGACCATGTGCTCCTCGAAACCATAACCGGCGTAGACACCGCTCATGCCCGGGTCGGTGAGGAACACCGCTTTATGGCCCAGGGCTTCACAGGCCTGGGCGATACCGACTGAGTTCAGCGCCGGGCCGTAGGCGGCTTCGGGGAAGAATGCGATCACTTTCTGTTTCATCGAGTGCTGCTCCTGCCTGGTCTTTTTATTGTTCAGCGTGTCAATACGCGGGCATGCCGGGCTTGCCAGCCCAGCCGGATGGTCGTGTCGATTGCAAAATGGGCGAATTCGAACTGTGAGGACGGCACGCGCACGATCAGCGGTTTGTCGCTGAGGGCTGTCTGCACATGCAGGTTGGTGTCCAGGCCGTGGTAGGCGACTTCGACGATTTTTCCGCTGACCTGATTCGGGCAATCGCTGCCCTGCTCCGTCAGCACTTGCAGGCGCTCGGGGCGCACCACCACGGCGACGGACTGGCCGGACACCAGCGGCGCGTCGGTTTCCACGCTCAACTCCTGGCCATTCACGCGCACCGAATGCTGGCCCGAGCGCACGCCTTCGAGCAGGTTGCTGACGCCGATGAAGTTGGCGACAAACCGGCTGTTGGGGTTCTCGTACAGCTCGGTCGGACTGCCGCACTGGCACACCTTGCCGCCATCGAGCACCGCCATGCGGTCGGACATCACCAGCGCTTCTTCCTGATCGTGGGTGACGATGATGAAGGTGATGCCGCTCTCGTGTTGCAGGCGCTTGAGTTCCAGCTGCATCTTTTCCCGCAGCTTCTTGTCGAGGGCACCCAAGGGCTCGTCGAGCAGCAGCACCCGTGGACGCTTGACCAGCGCCCGGGCCAGTGCCACCCGCTGACGCTGGCCGCCGGAAAGCTGATCGGGTTTACGCTCGGCCAGCTCACCCAGTTGCGCAGTGCTCAGCACTTCATCGACCCGGCGGCGGATTTCGCTTTCCGGCAGGCGCTCCATTTCCAGGCCGTAGGCGATGTTCTTGCGCACGGTCATGTTGGGGAACAGCGCATAGGACTGGAACATCAGGTTCAGCGGACGCTTGTTGGCCGGCAGCGGCGAGATATCGTTGCCGTCCAGGTAGATGCAGCCACCGCTGGGGGTCTCGAACCCGGCGAGCATGCGCAGCAGCGTGGTCTTGCCACAACCGGACGGCCCGAGCAGCGCGAAGAACTCGTTCTCGCGGATGCTCAGCGACACCTCGTTGACCGCCAGGCCGTTGCCATAAGACTTGCTGACCTTGTCCAGAATCAGTACCGCAGATGAATTATTCATGGGTGCGAGGAGCCTTGTTGAGACGCTGCGAAGCCAGCAGCGCGGTGATGCTGACCAGCATCACCAGCGTCGCCAGAGCGTTGATTTCCGGGGTGACGCCGAAGCGGATCATGGCGTAGATCTGCATGGGCAACGTGGTCGAAGCCTGGCCGGAGCCGGAGTTGAAAAAGGCGATGATGAATTCGTCCACCGACAGGGTGAACGAGAGCAATCCACCGGCCAGCACACCGGGGAAAATCACCGGCAGCAGCACCCGGCGGAAGGTGGTGAACCAGCTCGCACCGAGGTCGATCGAGGCCTCGAGAATCGAATAGTCGAAGTGCTTGAGCCGCGTGCGCACCACCGCGCAGACGAAGGCGATGTTGAACACCGCGTGGCTGATGATGATCGAGTGCAGGCCCAGACCAACCTTGAGCAGGTTGAAGAAGCTCAGCAGCGCAATCGCCAGCACGATGTCGGGAATGATCATCGGCGCCATCAGCAAGGTGTCGACCACCTGGCCCTTGTCATTGCCCTTGCGGCGCAACTCGATACCCAGCGCGAGGAACGTGCCGAGCACGCAGGCAATAAAGGTCGCCGACAACGCGACGATCAGGGTGTTGAGCGCCGCCGACAGGATCGCCGTGTTGTGCGCCAGTGCCGCGTACCACTTCAGCGACACGCCGCCCCAGGCGGTGGGCAACCCGGACTTGTTGAACGACAGCAGGATCAGCACCAGGATCGGTATATAAAGGAAGGCGTACACCAGCCCCAGGTGCGAACCCAGCACGGTGGCGCTGACAGAACGTGGCTGACTCATGAGCGCGCCCCTTCTGCACGACGGGACACCAGGGCCTGGATGAACAACAGGATCAGCATGATCGCGATCAGGAAGAAGCTCAGCGCCGCACCGAACGGCCAGTCCCGCGCCGTAAGGAACTGCGAATAGATCAGGTTGCCGACCATCTGCACCTGCTTGCCACCGAGCAGGTCGGCGGTGATGAAGTTGCCGATGCTCAGCACGAACACAAACACCGCGCCCGCCGCGATACCCGGCACGCTCAGCGGCAGGATGATCCGGCGAAAGGTCATCCAGCCCGAGGCGCCGAGGTCTTTCGAGGCGTCCCAGAGTTCGTTGTTGATCCGCGACAGCGACGAGAAAATCGCCAGGATCACAAAGGGGATGTAGTTGTAGACCAGCCCAAGCACCACGGACGACTCGGTGTACAGCAGGCTGATGGGTTCACCGCTGTAGCCGAACACTTGCAGCAGGCGGTTGATCAGGCCTTCGCGGTTGAGCAGGACGATCCAGGCGTAGGTGCGGATCAGGTAGTTGCTCCAGAACGGCAGCATCACCAGGAACAGGTACACCGCCTGGCGCCGCCGTGGCGCCCGGGCAATCGCATAGGCCGCCGGGTAGCCGATCAACACCGCGAACACCGTGGCCAGCCCGGCGATTTTCGCCGACTTGAGCAGGATGCCCAGGTACAGCGGATCGAACGCGCGCTGGTAGTTTTCCCAGGTGAACAACCAGTCGATGCCACCGTAGGCACCGCGTTCGACGAAGCTGTAGACCAGCACCAGCAGGCACGGAATCACCAGGAACATCAGCAGCCAGCCAAAGCCGGGCGCAAGAAGCCAGGCCGACAGACGCCTGTCAGCATGCAAAGCACTCATTAACCCTATCCTCCCGCCTCAGGACAGAGGCGGCTTGCGAGCGTGGCGAGGCATGCCGGGCATGCCTCGGATCGACGTGGCGTTAGTTCTGCGCCGCCATGATTTCGGTGACGGCGCGGGTGTAGGCCTTTTGCGTGGTGCCGCCCAGGTCGCGCAATTGCTCCATTTTCAGCAGCTCGGCGGGGGCGATGGTCAGGTTGGGGTATTGCTTGAGCAGGTCCGCGGACAACCCGGCCATGGCCGCCTGGTTGGGGACTTTGTAGAGGATGTTTTCAGCGACCCAGGCGTGGTTTTCCTTGGCCAGCATGAAGTTGATGAACTTGAAGGCCTGGTCCTGGTGCTTCGAACTCTTGAGCACCACCATGGTGTCCACCCACAGGTCGGAACCTTCCTTGGGCACCACGAACTTGATCGCCGCGTTGGCCTGCGTGCCGTAGTTGCACCAGCCGTCCCAGGCGTGGGCCATCAGCGATTCGCCGGAAGCGAGCTTGGAATAGAAGGTGGTGTCGTCGAAGGACAGAATGCGTTTTTTGGTGGCGATCAACTGGTCGCGAACCGCGGCGATCTGTGCCGGGTCACTGTCGTTGACCGACCAGCCCTTGGCGAGGAAACCGGCGCCGAGCATCCAGCGGTCGGTGGCCAGCATCGTCACTTTGCCCTTGAGGGCATCGCTTGGATTGAGGAGTTCGTTCCAGCTCTGCGGCGCCGGCGTCACCTTGTCGGAGCGATAGCAGATGCCCGTGGTGCCCCAGGTGTAAGGCACGGAGAACTGGTTGCCCTGGTCGTATTCCAGGTGAGTGGCTTCGGGGTAGAGGTTTTTCAGGTTGGGGACTTTGACCGGATCGATGTCCGCCAGCAGCCCCTGCTTGTGCAGGACTTCGGCGAAGGGCGAGGAGACGAACACCACGTCGTAACCTTCACCGCCGGAGGCCATCAGCTTACCCATGATTTCTTCGTTGGTGGCGTGCAGCGCCTTGTCGACCTCCACACCGCTGGCAGCCTTGAACTTCTCCAGCGCATCCGGGGCCATGTAGCCGTCCCAGATGGAAATCACCATGTCTTTCGCACTTGCAGCCTGTGAGGCGATCGCCAGGGAAACGGCCAATCCCGCGCACAGAAGATCATTCAGCTTGCTCATAAATACTCACCCGACGATTGTTTATTGTTGTGTTCGAAGGCAGTACGGCAAAACGAGAAACGATTGCTTGTGTTTTTTTTTAGAAATTAGGACCAGTATCAAAAGATGTCAACGCCTTTTTCCGATTCCTCACCCTGTAGGAGCTGCCGAAGGCTGCGATCTTTTGATATTGAT
>NZ_JBWKZB010000090.1:0-9035 GCF_059424105.1 Pseudomonas sp. GW456-E7 | reverse complement strand
CAGTCAACATCCATGCTGACTGACCCACCGCATTCGCGAGCAAGCCCGCTCCCACAGAGGATGTGCACCGTCTCAATTAATCCAGTGAATTCCAATCCATGAAAACCGTGGCAATGGTGCTGTTTCCCGACTTTCTCCTGCTCGATATGGCCGGGCCCATGGAAGTGTTTTCCATCGCCAATCGTTATCTGAAACCCGACGATCACTATGTGCTGTCGACCATCGGCACCGAACCCGGCGCATTGCGCGCATCCAATGGCGTGAGCGTGCAGGCCGACCGGCACATCGACCAGGCCTGCGAAGGGTTTGATTTGCTGCTGGTACCCGGCGGTCCCGGTGCCTACAGCGAAAAGTATCCGCCGTTGCTCGACTGGCTCAGGCACAACGTGAGCCGGTCCGCCGCTTATGGCTCGATCTGCACCGGAGCGTTCGTGTTGGGGCATGCGGGCTTGCTCGACGGCTATCGCGTCACCACCCACTGGCACTACACCGAGCGGCTGATCAAGGGCTTTGCGAAGGCGACCGTCGAGACCGACCAGATCTTTGTCCAGGACCGCAACCTGATCACCTCCGGCGGCGTCACCGCCGGGATCGACCTGGCGTTGTCGGTGGTGGCGCAGGACCACGGCAAAAAAATCGCCCAGGACGTGGCCAAGGTCTTGCTGGTGGTGATGAAGCGTCAGGGCGGGCAGGCACAGTTCAGCCCGCTGATGGCGGCGGTGGCGCCTCACGAAACGCCGATCACCCGCGTGCAGAACCATGTGCTCGAGCACCTCGACGAGTCCTTCAGCATCGAGCGCATGGCGAGCCTGGCCAACATGAGCCCGCGGCATTTCTCCAGGGTGTTCGCCCGGGAGGTGGACATGACGCCGATGGAGTTTCTGCAAAGCGCGCGCATCGATTGCGCCAGGAACCTGCTGGAAACCAGCGAGTTGCCGCTCAAGACCGTGGCCTTCAAAAGCGGCTTCGGCAGCGTGCGGCACATGCGTTTTCTGTTCAGTGAAAAGCTTGGCCTGACCCCGACCCAATACCGCGAGCAGTTCAGCTAGCGCGCATGTCCGTTGCGCGCACCGCAATGGCCGTGACGCTCCCCCCGTGGCGGTTGTACCGTCACAGAGGGCTGCCAAGATACGAGGTAACTCATTGCAAGGAAGGTGCGGAGCCTGGATGGACTCACGTGCCAGATCAGGTGTCCCGCGAGTGACTGCCCATGAACAGCCTCAGAGATGTCAGCAACGAAGCGGTGCTTCAGTTCGGACCCTACGCTTTCCACCTCAGTCAGCGCCTGGTGCTGGAGGGCGATCGACCGCTGCGTCTGGGCGGCCGCGCCCTTGACGTGTTGCAGGTGCTGGTCGAGCACGCGGGCTCGGTGGTCAGCAAGGACGAGTTGATTGCGCAGGTCTGGCCACGCTCCGTGGTCGAAGAGATCAACCTGCGGGTGCACATCGCCGCCCTGCGTCGGGCCTTGGGCGACGGGCAGAACGGTCAGTGCTACATCGTCAACATTCCCCAGCGCGGCTACAGTTTTGTCGCCCCGGTACAGCATTCGCCGCAGCCCGTAGCGTTCCCCAGCGAGACCGTAAAAAAGCCCCTGCACAACTTGCCGGCGCGGCTCACACCGATCACCGGGCGCGATGCGGTGGTCGGCAGCCTGGTGCGGCAGTTGCCGGTGCGCCGATTCATGACCCTGGTCGGGCCTTGCGGGATCGGCAAGACCACCGTGGCTTTGCGCGTGGCCGAACTGTTGTTGCAGCACTATCGGCACGGCGTGTGGCTGGTGGACCTGGCGGCGATCGATGACCCGGCGCAAGTGACCGATCACCTCACACGAACCCTTGGGCTGGAGGTGGGCACCACGCTGGAGGCGCTGGCGCAGCGACATGCCTTGTTGGTCCTGGACAACTGCGAGCATCTGCTCGAGCGCTGCCGGACGTTGGTCGAGACACTGCTGCAATCGATGCCGCGACTGTCGATCCTTGCCACCAGCCGCGAGCCACTCAAGGCCGTGGGTGAAACCCTGTTGCGTCTGCCACCGCTGGCGGTGCCGCCGGCGTCAGCGCTGCGCAGCGTTGCCGAGGTCATGGGCTATTCGGCGGTGCAGTTGTTCGTCAGCCGTGCCCGGGCCCGTCAGCAGGGCTTCACCTTGCGCGAACAAGACCTCAGGGTCGTGCGCGAAATCTGCCGGCGCCTCGACGGCCTGCCGCTGGCGATTGAATTGGCGGCAGCGCAAATCGATGCGCTGGCACTGGTGGGGTTGCAGGCGCAACTCGATAACTGTTTTCAGTTGCTGTCCCAGGGGCGCCGTACGGCCGTCCCCCGGCATCAGACGCTCAAGGCTGCACTGGACTGGAGCTACGAACGGTTGACTGCGCTGGAACAATCCGTGTTGCAGCGTTTGGCGGTATTCAAGATGGCCTTCACCCAGGACGCCGCGATAGGCGCGATCAGCGGCGACGCGTTACCGGTCGCCGAGCTGATCGAGGTGCTGGACAACCTCGCGCTCAAATCAATGCTGTCCCTGGAGCAGGGCGGCGGAGTGATCCGTTACCGCTTCCTCAACACCACCCGCACCTACGCCCTGGAAAAGCTCGAACTCAGTGGGCAGTTGCGCACCCTCGAAATGCGTTATGCCGGGTACGACAGTCAAACGCCCCGGCCTTCAGGCCGGCAAGTGACCATGCAACTCACCGAGTAAATGACGGACTGCCTTCAGGTCCGGCGTGGCAAAACCTTCGGTGAAGCGCTGGTAGACCGGCGCCAGCAATTTATGCGCCCGTTGGTGGCGGCCCTGGCGCTGCCACAATTGCGCCAGCGAGGTGGCGCTGCGCAGCTCCCAGGTCAGGGCGCCCTGGGTTCTTGCCACGTCGAGTGCCTTGAGCAGCACGGTTTCAGCCATCGCGGCGTTGGCCGGACAATCCGTTGCCAGCAGCGTCTCGGCCCTGGCCCGCAGAATCTCTGCCGTGCTCCAGCCCGACGCGCCGCTCTGCGCACGTTCGAGCAAGTCGTCATCGACGCAGGTGGAATCCAGCGTGACCATGATGTCTTTGATCAATCCGACACTTCGTTGCCGGGCAGGCGCGACATCCACGCCGCCGATCACCTGCGCGTAGTGTTGCGCCCAGGTATGGAACAGCAGGACCGAGTGTTTCTGCGCCTGTTGCAGCAGCAGGCGCAGGAGTTCGCGGGCGCTGCGGGTGTCACCGTTGTAGTAGGCGATCAGGCAGCCGGCGAGCGCCAGGGTGTAGCAGATCGACGTGCCGTGGTTGATCTGCAACGCGATGTCCAGCGCCTGCCGGGCTGCACGCCAGGCCTGTTCCGGTTGGCCCCGCAGCCAGAGGATGCGCGCCTGGATGGTCAGCGCCGCGACACTCTGGTCGTATTGCACGCCGAAGCCATGGGTGAACCGGTTGAGATGACCACTGTGGGCCATGCGTTGCAGTACCTGTTCGGCATGCTCCCCGGCCTGTTGCTGGTCGCCGGAAAAATGCAGGGCGAGCACCCGCAATCGATGGGTGCTCAGGGATAACAGGGCGTCGTCATGCAGCCCCAGTTGATCGAATTGCCGGCTCTGTTGCAGGGCCATCTGGTATTGGCCGCAACTGAGATTGACCGCCAGGTGACCGGAAATCGCCCGCAGTTGACCGGCCACATCGTTGAGTCGGCTGGCCAGGGTCCTGGCACTGACAAAGGCGCCAACGGTTTCGGCGCTCGCGCCTTGAACGTGGTAACAGGCACTGCCCAGGGCCAGTTTGAGGGTCATCTGCAAACGCGGGCACGGCTCGGCAGACTGCTCGAGCAGGGCCAGGGCCTTGCGCACATAACCGCCGTGTTCCTTGAGCAGTGACAGCTCCTGCCACAGGGGCGTGGACGTCGCGGCCAGGCGTATCGCCCGGGCTTGTGGCCCTTGCCCGTGCAGACCCCAGTCGAGGGCCGCGCGGATGTCCTCCAGGGTGCGGCCATAGCGCTCGAGCCACAGGCCGGTCGAGGTGTTCTCCCATTCGTCCTGCGCCTGTTGCATCAGCGCCAGGCAACGCTCGGCATGGCGCTCCCGCGTGCCGGGCAGGTCGGGGCTTTGCGCGAGTTTTTCCAAAGCATGGCTGCGGGTGGTATCGAGCAGACGGTAGTAGACATCCTCATCGCCCACCTCCACGTTCAACAGGGACTTGGCGACCAGTTGGGTGATCGAGCCGAAGACTTCGCGAGGTTCGATGTGGTCGCCGACAATCACCGCCGCTGCCGACTCCAGGGTGAAGCCGCCGCGAAACACACTCAGTCGGCGCAGGCAGGTCTTTTCGCAGGCGTTGAGCAGCTCGAAGCTCCAGTCCAATGTCGCGCGCAGGGTCTGATGGCGTGCCGGGGGCGTCTGGCAGGACTGGGTCAACACCCGGAAACTGCTGTGCAACTGCGCCAGCAAGCCGGCTAATCCGAAGTTGCCCACTTGTGCCGCCGCCAGTTCGATGGCCAGTGGAATGCCGTCCAGTCGGTGGCAGATGTCGATCAATAGCGGCAGTTCATCGTCCGTCAGCTCAAAGCTGTCGTGGCTGGCCATGGCCCGCTCGACAAACAGTTGCAGGGCGGAAAAGGTCATGGCCTGGGCTCGGTCGAGGACGGCGATGGGGGGTGGGCAGTCGAGTGATGCCAGGCGCTGGACGAATTCGCCGTCGGCCCGCAGGCTCTCGCGGCTGGTGGCAAGAATGTGCACGTGCGGCGCACTGCGCAGAATGTTTTCGCAGAGCAGGGCGATGGCGTCGACCAGGTGTTCGCAGTTGTCGATGACCAACAGCATTTGCCTGTCACGCAGACAGTCGGCAAGGCCGCTCAGGGGCTCGTCATCGTGCAGGGCCAGTTCGAGCAACGTCGCCAGGTGGCCGTCGATCATCAGCGGGCAGTTGATCGGGGCCAGGTCCAGCAGGCGAATGCCGTCCCGGTAGCGACCGATCATTTGTTCGGCGACTCGCAAGGCCACGGTGGTCTTGCCGATGCCGCCGGGACCGACGAGGGTGATGAAGCGCTGGCGCGGCAGTTGCACCACCAGATTGTCGACCAGCGTCCGCCGGCCGATCATGCGTGTGCGGCGTACCGGCAGGTTATGCCGGCTCGGTGTGCAGGCCTCGGGTGCTGGTGGTTGTTCGACCTGCTCCCGTGAGTGCGGTGCGACGAAGCTGTACCCGCGCTGGGCCACGGTGACGATGTAGCGCTGGCCGGCCTGGCCGTCGCCGAGCGCCTTGCGCAACGCGGCCATGTGCACCCGCAGGTTGATGTCTTCGACCACGCTGTCGGGCCAGACCCGGGCGATCAATTGCTGCTTGCTGACCACGTTGCCGGCGTGCTCCAGCAGGATCAACAGGATGTCCATGGCGCGCCGGCCCAGGCGCAAGGGCTGGTCGGCCTCCATCACCAGGCGTTGTCCGGGGTAGACCCGGTAGGGGCCGAAATGCACAGCCTGTTCGGGGGAAAGGGTCAACGAGTCGCTCCTGCTGCAGCCGTCTGGTTCGCGGTTTACGAGCATATTCCTCAGGTTTTTTACGCAGTGCAACGTGCCGCCCGGGTGACTGAAGAGGCAGGCATTGACTCTAGCGTATCGGCCAGTGGCCGAGGGTCCCGTGATTATTGGGCGCGACGGATGGACAGGTTCTGCCGCGGCTTTTTGCGCACCATGGAAAATTAACAACGTTTAACTCGTCGCGTGCCCGGTCTTCGCCCAAAACTCTCCTTCTTCAACTTCCACTGAAGGCAGGGATGAAATGTCAGTCAGCCGCGAGCAGCTCGATGTGGGAGCGAGCCTGCTCGCGAAGGCGGTGTCACATTCAGCCTGTGCGGTGATTGACACAGCGCTTTCGCGAGCAGGCTCGCTCCCACAAAGGACACCGCAATGAGCAACGTGGTGGTGGTCTATCACAGTGGCTACGGGCACACCCGGGTCATGGCCGAAGCCGTGGCCGCGGGCGTGGAGCGGCACCTGGGCAGCACCTGCCAGTTGATCCCGGTCGAGGAAGTGGACGAGCACTGGGCGCGGCTGCACAACGCCGACGCCATCATCTTCGGTGCGCCGACCTACATGGGCAGCGCCTCGGCGGCCTTCAAGGCGTTCATGGAGGCCACGGCGGCGTTCTACCTGGCCCAGCCCTGGCGCGACAAACTCGCGGCGGGCTTCACCAATTCCGGCTGCCTGTGCGGCGACAAACTCAACACCTTGCTGCAGATGGCGGTGTTCGCCGCGCAGCACTCGATGATCTGGGTCGGCCTCGACCTGCTGCCGGCGCGTTCCAGTACCGGCGTGTTCAACGGCCAACTCAATCGCCTGGGCAGCTCACTGGGCGCCATGGCCCAGTCGAATGTCGAGCAATCCCCCGACGATGCGCCGCCTCCCGAAGATCGCTGCACCGCCGCGCACCTGGGCGAACGGGTGGCGCGCCTGGCCGATCGCCTGAACCGACTTGCGGTTTGATTCCCCCCCCAACCCTCGTTAAGGAGGCATTACCCATGAGCACCTTCACTACCCGCGACGGCGTCGAGATTTACTACAAGGACTGGGGCACCGGTCAGCCGATTGTCTTCAGCCACGGCTGGCCACTGAACGCCGACAGTTGGGAATCGCAGATGATCTTCCTGGCCTCCAACGGCTACCGGGTCATCGCCCACGACCGACGCGGTCACGGGCGTTCCGGCCAGCCATGGTCGGGCAATGACATGGACCATTACGCCGACGATCTGGCGCAGTTGATCGAGCTGCTCGACCTGCAAGACGCCGTGCTGTTCGGCTTCTCCACTGGCGGCGGCGAGGTGGCGCGCTACATCGGTCGCCACGGCACCGGCCGCGTGGCCAAGGCCGGGTTGATTTCCGCGGTGCCGCCCTTGATGCTCAAGACCGAAGCCAACCCCGGCGGCCTGCCGCTCGATGTATTCGACGGCATCCGCCAGGCTTCGCTGGCCGACCGCTCGCAGCTCTACATTGACCTCGCCAGCGGGCCGTTTTTCGGCTTCAACAAACCTGGCGCGAAACCGTCCCAGGGCATGATCGACTGGTTCTGGATGCAAGGCATGATGGCCGGCCACAAGAACGCCCATGACTGCATCAAGGCGTTCTCGGAAACCGACTTCACCGAAGACTTGAAGAAGTTCGACGTGCCGACGCTGGTGGTGCATGGCGACGCGGATCAGGTCGTGCCTTACGAGGCGGCGGGTGTCTCCTCGGCCAGGCTGGTGAAAGGCTCGACCCTGAAGATTTACCCGGGCGCCCCTCACGGGCTGACGGATACCCACAAGGATCAGCTCAATGCTGACCTGTTGGCGTTCTTGAAAGGTTAGAAAGCCAGATCAAAAGATCGCAGCCTTCGGCAGCTCCTACACAGTAGCGTGCATGCATGTAGGAGCTGCCGAAGGCTGCGATCTTTTGCTTCTAAGTCCAGGCACCCTCTGGCAGCGCCACGCAAACGGATTGATGCCTTCGCTGCGGGTGAAGAGGTGGCAGAAGTGCGCCTGATCGCAGAAACCGCATTCGAGGCTGATCTGCGTCAGGCTCATGTCGGTGTACTGGATCAATTGCTTGGCCAGGGTGATGCGTTGCCGGCGAATCCAGTCCTGCGGCGAGAGTCCGGTGCTGCACTTGAAGGCACGGGAGAAATGACTGCGCGAGAGGGCGCAGGCCTGTGCCAGTTCAGTGACTTCCAGGCTGTCGCCGAGGCGCTCGAGGATCAGTTGTTTAACCAGCCGTTCGCGCTGCGGGCTGAGGCCGCCGGTGCTTTTCTTTGGCACAGGCGTGAATGGCGCGGGCGCGGCATTTTGCTGAACGTGAGCCATGGTAAATGTCCGAGTCGGTAGGCTTCATTTTTGGACCCGAAGGCTCTGGCTTGCGAGTTAATCGTTGTTAATTCCGCGTTCAGCGCGGGACGTCCCGGGTAAAGTCAGACACACTTCCCAACCTCGCGCCTGGCCGAACACACAAGGGAACCGTGCTTATGAACCGTAACGATCTGCGTCGCGTCGACATGAACCTGCTGGTGATTTTCGAGGCGTTGATGTTCGAGAAGAACCTGACCCGCGTCGCGGAAAAACTGTTCATGGGCCAACCGGCGGTGAGTGCCGCGCTGGGGCGACTGCGCGATCTGTTCGACGACCCGTTGCTGCTGCGCAACGGTCGCGGGATGGAACCGACGGCGCGGGCGCTGGCGATTCTCAAGGAGCTGCAGCCGGCGATGGACACCATTTCCGGTGCGGTCAGCCGGGCCAAGGAGTTCGATCCGATGACCAGTTGCGATGTGTTCCGCATCGGGCTGTCGGACGATGCCGAGTTCGGTTTGTTTCCGCCGTTGCTGCGTCAGTTGCAAGAGGAAGCACCGGGCATCGTCGTGGTCGTGCGGCGGGCCAATTACCTGTTGATGCCGGCGCTGCTGGCGTCGGGGGAGATCTCGGTGGGCGTGAGTTACACCACGGACCTGCCGGCCAATGCCAAGCGCAAGAAGCTGCGCGATATTCCCTGCAAAGTGCTGCGCGGTGATACCCGGCCGGGGGCTCTGACCCTGGATGAATACTGCGAACGGCCCCATGCGATGGTGTCGTTTTCCGGTGACTTGAGCGGCAATATCGATCTGGATCTGGCGAAGGTCGGGCGCAGTCGTCGTGTGGTGCTGGGGGTGCCGCAGTTCAGTGGGTTGCGGGCGTTGCTTGCGGGGACGGAGATGATCGCTACCGTGCCGGATTATGCGGCGTGTGCGTTGGTGGAGGGATGCGGGTTGCGTGCCGAGGATCCGCCGTTCGAGATTGAGGCGGCGCAGTTGTCGATGGCCTGGAGCGGGGTGCATGACAATGATCCGGCGGAGCGGTGGTTGCGGGCGCGGATTGGGCAGTTCATGTCTTTGGCTTTGGATATTTCTTAGGGGTTGACCTTGGCGGCCTCTGGGCCGACCAGGCTCTTGGTTGATTGAGTACATATCCGTTGCTGCGGTAACGGCGGCTGGCGGTTTCGCCCTTACGGCGACTCCCTTTTTTACAAGCGCCTAAAAAAGGAAGCAAAAAACGCTCGCCCCTTACGTACG
>NZ_JBWKZB010000089.1:0-9050 GCF_059424105.1 Pseudomonas sp. GW456-E7 | reverse complement strand
GGCAAACCCCATCGCGAACTGCTCGACTCGGCGTGACCGCCCACCGCAAGACCTGTGGGAGTCAGCCTGCTCGCGAATGCGGTGTGTCATTCAGTATTTGTATCGACTGACACTCCGCCTTCGCGAGCAAGCCCGCTCCCACAGTGGATCTGTGGCGAGTCCAACATTGGTGTGCAACCGCGAACCAGGCGATCCGACGATGGCGTCGTGCCGGGTTAAACCATCACTCCTTCACGCTCATGAACTCTTCCGCGTAGCGGATGTATTCCTCAGGTTGCGTGTAGGTGTGAGTCAGCTCGGTCGCGCTCAGGTCCGACGTCTGGGTGAGGATCTGGCGTTGCTCGCGCAGGCTGTCGTAGGTCGCCTTGATCGCGGCGAAGTAGGCGCCATGGCCGTCGATGGTCACGCGCACGCCCAGTTCAGCCAGGCGCTTGTCGTCGCGCAGCAGCGGGTTGCCGTAGGTCACCAGCATCAGCGGAACGCTCAGGTGCTCGGCGATCTGCTCCAGATGGTCGAAGTCCTTGACGCCCACCATGCAGATCCCGTCGGCCCCGGCTTGCTGGTATTGCCGGGTGCGGCTGATGATTTCCTGCACCGGCAGAATCCCGGCGTGGGTGCGGGCGATGATCGCCATTTCCTTATCGCAGCGGGCTTCCAGTGCCGCGCGGATCTTGCCGACGCCTTCGGCGACCGTGATCAGGTCGGTGGATTTGCGGCCGAACTGCGCGGGCAGCAGGGTGTCTTCGATGGTCAGCGCGGCGACGCCGGCGCGTTCGAGTTCGACGATGGTGCGCATGACGTTGAGCGCATTGCCGTAGCCGTGGTCGGCATCGGCAATCACCGGCAACTGGGCAACACGGCCGATGCGGGTGGCCTGTTCAGCGAACTCGCTGAGGGTGATCAGGGCAAAGTCAGGGGCGCCCAGCACCTGCAGCGAGGCGACCGAGCCACCCAGGATCCCGACTTCGAAACCCAGGTCGGCGGCGATGCGCGCCGACATCGGGTCGAACACCGAGGCCGTGTGGTAGCAGGTGTTGGAGGCGAACAGTTGGCGAAAATTGCGGCGCAAATCTTGATGGGAAAGCCTGGACATATGAGTTCCACCAATGGAATGGAAGGGCTTGAGCAAAAGTGTCAACGCCGAAGAAATAAAAGGCTATCACGCGCGCAGGGAGAGAATGATGACGAATTTGCTGGGTAAGCCAGATTGACGCCTGAGGCAGGAAGCTGATAGGTCACGCCGCTGCGGCCTGGTGCCGCTGATTGAGCAGCGGCACGGCGCGCACCGAGTCGCCGGGCTGCAGCTGCAAACGCTTGGCGGTCAGGCGATCGACCACCAGGCTGTTGCCCGCCAGTCGGGCCGGGACGCAGGTAATGCGGCAGTTTTCCAGGCGACGGTTGTGAATCAGCCAGAGCGGATCGTTCGCGTCCGGCGAGCCGATGGCCAGTTGCAGCGGTCGGCTGTCGCACACGGTGCGGATACCGGAAACCGGGGCCTCGATGACCGGTCCGCCGTCGAAGATATCGATATGGCCGTTGTGGGCAAAACCTTCGGCGCTGAGGATTTTCAGGGCCGGTTCGGTGTTCGGGTGGGCCTTGCCGATCACCGCCTGGGCCTGTTCGGTGAGCAGGCAGGTGTACAGCGGCTGGCGTGGCATGAGTTCGGCGATGAACGATTTGTTGCCCAGCCCGGACAAGTGATCGGCATGGCTGAAATCCATCTTGAAAAAATGCCGGCCAAGGCTGTCCCAGAACGGTGAGCCACCTCGTTCATCGGTACTGCCGCGTAATTCGGCGATCAGCCGGTTGCCGAACAGCTGCGTGAACTCGGCCACGAACAACAAACGCCCGAGCGAAAGCAACCGGCCGTTGCTTCCCTGGCGCTGATCCGGGCGCAGGTACAACGAGCAGACTTCCGATTGCCCGGTCAATTCGTTGCTCAGGAACAGGGTCGGGATCTGGCGCTGGATACCCAGGTCCGCGCAAGCATTGACCGTCAGCCCGACCCGGTAGTTGTACCAGGGCTCGCGCAGACCGATTCCACCCGTCAGGGCGCTGACGCCCACCACTTGCTGCTCGTCGTCCTCGAGCACGAACAGGTAATCGGCATCGGCCCGATCGACCTGCCCGGCGAAGGTGCGTTGGGCCCAACGGATCCGGTAGGCCAGGCGTTCTTCATCGGCCGGCAGGCTGGTGAGTCCGGGGCTGGCCTGGCGCACCAGCGTGAACAAGGCGGGCAGGTCGGTGATCTGGACCGGACGGACAATCATGCGGCTGTTCCTTGTTCATGGGTGTTCAGACGTTGGCGTTGACCCAAGCGGGCACTCACAGGGCGATCAGCCTGACCGGACTGCCTTCCCTGACCTTCAACGCCGCGCACATGGCCGCATCCAGCGTGACCGGTTGCCCGGCGATGTAATCAAGGTCGGCGACGATGGCCCGATAATCCGTCAAGGACTCGTTGCTCACCAGAAAGCTGCCCCGGGCATCGTTCACCAGACCAGGCTGCGTGAGGCTGCACTGGCTGTGGGCGATGGACCGAATGCCCGAGGTGCGCGCATAGAGCGTCGGGCCGCCATCGAACAGATCGATGTAGCTGTTGGTTTCGAAGCCTTCGCGCTCGAGGATATCGAAGGCCTCCTGGCCATCGGGGTGGATGCTGCCGATGCAGTCCTGTGCCGCTTTGGGCAGCATGGGCACGTAAATCGGGTACTGCGGCATCAGCTCGGCGAGAAAGGTGCGGCTCTGCAGGCCGCAAAGCCGTTCGGCCTCGACGTAGGGCAGGTCGAAGAAGTGTTTGCCCACGGCATCCCAGAATGGCGAGTGGCCTTCATCACTGCTGTAGCCGACGATTTCGGTGATCACCGTTGCGGAAAAACGCCCGGGGTGGGCCGCGATGAACAACAGGCGCGCCCGCGACAGCAGTTCGGAATGGGCGGTGCGTACCCGTGCGGCATCGATATGGAAGCCACGCAGCAAGGTGTGGCCACTGAGGTCGTGACACAACGACAAGGCCGGTACACCGTGCTCGATGTTCAGTTCCCGCGAGGCACTGGTGAAGTGCCGGTTGCGCAGGCTGTAGAACGGCTCGCCGTACCCCGCCGTGGCGAGGATTTCCGAGCAGCCGACCAGGTGCTGCGTCGTCGGGTCTTCGAGGACAAAGAAATAGTTTTCCGGACCATGACCTTCGACGTCTTTCTTGAACGAGGCACAGGAATCGAGAATTTTTTCGCGTAACCGTTCGCTATCGTCGGGCAGGGATGTGACACCCACCAGGCTTTCACGAGCCAGCTTCTGCAACCTTGGCAGGTCGGCCAACTCGACTGGACGCAAGACCAGCATGGAGATACTCCTGTATCAAACGATCCGGCGGTTTGAGCCGAACCTGACTATCACTGTCGGTTTTTCCACACATTTGTTCGGTGGGCATCTGATCGTTGTCAGGCGCCACTCTTTTTCTTGTCAGATGCTTGCTGGGGTTGCCTGCATTGAACGAGGAACGGACGGTTCGGCCGCTGGCGTTGCCTGGCCTGGCACATTGATCGGGTATTCGAGAAAAGGCATCCGGGCTCCTGCTGGATGAGCGTGGCACATGTTTTAACAGTCCGTTGAAAAGAGTATTTAATTATCGCGTGCTGCCTGTCTAGTTAATTTTCGCGTGCTCCGACCGTGCCCGAAAATGGGGCGAAGTGCCTGCAGCAAGGGGCTACACCGATGTCGCAAAGTCTTGTAGGCAATTGCCTTGGTTGCAGTCAGCGATAACAGAAAATCTGCCGGGAAATGCCTGACGGAGCCCGCTTCAAACCGGAAAATTAAACACCCCCAAGGCCTGATGCCAGTCAGTGCAAACCTTGTGGGAGCGAGCTTGCTCGCGATGACGGCTGGACAGTCAAGCAAGGGGTGCCTGACAGTCTGCCATCGCGAGCAAGCTCGCTCCCACAATGTCCGGGGCTTAACTGATCGGCATTACCCCCAAGGCCTGCTTGCTTGCGGCACAATTGCGCGATGGCGGTCCCCTGACGCCGTTGTTCCTTTCCATCCCTGGAGTGATTGCCGGTGCAGGCGACCCGTTTAACCCTGATTTGTCACGCTCGAACCGTCGCACAGAAACTGGCGCGTTTTCCATTGGACGAACCTCTGGAGATGGATTGGCAAGCGCTCAGGCTTTCCCGTTGCAATCAGTTCAAGGGTGCTCCGCGCCTTGTCTGCGGTCCGGAACTGCGCACCCGGCAAACCGCTGAGCTGTTCGGCAGCGCGCCGGAGATTGTCGATGCGTTGAAGGACTGCGACTTCGGGCATTGGGGCGGTGTGCGCATCGGCGATCTGCAAAAAACCGACCCCGGGGTGCTCGAGCATTGGTTGGGGGATCCGGCTTCGGCTCCCCACGGTGGCGAGTCGCTGGTGCAATTGGGCGAGCGGGTGGGGGCGTGGTTGACCGCGTTGCAGTCGACGCCGGGGCACATCGTTGCCGTTACCCATCCCTTTGTCATCCGCGCCGCGCTGACGCAGGTGTTGCAGGGTGCGGCATCCGACATGATCGACGTCGAACCCCTGTCGGCGGTCGAGTTGAGGTTCCATGGCCGCTGGCGGTTGCGCTTGCCGGGCACCGACCCCGAGGACCTGCTGTGATGAAAAAACTCCTGGTCATCGGCATCGGCGCCGGCAATCCCGACTACATCACGATGCAAGCGGTGAAGGCGCTGAATCAGGTCGACGTTTTTTTCCTCATGGACAAGGGCGAGAGCAAAGACAAGCTCATCGACTTGCGCCGCGAAATCTGCGAACGCTACATCACCGACCACGCTTACCGTTTTGTCCAGGCCCACAGCCCCGAGCGCGAACGTGGTGAAGTGGACTACAGGACCAGTGTCGACGACTTGAACCTGGCCAAACAGCAGACCTTCGAACACCTGATCAATGAAGAACTGTCCGACGGCCAGTGTGGTGGTTTCCTGGTGTGGGGCGACCCTGCGCTGTACGACAGCACAATCCGTATCCTTCAGGCGATCCAGGCCTCGGGCGCCTGTGGATTCGAGTTCGAGGTGATCCCCGGCATTACCAGCGTCCAGGCCCTGGCGGCACAGCACAAGGTGACGCTGAACCAGATTGGCCGCTCCGTTGAAATCACCACGGGCCGGCGGTTGGCGGCAGGGCAGGTGAGCGATGCCGACAGCCTGGTGGTGATGCTCGATGCCCAGGATGCCTACCATCAGGTGGCGGATCAGGACACCGAGATTTACTGGGGGGCCTATCTGGGGACGCCGGATGAAATCCTGATCAGCGGCAAGCTCAAGGATGTGGCGGATGAAATCGAACGGGTACGCAAGGCGGCGCGGCTGGCCAATGGCTGGATCATGGATACCTATCTGTTGCGCAAGCCTTGAGAGCTTGAGGTGACAGGGCTGACGCCTTCGCGAGCAGGCTCGCTCCCACAGTGGACTTTCAGTGTTCACACCATCCGTGTAGGAGCGAGCCTGCTCGCGAAGGCGTCTTAAAGGCCAACGGAAGGTAAGGCACTACCCCCACGCCCAAACCGCTCCCGATACACCGAAGGCGGCACGCCAACCACAGTGCGAAAGGCCACCCGAAAGCTTTCCACCGAGCGATAACCGCAACGTTCGGCAATCTGCTCGGTGTTCTGGTCGCTGCTTTCCAGCAGTTCGCGGGCGCGGCCCAGACGTTGGTATTGCAACCAGGTTTTCGGTGACTGGCCGCTGGCTTCGGTGAAGCGACGCAGGAAGGTGCGTTCGCTCATGGCGGCTTCGCTGGCCAGGTCGCGCACTTCCAGCGGTTCGTGCAAGCGCTCACGTGCCCACTGCATGACGCGGGAAAGATCGCTGCGCGGTGTAGGACTGACCGGCGTCGGAATGAATTGCGCCTGGCCGCCGCTGCGTTGCGGCGACATGACCAGGCGCCGGGCCACGGAATTGGCCACTTGCGTGCCGAAATCCCGGGCCACCAGATGCAGGCAGGCATCGATGCCGGCCGCGCTGCCGGCGGAGGTGATCAATTGGCCGGAATCGACATACAGCACGTCCGGGTCCACCAGGATGCCGGGAAACCGCTCGGCCAGTTCCGAGGTGTAGCGCCAGTGCGTGGTCGCACCGTGCCCGTCGAGCAACCCGGTGGCGGCGAGGACAAACACCCCGGAGCAGATCGACAGTAACCGCGCGCCCCGCGCATGGGCCTGGCGCAGGGCGTCGATGAGCTCTGCGGGGACCGTGGCGCTGCGGTCGCGCCAGCCGGGAATGATGATGGTGCGGGCATCGGCGAGCAATTCCATGCCGCCGTCGGCCAGGACCTGGATGCCGCCCATGGCACGCATCGGGCCTTGATCGACGGCGACGATGCGATGTTCGTACCACGGGAAATCGAACTCGGGGCGTGGCAGGCCGAAGATCTCCACGGCGATGCCGAACTCGAATGTGCAGAGGCCGTCGTAGGCCAGAATCGCGACCATGGCTGGGTTGGGATGCATTTGGCGGAAAATTCCCGATCGGTGTCTTGTGCGCCACTGTAGCCGCAAGTGCCGGGCGGATAAAGTCTCCCCACACCCACCGCTTCTTTGGAGTACAGCCCATGACCAGTCTGGTTCGCGAAATTCCCGCCGCCCCATCGGCCATCGCCCTGATGCATTTCAGCAACCGTCTGACGTTCGAAACCGATTGTTCCGACGTCTACGGCAGCCAGCAGGCTGGCGAAATCGATTTCATTCTGGTGGATGTGCGTGGCCCGCTGGCGTTCGAGCGCGGGCATGTGCCGGGAGCGATCAACATTCCCGGGCGCTTGCTGACCGCCGAGGGTCTGGCCGGATATCCGAAAAACACTTTGTTCGTGGTCTATTGCGCCGGGCCTCACTGCAACGGCGCCAACAAGGCGGCGGTGAAGCTGGCGGCCCTGGGTTATCCGGTCAAGGAGATGATCGGCGGCGTGACCGGGTGGCTGGATGAAGGGTTTGAGTTGAGTGCCACAGAGCAGCGGCCGGCCCGTAAAGTGATCGGTTGCGAATGCTGACCTTCAAACACTGTTGATTTTTGTGGCGAGGGAGCTTGCTCCCGCTGGGTCGCGTAGCGACCCCAAAAACTGCGTCTGCTGCGCAGCCGAGCGGGAGCAAGCTCCCTCGCCACAGGAATGTGCTTTGATATGGATCAGTGTTCGTTAGCGGCCGCCCACCACTCATCGAGTGTCGCCTCCAGCCACACGGCCACCGCTGCGTAATCCGCATCGTCCTGCGGCCCCCGCGGCAATGGCGACTCATCGCCAAAATGCGCATTGAGCACGGCCACCGACTCGGCGTTCCACTCCGGATGAAACTGCAACCCCAGCCGCGCCGGCCCGGCGCGGTACATCTGCTGCACACAGTGCTCGCTGCTGGCCAACAACTGCGCGCCAGGCGGCAGGTCGATGGCGTCTTCGTGCCACTCGAGTACCTTCAGCGCTTGCCCATCGATAAAGCTCAGCGTGGTCCATCCGGTTTCGCTCCGGTCCATGCGTCGGACATTGCCGCCCAGACTCAACGCCAGCAGCTGAGCCCCCAGGCAGATGGCGAACACGGCCCCACCCAGATCCAGGCTGCCTTTGAGCCATTGCCGTTCAGCCGCAAGCCAGGCCGGGCCGGCATTGGATTCATAAGGCCCGCCCAACAGAATCACCGGATCGGCGCTGACGGGCGGCAACTGCCCCAGGTCGGCGCGAAACACCTTCAGCGTCAGCCCCTTGGACTCGGCCCAAAAGGCGATGGCACCCGGGCCTTCGGCGGGGTGGTGCTGGATCAGGTTCAACGTGGGCATCGTGCTACTCTCGATGGGACGCAAGGGCGCCCAATGTGCCGTAAAACACCCGGTATCGCCAGCCGGTCCGTTGCGTCGGATGGCGTCGAAAGAGCTGTAGTCCTGGTCTGAAAACGCGATCTGTCCGACAGACGTTTCTCCGTCATGGCGCGTTCACTGCAATGACTCGATCCTGGCGCCACTTTTTTGTAAGTATTTGTCGCCTTGGCGTAATTTACCCTCCTGTAGCCGCTCTAGACTGCCGGCCACTTCGGTTCCGCTCACAAAGCGAGGACCGAACGCTGCCAATCGAAGCTGCCAATAAAAGCCTCCGCACACAGGAGTTATAAATGAAGAAGCTAGTGATGTTCGGTGCCCTGGCACTGTCGATGTTGTCCCTGACCGCCGTGGCTGACGACGCCAAGCCGATCCGCATCGGCATCGAAGCCGGCTACCCGCCATTTTCGATGAAAACCCCTGACGGCAAACTCACCGGTTTCGACGTGGACATCGGCGATGCCCTGTGCGAGCAGATGAAGGTCAAGTGCACCTGGGTCGAGCAAGAGTTCGACGGCCTGATCCCTGCGCTGAAGGTCAAGAAAATCGACGCCATCCTGTCGTCCATGACCATCACTGACGACCGCAAGAAGAACGTCGATTTCACCATCAAGTACTACCACACCCCGGCGCGCTTCGTGATGAAGGAAGGCACCGACGTCAAGGATCCGCTGACCGAACTCAAGGGCAAGAAAGTCGGTGTACTGCGCGCCAGTACCCACGACCGCTTCGCCACTGAAGTGCTGCAACCGGCGGGGATTGTCCTGGTGCGCTACGGCTCCCAGCAGGAAGCCAACCTGGACATGGTCTCCGGCCGCATCGACGCGCTGCTGGCCGACTCAGTCAACCTGGACGACGGTTTCCTGAAAACCGACGCCGGTAAAGGTTTTGCCTTCGTCGGCCCTGAGTACAACGATCCGAAGTACTTCGGTGGCGGCGCCGGCATCGCCGTGCGCAAGGGCGATACCGCCCTGGCCGAGCAGTTCAACAAAGCCATCACCGAGATCCGCGCCAACGGCAAGTACAAGCAAGTGCAGGACAAGTACTTCAAGTTTGACGTTTACGGCGAGTAATCCAGCCGTTTGGAAAAGTGGCAACCGTCAGACGCGGTTGCCATTTTTTTTGTGCAATCATTTTCAGCACAAAGATTCCTGTGGGAGCGGGCTTGCTCGCGAAGGCGTCGTGTCAGGCAGCATGGATGTTGAATGTATCGACGCCTTCGCG
>NZ_JBWKZB010000088.1:0-10074 GCF_059424105.1 Pseudomonas sp. GW456-E7 | reverse complement strand
CAAGATCAAAAGATCGCAGCCTTCGGCAGCTCCTACACAAAGACGTCAGCTGGCTTGGGTCTGGTCTTTGTCTTTTACGCAGGCGAAGTCTTCTTCGCGCAGCTCAGGCAGATCTTTCGCGCAGTAATTACTGCCCAGATCCTTCAACGCCCCGCACATCCCCTCCAGACGCCCATCGACCGCCTGCAGGTGGTCGAGCAACTGGTTGATGGCGCGAGCCACCGGGTCAGGCATGTCTTCAGTCACGCCGTAGGCATCAAAACCGATCTTCTCGGCCATGGCCTTGCGCTTGGCATCCTGCTCTTCGTCGGACTTGACGATGATCCGCCCCGGAATCCCGACCACGGTCGCCCCCGGAGGCACTTCCTTGGTCACGACAGCATTGGAACCCACCTTGGCACCGGCGCCGACAGTGAACGGGCCGAGCACCTTCGCGCCCGCCCCGACCACGACGCCATCACCCAGGGTCGGATGACGCTTGCCCTTGTTCCAGCTGGTGCCGCCCAGGGTCACGCCCTGGTAAATAGTGACGTCGTCGCCGATCTCGGCGGTTTCACCAATGACGATGCCCATGCCATGGTCGATGAAGAAACGTCGACCGACCTTGGCCCCTGGATGGATCTCGATCCCGGTCAGCCAGCGACCGAAGTTCGACACCAGCCGCGCCAGCCACTTCAGGTCTGCGCGCCACAGCATCGCCGACAAACGGTGAATCCAGATGGCGTGCATGCCGGGGTAGCAGGTCAGGACTTCAAAAGCGTTACGCGCCGCCGGGTCTCGATGGAATACGCTCTGGATATCTTCACGCAAACGCTCAAACATCATTAATCCTTCCGCTTTAGAAGCTCACCACGGGCCGCTTTCTGGGTTTCCGTGAGGATGCCACGCAAAATATTCATTTCCGCCCGGCTGACCGAGCTGCGTCCGTACAACCGGCGCAGGCGCGCCATCAAGTGCCGCGGTTTTTCCGGATCGAGGAATTCGATGGCCACCAGGGTTTGCTCCAGGTGTTCATAGAATCGCTCCAGCTCGTCCATGGTCGCCAGCTCGGCGCTCTTGACCGAAGCCACCTCTTCCTTCTCGACCTTGCTTGGCTGACCTTGGGCCGCCAGCCAGGACATGCGCACTTCATAGCTCAACACCTGCACCGCCGCCCCAAGGTTCAGCGAACTGAACTCAGGGTCTGATGGAATGTGCACGTGATAATGACATCGCTGCAGCTCTTCGTTGGTCAGGCCGGAATCTTCACGACCGAACACCAGGGCGATTTCCGCGCCCTGCCCGGCTTCCTCGACCACCTTCGTTCCGCATTCGCGGGGATCGAGCAGCGGCCAGGGAATGCGCCGGTCGCGGGCACTGGTACCCAGCACCAGGTTGCAGCCGACCAGGGCATCTTCCAAGGTGGCGACGACTTGCGCGTTTTCAAGGATGTCACCGGCACCGGAAGCACGGGCGTCGGCTTCGTGATGCGGGAACTGACGAGGCTCGACCAGCACCAGCCGCGACAAGCCCATGTTCTTCATGGCACGCGCAGCCCCGCCGATATTGCCCGGATGGCTGGTATTGACCAGGACGACACGAATGTTATGCAGCAAGGGAGGCGCTCTCGAACACGATAATCGGGAGCGGAATCTTACAGCTGAAGCTACCGTTAAGCCATGAAAGCGAACGTCGTCCTTCTCCTGTAGAAACTTTCTGATAGAATGCCCGGCTTTCTTTAACAACCTTAGGTGACACATCCATGCAGCCCATGCTGAATATCGCGCTGCGCGCCGCCCGCAGCGCCAGTGAATTGATCTTCCGCTCCATCGAGCGCCTGGATACCATCAAGGTCGACGAAAAAGACGCCAAGGATTACGTATCCGAGGTGGATCGCGCCGCCGAACAGAAAATCATCGATGCCCTGCGCAAGGCGTACCCGAATCACTCGATCCTGGGTGAAGAGACCGGCATGCACGCCGGCACCGGCATCGAAGGCGAAGAGTACCTGTGGATCATCGATCCGCTGGACGGCACCACCAACTTCCTGCGCGGCATTCCTCACTTCGCTGTCAGCATTGCCTGCAAATACCGCGGTCGCCTGGAGCACGCTGTTGTTCTGGACCCGGTTCGCCAGGAAGAATTCACCGCCAGCCGTGGTCGCGGCGCTCAACTGAACGGTCGTCGCCTGCGCGTCAGCGGTCGCACCAGCCTGGACGGCGCCCTGCTGGGTACCGGCTTCCCGTTCCGTGACGAGCAGATGGACAACCTCGACAACTACCTGGGCATGTTCCGCGCCCTGGTTGGCCAGACTGCCGGCATCCGCCGTGCAGGTTCCGCGAGCCTGGACCTGGCCTACGTGGCCGCCGGCCGTTTCGACGCTTTCTGGGAGTCAGGCCTGTCCGAGTGGGACATGGCTGCAGGCGCCCTGCTGATCCAGGAAGCCGGCGGTTTGGTGAGCGACTTCACCGGCGGTCACGACTTCCTCGAGAAAGGCCACGTCGTTGCCGGCAACACCAAGTGCTTCAAGGCAGTTTTGACGGCGATCCAGCCGCACCTGCCAGCCTCGCTGAAGCGCTAAGCTTCCCGCGACAGAAAAAGCACCCTTCGGGGTGCTTTTTTTATGCCCCGCAATTCGAGCCGGCTTGCTGGCGATCCGACCTGACATTCACCATTGATGCCGACTGCTACACCTCCCCCCTGTAGGAGCTGCCGAAGGCTGCGATCTTTTGATCTTGATTTTTAAAATCAACAGATCGCAGCCTTCGGCAGCTCCTACATTCGAAATCAGCTGTCACGGACAATGTTGCGGGCACAAAAAAAGCACCCCGCAGGGTGCTTCTTTTTTATCCAGCTTCAGCAGATCACTGCCCCTGCTGATTCTCCGACAGGATCAACTTGCCTTCCTTATCCACCGGAATCTGGTTGCCCGGATCACGATCCATGCGCACCTTGCCTTCCTTGCCGTCCAGCGAATACCGCACGTCGTAACCTACAACCTTGTCACTGATGTCGTTGACCGTGTTGCAGCGGGTCTGGGTCGTGGTGTAGGTATCACGCTCTTGCATGCCTTCCTGCACCTTGTTGCCGGCATAACCGCCACCGACAGCACCCGCGACCGTGGCGATCTTCTTGCCGGTGCCGCCACCGACCTGGTTACCCAGCAAACCACCTGCCAATGCACCGACCACCGTACCGGCGATCTGATGTTGATCTTTCACCGGCGCCTGCCGGGTGACCGTTACATCCTTGCACACTTCACGTGGAGTCTTGATTTGTGTCTTGACCGGCTCAACGGCGAGTACTTGTGCGAACTCAGGACCGCTTTTAACCAGGCTGTAGGTGGCCACAGCGCCCCCGGCAGTCACACCGACAGCACCCAGTACAGCACCAACCAGCATCGACTTGTTCACATGAACCTCCTGGACCATCACATGCGGAACATGTCCGCGCTTCTCCCAGCCTTGGAGCACAAAAAAAGGCGCGAGTTCAACTCGCGCCTTTTTTGGACTACATCGCAGAGAGAAACTTCCCTCAAGGACGGTCGTCGACTTCCTTCTCGGTATTGGCAGGAGGAATCAGGTCTTCCGTGCTCAGGTTCAGCCAGATCAGCACCACGTTTGCGATGTAGATCGACGAGTAGGTACCCGCCAGAACACCGATGAACAGGGCAATGGAGAAACCGAACAGGTTGTCGCCGCCGAAGAACAGCAGGGCCGCGATCGCCAGCAAGGTGGAGATCGACGTCGCCATGGTCCGCAGCAGGGTTTGCGTGGTCGAGATGTTGATGTTCTCGATCAGGCTGGCCTTGCGCAGGACACGGAAGTTCTCACGAACCCGGTCGAATACCACGATGGTGTCGTTGAGCGAGTAACCGATGATCGCCAGTACCGCCGCCAGCACCGTCAGGTCGAAGGTGATCTGGAAGAACGACAGGATACCGATGGTCACGATCACGTCGTGGATCAGGGACACGATCGCACCGACCGCAAACTTCCACTGAAAGCGGAACGCCAGGTAGATCAGGATGCCGCCCAGCGCCATCAGCATGCCGAGGCCGCCCTGGTCGCGCAGCTCTTCACCCACCTGCGGGCCGACGAACTCGACACGCTTGACCGACGCCGGGTTCTCGCCGCCGACCTTCTGCAAGGCCTCAGCGACCTGGTGACCCAGTTGCGGGTCTTCGCCCGGCATGCGCACCAGCAGATCGGTGGTTGCACCGAAGTTCTGCACGATGGCTTCGTGATAACCAGCGGTCGCCAGTTGCTCACGCACCTTGGTGACATCGGCCGGACGCTCGTAGGTCAGCTCGATGAGCGTACCGCCGGTGAAGTCCAGGCCCCAGTTCATGCCCTTGTGGAAGACACTGAACAAGGCCAGTGCGGTAAGGAACAATGTGACGCCGAACGCAAAGTTGCGAACGCCCATGAAGTTGATTGTACGTAACATGGCAGCCCCTTAAATCCACAACTTCTTGAAGTCACGACCGCCGAAGATCAGGTTGACCATCGCGCGGGTCACCATGATGGCCGTGAACATCGAGGTAAAGATCCCGAGGGACATGGTCACTGCGAAGCCCTTGACCGGGCCGGTGCCCATGGCAAAGAGGATGCCGCCGACCAGCAAGGTGGTCAGGTTGGCGTCGAGAATCGCGGTGAAAGCCCGGCCGAAGCCTTCGTTGATTGCGCGCTGCACGGTCATGCCGGCGGCGATCTCTTCACGGATCCGCGAGAAGATCAGCACGTTGGCGTCGACCGCCATACCCATGGTCAACACGATACCGGCGATGCCCGGCAGGGTCAGCGTTGCACCCAGCAGCGACATCAGCGCCAGCAGCATCACCATGTTCACCGCCAGAGCGACGGTGGCGATGAGGCCGAAGAAGCGGTAGATGGCCATGATGAACAGCGAGACGAACAGCATGCCCCACAGCGACGCATCGATACCCTTGGTGATGTTGTCGGCACCCAGGCTAGGACCAATGGTGCGTTCTTCAGCAAAGTACATCGGTGCAGCCAGACCACCGGCACGCAGCAGCAGCGCCAGCTCGGACGACTCGCCCTGGCCGTTCAGGCCGGTAATACGGAACTGGGCACCCAGCGGCGACTGGATGGTCGCCAGGCTGATGATCTTCTTCTCTTCCTTGAAGCTCTGGACCGGCACGTCTTTCTCGACGCCGTTGACCACTTGCTTGGTGTAAGTGGTGACCGGACGCTGCTCGATGAAGATCACCGCCATGCTGCGACCAACGTTCGAACGGGTCGCACGGCTCATCAGCTCGCCGCCGTGGCCATCCAGACGGATATTCACTTCTGGCCTGCCGTGCTCGTCGAAACCGGCCTTGGCGTCAGTCACCTGGTCACCGGTGATGATCAGGCCGCGCTCGATCAGCGCAGGAGGACGGCCGCCTTCACGGAACTCGAAGGATTCGGAAGTGGCTTTCGAAGCACCCGGCTCAGCGGCCAGGCGGAACTCGAGGTTGGCCGTCTTGCCGAGGATACGCTTGGCTTCGGCGGTGTCCTGCACGCCCGGCAGCTCAACCACGATGCGGTTGGCGCCCTGGCGCTGGACGATCGGTTCGGCAACACCCAGCTCGTTGACGCGGTTACGTACCGTGGTCAAGTTCTGCTTGATGGAGTATTCGCGGATTTCCGCCAGCTTGGCCGGGGTCATCGCCAGACGCAGCACCGGTTGACCATTGAGGTCGGCCGGAACAATGTCGAAATCATTGAAGTTCTTGCGGATCAGCACACGGGCCTGTTCACGGCTGTCTTCATCAGCGAAGCCCAGCTGGATAGCACCATTGAGTTGCGGCAGGCTGCGATAGCGCAGCTTTTCTTTACGCAGCAGGCTCTTTACATCGCCTTCGTAGACTTTCAGGCGCGCGTCGAGGGCTTTGTCCATGTCCACTTCCAGCAGGAAGTGCACACCACCGGACAAGTCCAGGCCCAGCTTCATCGGGTGCGCAGCGAGGTTGCGCAGCCATTGCGGGGTGGTTTGTGCCAGGTTCAATGCAACGACGTAGTCATCACCCAACGCCTTGCGTACAACGTCCTTGGCCGGCAGCTGGTCTTCAGCCTTGGTCAGGCGAATCAGCCCGCCCTTGCCGCCCTCTGCCAGCGTGGCAGCCTTGACGTTGATCCCGGATTCCTTGAGCGCAGCGCTCACACGATCCAGATCAGCCTGATTGACCTGCAGCGCAGTGCTTGCACCGCTGACCTGAATGGCCGGGTCATCAGGATAAAGATTGGGAGCGGAATAAATCAGACCGACCGCCAGCACCGCCAGGATCAGAATGTATTTCCACAGAGGATATTTGTTCAGCATCACGCCGCCCGTTTATGACGCGGGGCGCCTTGCGCGCCCCGTCGATTGAAAATGAAGTTGAAACTTAGATCGCTTTGAGCGTGCCTTTTGGCAGCGTCGCGGCGATGGCGCCTTTCTGGAATTTCATTTCGACGGTGTCGGAAACTTCCAGAACGACGAAATCGTCGGCCACTTTAGTGATCTTGCCGGCGATACCGCCAGTGGTCACAACTTCGTCGCCTTTCTGCAGGCTGCTCAGCAGGTTTTTCTGCTCTTTGGCGCGCTTGGCCTGTGGACGCCAGATCATCAGGTAGAAGATGACCAGGAAGCCGACCAGGAAAATCCACTCGAAACCGCCGCCCATAGGGGCTGCCGCAGGGGCTGCAGCGTCTGCCATGGCATTAGAGATAAAAAAGCTCATTTAGCACTCCAGTTGCAAATGTTGAATCTTGGGGTCAGGAAACTCAGTCCAAAAGCGGAACAGGTAACCCGCGTTTGGCATAGAAGGCATCGACAAAGGCGGCCAATGTACCCTGTTGAATAGCCTCGCGCAAACCAGCCATAAGCACTTGATAATGACGCAAGTTATGGATGGTATTGAGCATGCTTCCCAGCATTTCGCCGCACTTGTCCAGGTGATGCAGATAAGCGCGGGAGAAGTTCTGGCAGGTATAGCAATCGCAGGTCGGATCGAGCGGCGAATCATCATGGCGATGGAACGCGTTTCGGATCTTCAGCACGCCGGTATCGATGAACAGATGCCCATTGCGGGCATTACGGGTTGGCATCACGCAATCGAACATGTCCACACCGCGGCGCACACCCTCAACCAAGTCTTCCGGTTTGCCAACGCCCATAAGGTAACGAGGTTTGTCAGCCGGCATCATGCCCGGCAGGTAATCCAGCACCTTGATCATCTCGTGCTTGGGCTCGCCCACCGACAGGCCGCCAATGGCCAGGCCGTCGAAGCCGATCTTGTCCAGGCCTTCCAGGGAACGCATGCGCAGGTCCTGGTGCATGCCGCCCTGAACGATGCCGAACAGCGCCGCCGTGTTGTCGCCATGGGCTTCTTTCGAACGCTTGGCCCAACGCAGGGACAACTCCATGGAAATACGCGCGACGTCTTCATCAGCCGGGTACGGCGTGCATTCGTCGAAAATCATCACGATGTCCGAGCCCAGGTCACGCTGGACCTGCATCGACTCTTCCGGCCCCATGAACACCTTGGCGCCGTCGACCGGGGAAGCGAAAGTCACACCCTCCTCCTTGATCTTGCGCATGGCACCCAGGCTGAACACCTGGAAACCGCCGGAGTCGGTCAGGATCGGGCCTTTCCACTGCATGAAATCGTGCAGGTCGCCGTGCTTCTTGATCACTTCCGTACCCGGGCGCAGCCACAGGTGGAAAGTGTTGCCCAGAATGATTTCAGCGCCAGTCGCCTCGATATCCCGTGGCAGCATGCCCTTGACCGTGCCGTAGGTGCCCACCGGCATGAAGGCCGGGGTCTCGACGGTACCGCGCGGGAAGGTCAAACGACCGCGACGAGCCTTGCCATCAGTGGCCAGCAGCTCGAAAGACATACGACATTGGCGACTCATTCTGTTTCCTCTGGGCCACGTGGTGCGGGGTTACGGGTGATAAACATCGCATCACCGTAGCTGAAAAAGCGGTATTCGTTGTCGACGGCGGCCTTATAGGCGGCCATGGTCTCGGGATAACCGGCGAACGCCGAAACCAGCATCAACAGCGTGGATTCGGGCAAATGGAAGTTGGTGACCAGGGCATCGACCACATGAAACGGCCGGCCAGGGTAAATGAAAATATCTGTATCGCCGCTGAACGGCTTGAGCACGCCATCGCGCGCCGCACTTTCCAGCGAGCGCACGCTAGTGGTCCCCACCGCCACCACGCGACCGCCGCGAGCACGGCAAGCCGCAACGGCATCGACCACGTCCTGGCCGACTTCCAGCCATTCGCTGTGCATGTGATGGTCTTCGATCTTCTCGACCCGCACCGGCTGGAACGTACCCGCGCCAACGTGCAGGGTAACGAACGCCGTCTCGACGCCCTTGGCGGCAATCGCCTCCATCAACACCTGATCGAAATGCAGCCCCGCCGTCGGCGCCGCCACCGCGCCCAAACGCTCGGCGTAAACGGTCTGGTAACGCTCGCGGTCGGCGCCTTCATCCGGGCGGTCTATATAAGGAGGCAACGGCATGTGCCCAACACGGTCGAGCAGCGGCAACACCTCCTCGGCAAACCCCAGCTCGAACAACGCATCGTGCCGCGCCAGCATCTCGGCCTCGCCACCACCGTCGATCAGGATCTTCGACCCAGGCTTGGGCGACTTGCTGGAACGCACATGGGCCAGCACGCGATGACTGTCGAGCACCCGCTCCACCAGGATTTCCAGCTTGCCGCCGGAAGCCTTCTGGCCAAACAGCCGCGCCGGAATCACCCGGGTATTGTTGAACACCATCAAATCGCCGGGGCGCAAATGCTCCAGCAAATCAGTGAATTGACGGTGTGCCAGGGCGCCGCTGACCCCATCCAGGGTCAACAGACGACTATTGCGACGCTCGGCCAATGGATGGCGGGCAATCAGCGAATCAGGGAGCTCGAAAGTAAAGTCAGCAACGCGCATGATGGGGTTCGTCTAGCAGGGCCGGGAAGTCTAGCGGAATTATCAAAAATTCTCCATGTACCTGATTGACCAGCGGTTATCTCATCTCTATACTTCGCCGCCATTGAGCCCTGATGGCGGAATTGGTAGACGCGGCGGATTCAAAATCCGTTTTCGAAAGGAGTGGGAGTTCGAGTCTCCCTCGGGGCACCAAAATTAAGAAAGGTCTTGCTTAGCAAGGCCTTTTTTTTCGCCTGCGATAAAGTGGCCAGCACCCCACCGACAAACACCCCGACAACGCACCAACCCGTAGGAGCTGCCGAAGGCTGCGATCTTTTGATCTTGCTTCTCTTCCGCCCCTCTCGCCGGAAGAACATTTCACAAGGATTCCCCCCATGGAATTGCACCTGGAAACCGTCGCCCTCTTCTCCCTCAAACTGGCTTATGAATCGGAAGGCCAGAGCCCGATTTTGCGGGATGATTTGGTCATGGGTGATTACCAGCGGGATGTGTTTGAGTTGCTGGTGCGGCGCGGGGATGTTGAGGGGATTCTAGTAAAGGTGAATGAGTGCCTCAATCTCGCGCTGAACGTCCTCGGCGGCGTCGATACAGTCTTGGGCCGTGAGCTGCACAGATTGGCGGCGATTTTCAGCGCAGCACGGTCGATAGAGCAGCTTTATGCACCCCTCGTCACGCTGAAGGACTACTTGAAAGACATTCAATGAAGACGGGCGGCCTAAAAAACGGGAGCGTCCATTAGCCAGAACGTCGGGGGTCGCCAAGACTTACCAATAAATCTGCCTCTTTTTCCAAGAAATGGTGAATCTGCCCCCCCTGATACACGCGCGCCCTTTCCCCTCTTTTTTTCCGTCTACCAGCGTTAGCCGAGCCCTCTTCCGGCCAAAGTAGTATTTCTGTTTAGCCACATCATTGATGAATTGGCTGCCAAGCAAACCTAAACGGTCCCCAGCATAAAGGCATTCTCATCGCGCGTTTTACAATGCGGGTATCTGATATCACCGCGTGAACGCACTAGAGGAGAAGTCTAGGTGCGGGACGGGCTCAGAGAGACGTCGGCGAAGGCTTGGCTGTTTACCATACATCCGGGCGGAGTAGGCTAGGTGATGCCGTGGAGACGGATTATTAGGTGGGGGGGGGGGGGGCTT
>NZ_JBWKZB010000087.1:0-10666 GCF_059424105.1 Pseudomonas sp. GW456-E7 | reverse complement strand
GCCCCCGCCCCTTGCCCGCCGCATCCAGCAACTTCGCCAGGTTGGCAACGATGCGCCCACCGGTGGCGGCAAACGGATGCCCCGCCGCCAATGAACTGCCCTTGACGTTGAGCCGACTGCGGTCAATCGAGCCCAACGGTGCATCGAGCCCGAGACGGGTCTTGCAGTACTGCGGATCTTCCCAGGCCTTCAATGTGCACAGCACTTGCGCGGCGAAGGCTTCGTGGATTTCGTAGTAGTCGAAGTCCTGCAGGGTCAGGCCATTGCGCGCGAGCAAGCGCGGCACGGCGTAGACCGGCGCCATCAACAACCCTTCGGCACCGTTGACGAAATCCACCGCCGCCGCCTCGCCGTCACGCCAGTAGGCAAGAATCGGCAACCCTCGCGCCTTCGCCCATTCTTCGCTGCCCAGCAGCACCAGTGACGCCCCATCGGTCAGCGGCGTGGAGTTGCCCGCCGTCAGGGTGCCCTTGGCGCTTTTCTCATAGGCCGGCTTGAGTGCGGCGAGCTTTTCCAGGGTCGAATCAGGGCGCAGGTTGTTGTCGCGGGTGAGTCCCAGGAACGGCGTCATCAGATCGTTGTGCCAGCCTTCGGCGTAGGACGCCGCGAGCTTCTGATGGCTCTCAAGCGCCAATTGATCCTGGGCTTCGCGCGGGATGTTCCAGGTCTGGGCCATCAGTTCGCAGTGCTGCCCCATGGACAACCCGGTGCGCGGCTCACCGTTGCGCGGGAACTCGGGGATCAGATGTTTGGGGCGCAATTGCAGGAAGGTTTTCAGTTTGTCGCCGGTGGTTTTCGCGCGGTTGGCTTGCAGGAGGATTTTGCGCAGCCCTTCGCTGACGCTGATCGGTGCATCCGAGGTGGTGTCCACGCCACCGGCGATGCCGCAGTCGATCTGGCCCAGGGCAATCTTGTTCGCCACCAGCAACGCCGCTTCCAGCCCGGTGCCGCACGCCTGCTGGATGTCGTAGGCCGGGGTGGCGGGCGATAACCGCGAGCCGAGTACGCACTCGCGTGTGAGGTTCATGTCCCGCGCCAACTTGAGCACGGCGCCAGCGACCACTTCGCCGATGCGCTGGCCATGCAGGTTGTAGCGCTCGATCAGGCCTTCGAGGGCAGCAGTGAGCATCACCTGGTTGCTGGCCGTGGCGTAGGGGCCGTTGGAGCGGGCGAAAGGAATCCGGTTACCGCCGATGATCGCGACGCGGCGCAGCTGGGTCATATAAAGCCTCTGCAAAATTTTAAATGTGAGCAAGGTCCCCTGTGGGAGCGAGCTTGCTCGCGATGGCGGTCTGTCAGTCAAATTTTGTATGCCTGATAAACCGCCATCGCGAGCAAGCTCGCTCCTACAATGTAACCAAGCGTAGGCCTTATCTCGTGGATCGAACGACTGATCGCCATTCATGGTCCACACTTTGAACCCCAGCTTTCGGAGCGCGTTCCATGTCTGACCGCTATATCGACTTCGCCAATTCGTCCATCGGCCATCGCCTGGTCGGTGCCCTGGGGTTGCCGACACCGACTCGACTGGAGCGCTGGCAGGCAGGCCGGCTGCGGCCCGTGGAAGGTGCGCTGCTGATCGGCGGCGGGCCATTGGCGGAACAGGTCAGTGCCTTCGCCAACCGCCTGACCGACGCGATCTACAGCTACGGCACCGAGCCTTCGATGGCCACGGCCTGGATTCCCGGCCATGGACCGAAACTCAAGGCCGTGGTGTTCGACGCCAGTGACCTGCTGCACACCGATCAACTCAAGCAACTGCGTGAGTTTTTCCAGCCGCTGATGAAGAACCTCGATCACTGTGCGCACCTGGTGATTCTCGGACGCGATCCGCACACCCTGCGTGACCCGTTCGCCGCCAGTGCGCAGCGTGCCTTGGAGGGATTCAGCCGTTCCCTGGCCAAGGAATTGCGCAGCGGTGGCACCCTGCAATTGATCTACGTCGGCGAAGGGGCCGAGGCGCAACTGGAAGGCCCGCTGCGGTTTTTCCTCTCGCCGAAAAGCGCCTTCGTGTCCGGGCAGGTCATTCGCCTGAATCCGTGCTCCACGCCCGTCAGCGACTGGACGCGCCCGCTCGCCGGGCGCAAGGCACTGGTTACCGGCGCGGCGCGCGGCATTGGCGCCGCCATCGCCGAAACCCTGGCCCGTGACGGTGCCGACGTCATCCTGCTCGACGTGCCTGCGGCCAAAACCGATCTCGACGCCCTCGCCGCACGCCTCGGCGGACGCAGCATCAGCCTCGACATCTGCGCCGAAGACGCCGCCGCACAGTTGATCGAACAATTGCCCGACGGCCTCGACATCGTGGTGCACAACGCCGGCATCACCCGCGATAAAACCCTGGCCAACATGACCCCGGACTTCTGGGACGCCGTACTGGCCGTCAACCTCAACGCACCGCAAGTGCTGACCAAAGCCCTGCTCGATAGCGGCGCCCTGCACGACAACGCCCGGGTGATTCTGCTGGCCTCCATCAGCGGTATCGCCGGCAATCGCGGGCAAACCAACTACGCAGCGAGCAAGGCCGGGCTCATAGGCCTGGCGCAAGCCTGGGCGCCGCTGCTCACCGAACGCGGCATCAGTATCAACGCCGTGGCACCGGGATTCATCGAAACGCAAATGACCGCACACATACCCTTCGGCCTGCGCGAAGCCGGACGGCGCATGAGCTCCCTCGGCCAAGGCGGCCTGCCACAGGACGTCGCCGAAGCCGTGGCCTGGCTCGCGCAACCAGGCACCGGCGCATTCACCGGGCAAGCGTTGCGCGTCTGCGGGCAAAGCGTTCTGGGGGCTTGAGGATGATCACCGACTGGCACACTCTCAACCGCGAACCGAGCCTCCCGGGGTTGTACGCACGAGCGGCGACACGGCGAAAAATCACTGGCACCACCCTGCCCGATTCGGGTTTGCGCTGCTGGGTCGACGTCGATCCCAAACGCCTGGCGGCCTATCGAAAGGTCTGTGGTTTCGCCGACAACGGCCTGCTGCCGCCGACCTATCCGCATATCCTCGGTTTTGCCTTGCAGATGCAATTGCTCACGGCCAGGGACTTCCCGTTCCCGCTGCTGGGCCTGATTCACCTGAGCAATCGAATTCGCCTGCTACGCCCCATGGGCGGGGTAAGTCGGGCGCGTGTCAGCGTGCAGGTGCAGAACCTGCAACCCCACGCCAAAGGCGCGACGTTCGATTTGCTGACCACCCTTGACGATCAACTGGGGCCGTTGTGGGAGGCACAAAGCCGGATGCTCTGCCGCGGCGTCAAACTCGAGGGCGAACCGCTGGAGGAGAACCTGGTAACGAGTCTGGACATGAACGAAGTCGAACACTGGAAAGCGTCCTCGGACATCGGCCGGCAATACGCCAAGGTGTCCGGCGACTACAACCCGATCCACCTGAGCGCGGCCAGCGCCCGACTCTTCGGCTTCCCGACCGCCATCGCCCATGGCCTGTGGAACAAGGCGCGCACACTGGCGGCACTGGCCGGGCACCTGCCTGTGGCGAACGTCGAGATCGCGGTGCAGTTCAAGAAGCCGGTACGGCTGCCCAGTGAGGTGGCGTTGCTGGCCAGCGAGCCAGGGGCGAGCGGGGAGTTTGAGTTGGTGGGTGTCGGAGAGCTGGAGCACATGGTCGGGCATTGGCGGCCGGTGGCCTGATAAGCTTGCTCCTACCTTTGATTTTGACAATGTCGAAAGGGTGGAAGATCAAGATCAAAAGATCGCAGCCTTCGGCAGCTCCTACATTGACCGGGTAAACCGCGAATATCGCGGACGGACAAAAATCCCTGTAGGAGCTGCCGCAGGCTGCGATCTTTTGATTTTGTTTTTTAAGAGCGGAAGATCAAGATCAAAAGATCGCAGCCTGCGGCAGCTCCTACAGGCCGAGCGTTAGCTCGCCTGCCGCTCTTGATCTTGATCCACCCGCCCCCTCGGCAGGCTGAGCGCAGGTGATGAATACCGCAGCGAAGGAACCCCGAGCCTCAGCGAGGGGCCGTACGTTCGGGGCGAGCGTTTTTTGCTTCCTTTTTTAGGCGCTTGTAAAAAAGGGAGTCGCCGTAAGGGCGAAACCATAAGCCGCCGTTACCTAAATAACGGATATGTACTCAACTCACCCCTTAACCAAATAAACCTGCGGCAACGGAAACAGATTATTCAACGTCTCCAACAACCGCACGTGATAAATCGGCTTGCGAAAAAGATCCAGCACCTGCAAGCGCAACATATCACTGACATCGTCCATGCCCGCATGCCCCGACATCACAATCACCGGCAAATGCTCACGAGACGTATGCTCGCGCAACCGCCTGATCAACGACATGCCACTCTCCTCCGGCATGCGCAAATCAGTGATCACCAAAGCGATATCGGGATGCCGGGTCAGATGCTGCAGCGCAAGCTTGACCGAAGTGGCGGTAAAACAATTGAACCCCTCACCCTCCAGCAACTCCGCCAACTCAAGCAATGCGTCCTCTTCGTCATCCACCAGAAGCAGCTGTTGGCGTGGCTGTGCGTGAGCGTTCATGAGGTGACACCTGCAATGGACTGGGCACAAACGTTGAGATCACGTGGACAAGCCAGCCAACACACTCAAGGCGTCGGAACCAGATTGTCCTTGATGATCTGAAAAATCCCCTTTACCGCGTCGGCAATAGGCGTCATGAAAGTCACCATGACAACCGCCGCCATCCCGGCAGCAATGGCGTACTCGATACCGGATGCACCCTCGGTATCTTTGACCAGCTCTTTGTAAAGCGCGATCTCGGATTTGACCTTCTCAACAAGCTTGGAAAAAGACATGGTATTTCTCCTGGACGACGACGGGTGTTGCACGGACGCAACATGATTCCCCAGTGCCAGCACCAGCATTGTCGGCATTCCCTGGCCCAACAACTGTAAATACGCATTAACACTAAAGTATTAACCGTTTCGTTGACGTCAAAAACAGGTCGTTTTATCGCAACTTTGCACTTTCGTTAGATATTTTCCCCGCGCTAATGGCATTTTGCTCTACCTGCGCTACGGTCAAATAGCGAAATAGTTCCATGTTCATAGCTGCCTGATTGCGAAGTTGTCTCGTTGGACTTGACGGGGTTTGCGCAGCAGGAAAGGGAGAGCCTTCATGAACAGCCGTGTCACTCTGGGTCTCGCCGGATTGTTTCTGGTCGGTGCCATCATTACCGGTTACTGGGGTCTCACATTGAGTCGCCAACCGGCTCCCGAGGCCGTAGCCCAATCGACCGTCAATGCACCGCCGGCCATCGCACAAGCGCCCGTGTCGGCAAATGACCCGACCCGCCATCCCGTGGTCGTGCTGGTCAACGATGTCGCGCCCTATACGCCGATCACCGCCGCCGATGTCGTGCTGGAACAGTTGCACACCGCTCCGGCCGGCAGCCTGACCAGCCTCGACCAGGCGATTGGCCGCACCCCTTGGCGCGCCCTCACCGCCGGCAGCTGGCTCAACGACGAAAGCTTCGAAGCCGGCAGCAAGCTGTCGCGGATGATCCGCCCCAATGAACGCGCCCTGGCGGTCGCCACGGACGAAGTGGTCATTGTCGGCGGGCAACTGACCCCGGGCGACTATGTCGATGTGCTGCTGTTCCTGCGCATGGACACCCTCAATCCTCAGCCAACGGCCCAACTCGTGGTGCCGGCCTTGCGGGTGCTCGGGGTCGGCGAGCAGTTGGGGTTGACCAACGACGGCCAGCCTTCCAGCCCGGCACGCAATGCCGAGGAAAAACTCAAACAGGATCAATCGCGCGCCGCGGCCCGCACCGTGTTGCTCGCCGTTCCTGAACAACTGGTGAGCCGCCTGATGCTCGCGACCCAGGCCGGCGTGCTGCGCCTGGCCGTGCGCAGCGCCGATGAGAAACGCCTGGCGCGCTACTGGGCCGGCGAAAGCAACTCTGCCGCCAACCTGGCCAATGCCAACCGCGAGTTGTTGCAATTCAGCCAGTTGGCCATGACCGGGCCACCCAAACCTGTCACCCACTCTGTCGCCGCCCCGCGCAAGCAGAGCGTGGAAGTCATTCGCGGTATCGAGATCACCCAACAAACACCCTGAGTCGAGCAAGGATGCCTTTCCATGCGCAGACCTCTTACGCCATTGTTCAACGGCTTGATCCGGGCCACTTTGCCCGGCGGCCTGTCGGCAAGTGCGATATCACGTAGCGAGTTATCGCAATGAGCCAGAACCTGAGTCAAACCTTCCTCGCGATCACGCGCAACAGCACCGACCTGGAATGGCTGCAAGGTGCCCTTGCGCCCTTGGGCCAGGTGGTCAGCGCCGGTGGCGGCAGCCTTGACGAACTGTTGGCACTGGTGGACGTGACCTGCGCCAGCCTGGTGTTCATCGGCCTGGACCGCGACCACGTGGTCACCCAAAGCGCGCTGATCGAAGGCGCGCTGGAAGCCAAGCCGATGCTGGCGATCGTCGCGCTGGGCGACGGCATGGACAACCAGCTTGTACTCAATGCGATGCGCGCCGGGGCCAGGGATTTCGTGGCCTATGGTTCACGCTCAAGTGAAGTCGCGGGGCTGGTGCGACGCCTGAGCAAACGCCTGCCCGCTGTCGCGCCGAACACGCACCTGGGCCGCCTGACCGTGCTGTATGGCGTGCAGAGCAGCGCCGACGGCGCGTTGCTGGCCACGCACATGGCGCAAGTGGTGCAAAAAAGCGGACAGCACACGCTGCTGCTGGACCTTGGACTGCCCCGGGGCGATAGCCTGGCGCTGCTGGGCCTGGAAAGCTCGTTTCATTTCGGCGACGCATTGCGCCATTTGCGACGCCTGGACGCGACGCTGATCGACAGCGCCTTCACCAGTTGCGAGGCCGGGCTGCGCATCCTCGCCTACGCCAATGGCGATGAACCGCTGGAGCACACCAGTGCCGCCGAGCTGTACATGTTGCTCAGCGCCCTGCGCCAACACTTCCAGCACATCGTGGTAAACCTCACAGGCCAACCCGACAGCGAAGCGCTGCGCACCTTCGTCAGCCATTGCGACAAACTGCTGTGGTACACCGATCAGAACGTGCTCGACTGCCGCCGCAACCTCACGGTGCTCAACTTTTGGCGCGAAAAAGGCATGAAGCTCGATCACGCCAAACTGCTCGTGGACCGCTACCTGCGCAACGTCGCACCGGACTCCGACACCCTGGGCAAGACGTTCGGCCTGGAGATCATCGCCACCCTCGCCTACAGCCCGGAAGTGCGGCTCAACGCCAAGAACCAGGGCCTGAGCTTGTTCGAACTGGCCCCGCGCGAGGGCCTCACCCAGAGCCTGCGCGCACTCGGCGAGCGCCTGGCCAGGCACTCCGAAGGCCTGGTCAAACCCAAGACCGGCTGGTTCAACCGCTTGAGGGGCGCACAATGAGCAGTGAAAAACTCTTCGGCTCCCCCCATCGCGGCGCGGTCGGCAATACCGACCACGAAGGCCTGAAACTGGTGCTGCACCGCTACATCATCGACGCCATCGAAGAGTCAGGGAAAAACCTGCTGGAGGGCACGCGCCAGGCGCTGTCGCAATTCGTGATCGACAAGGTGGCCGAGTACATCGCGCGCTTGCACCTGGCGATTTCCCGCTATGAAATGGAGCGTCTGGCCGAGGAGATCGTCGACGAGCTCACCGGTTTCGGCCCGCTGGAAGTACTGCTGCGCGACCCGGCGGTGACCGAGATCCTGGTCAACGGTCCACACCGGGTATTTGTCGAACGCGAAGGCTTGCTGCACCTGAGTGACTTGCGCTTTATCGATTCGCACCACGTCGAACGTGTCATGCAACGGATTCTCGCGCCCCTGGGCCGGCGGCTCGACGAGTCTTCGCCCATGGTCGACGCGCGCCTGCCGGACGGCAGCCGGGTCAACGCCATCATTCCGCCGATAGCCCTCGATGGTCCGTGCCTGTCGATCCGCAAATTCCGCCAGGACATGCTCAAAAGCTCCGACCTGGTGGCGATGCAAACCATCGATCACGCGATCTTCGAATTCATTCAGGAAGCCGTGGGCAAACGCTGCAACATCCTGATCAGCGGCGGTACCGGCACCGGCAAGACCACGCTGCTGAACATTCTCAGCCAGTTGATCAACCCTCAGGAACGCCTGGTCACCATCGAAGACGTCGCCGAACTGCAACTGGGCCACCCTCACGTCGTGCGCCTGGAAACCCGTCCACCGAATGCCGAAGGTCATGGCGAAGTAAAAGCCAGCGACCTGATCCGCAACGCCCTGCGGATGCGACCGGACCGGATCATCCTCGGCGAGATTCGCGGCGTCGAAGTGGTCGATGTGTTGACCGCGATGAACACCGGCCACGACGGCTCGATGAGTACCGTACACGCCAACAACGCCCAGGATGCGCTGCTGCGCCTGGAGACCCTGGTGGGCCTGACCGGCCGCAGCATCGCCGAGCGCACCCTGCGGCAAATGATCTGCGCGGCGCTCGACGTGGTCATCCAGCTCACGCGCCTGCCCGACGGCCGCCGCTGTGTCAGTGAAGTGGTGGAAGTCGTCGGTGTGCGCGACGACGTGTATGTCACCAACACGCTGTTCCGTTTCGACCGCCATACCGGGTTCGGTTTCCTGCGAGAAGCCGTGAACCCGGCTGGCGACAAATTGCGCCGGGACTCGGCGCTGTCTCCCTCGGCGTACTGAGGCCACGGCATGCTCAAACCAGCGCTGCTCATCCTCTTTTGCCTGATCTTTCTCGGCCTGGCGCTGCGCCTGCTCTATAACGGCTTGCGCCAGACCGGCAACGAACGGATTCTGGGACGCCTGAGCCAGGGGCAACCGCTGCGGGTCGAGCACAAGTCGTCTTGGGCGGGCCTTGAGCGCGCGTTCCTGCGTGCCGGACTCGGACGCCCCACCGAACGCCTGGGTCAATGGCTGGTGTTCTGGATACTCGGAGTGCTGCTGGGAGTTGCCCTGGGTGGCTGGATCGGCGCGCTGCTGGTGCTGCTGGTGCCTCCGGTGGCGGTACGACTGTTCGTCAGCTGGCGTTACCAGCGTCGCCTCAGTCGCATGATCGAACAGCTGCCGATGTTGCTCGACCATGCCGTACGCAGCCTGAAGTCCGGACGGACCCTGGCCGATGCCGCGCTCGGCGCCATCGATGCGGCCGAAGACCCGCTGAAAAATGCCATGGGCCGGATTCAACGCAATGTGCAACTGGGGGTCAACCTGGCAGACGCCGCTTCGGACTTCGCCGAGCTGTACGAAAAAGATGAACTGCGCTTGCTCGCACTCGGCTTGAAGGTCAACCACCGTTACGGCGGCAATGCCAGTGAGCTGCTGGAAAACCTGATCAAGATGATCCGTGAACGCGAGCAAGCGGCTCGCCAGTTGAAGGCCATGACCGGCGAAACCCGTATCACGGCCGTAGTCCTGGCCCTGCTGCCAGTCTCGGTCGCAGGCTATTTTCTACTCACCAATCCGACCTACCTGCTTTCCATGTGGCACGACAGCTCGGGGCAAACCATGCTGGCGAGTGCCTTCGGATTTCAGGTGTTCGGTTGCCTGGCGCTTTGGCGCATGTTGCGTAGCCTATGAATACGAAGATGCTCTTGCTGGTGAGCGCGCTGCTGCTTTTCGGGGCTGCGCTGTTGTTGCTCAGCGCCTTGCTGGAGCAAAGCCGCCGGGCACGCCAGGTGGCCCAGCGACTGGATGGCAAGGCGCCGGGGGATAGCCACCTTACCCAACTGCTGCAAGCCCTGGGCGCCAGTCGCCTGGGGCAACAGTCGGTCAAAATGGACAACGAAACCCAGACCCTGCTCAACCGCCTGGGCTGGCGCAGCGTACGTCAACGCTCACTGTTCGCCGCCATGCAGGTGGGCGCGCCGGTGTTGGCGCTGTCCTTGTGCCTGCTGATCCAGGGACTGTTCTACCCAAATGTGGAGAATCACTGGATCGCCCCGATGCTCGCCACCAGCATGGGCTATCTGTTGCCCAAGCGCTGGCTGGCCGCCGCTGCACAGCGTCGGCAAAAACAACTGGCCACTGAAACCTCGACCTTCATCGCGCTGCTGCGCACCCTGTTCGAATCGGGCATGGCGGTGGAGCAATCCCTGCGTGTGCTGAGCCAGGAGGGCAGGCATTTGCTGCCCGCCCTGACCCATGAACTGCGCCTGATTCTGACCCGCGTCGATTCAGGCCTGGAACTGGGCGACGAGTTGAACAAGACCACCCGCTTGCTTGCGGTAGACGAGTTCACCGACACCTGCGTGATCCTTCAACAATTGATCCATCAGGGTGGCGGCGCGATGAAGTCCTTGCTGGCGCTCAAACAGCTGCTCGACGACCGGCGCCTGACGCGCCTGCAGGAATACATCTCCAAGATGTCCGCCAAAATGTCCGTCGTGATGATGCTGTTTCTCTTCCCGGCGTTATTGATCGTCCTGGCCGGCCCGGGCTTCACGGCCCTGGGTCGGGCCTTTGTCCACTAATCCTGCGGATCGAGATTATCCAGCGCCCGGTTCACCGCCAGCTCACCCAGCATGATCACCTGCGCAATCCCCAGCATCGTATTGCGCTGCGAGCCCTGCAGAAACCCCGCGAAATCACTCGCCATCACACTCGCCGACGCCAGTGATTCACAGGCGTGGGCCAGCAGGGTTTCGGTGTTGATGTCCGGGGCGATGACGAACATCGTGCTGGGTTTGCGGGGGACAGGTTGGC
>NZ_JBWKZB010000086.1:0-11059 GCF_059424105.1 Pseudomonas sp. GW456-E7 | reverse complement strand
CCCCAGCCCCGACAAACCCCAGCACGCTCGCCATCCGAATGTTGTTCTCCCAGCGGTACAAAATGTACGCCAGCAACTGCGGAAACAGGTTGGGCAGGGTGCCGTAACAGAAGGCCCAGACGACATTGCCGCCCTGCAAACGGATGGCTTCGGCAGGTTGCGGCGGGGTGTTTTCCAGCGCTTCGGCGAACAGGCGGCCGAGTACGCCGGTGGTGTGCATGGCCAGTGCCAGGGTGCCGGCGTTCGGGCCGAGGCCGGCGGCCAGTACCATCAGCGCGGCCCACACCAGTTCGGGAATGGCGCGCAGGCCATTGAGCACAAGTCGCGACGCGCTCTGCAGCAGCCAGCCGAAGCGCCCGGCCGCTGGCAGCGCCAGCAGCAGGCCAAACACTGCCGCGAGCAGGGTGCCGAGGGCGGACATCGCCATGGTTTCCACGGCGCCACGGCCGATGGCTTGCAGGTGGCCGGCGCTCAGGTCCGGGCTGAGAAAGCGCAGCACGTAGGCGCCCATCTGCTTCAGGTTTCCGCTGCCTGTCAGTTCGCCGAGGTCGATGCCCAGATAGCGGAACGAGGCGACGACCGCGGCGCCGATGCACAGGATCAGCAGCAGGTTGATCAGGCGATTCATGCGAACCTCCAGCGCAGCAGGCGGCTGATCTGGTCGGCGAACAGCACCAGGACGAAGAAGGTCAGCAGCATGCTCGCCACTTCACCGCCGGCGAACATACGCAGCGACAGGTCGATCTGCTGGCCCAGTCCGCCGGCGCCGACGAAGCCCATCACCACGGACGCGCGGATCGCGCATTCCCAGCGGTACACGGTGTACGACAGCAGCTCCGCCGCGACATTGGGCAGGATGCCGTAGCAGAACGCCGCCAACCGGCCACTGCCGGCTTGCAGCAGTGAGTGGGCGGGGCGCTGGTCGACCGACTCGAAGATTTCCGCGTAGACCTTGCCCAGCATGCCGCTGTAGGTGATGGCAATGGCCAGCACCCCGGCGGTCGGGCCAAGGCCGACGGCGCGCACGAACAGCAAGGCCCAGACGATTTCCGGCACGCTGCGCAGGAAGATCAGCAAGCCGCGCACCGGCCAGCGCAACAACCGGCCCAGGGCGCTCGGGCGACCACCCCGCGAGGCGGCCGACAGCGACAGCGCGCGGCTGGCCAGCAGGCTGGCGGGCACGGCCAACAGCAAGGCCAGGGCCATGCCGGCGGTGGCGATGGCCAGGGTCTGCAAGGTGGCTTGCCACAGCAACTGGAGGAACTCTTCGCCATGGGCCGGCGGCCAGAAGGCCGAAACGAAACGGCCCATTTCACTCTGGCTGTCGGCCTTGAGCAGCACGCCCAGGTCCAGTTCGCTGAAGTGGATGCCGGGCCACAGCAGGGCCAGCGCCAACAAGCTGAGCAGCAGGCGGGGCAGGGTGGCCGGGTCTCGTGTATCGCGCGTCAGCATCGGGGAATCTGCAGGCTCAGGGGCGCCACCGGAGCGGGCGGGGATTGCAGTTGCTCGTTGGCGTAGAGCCGGTCGAGCAAATCGTGGTCGACGTCGGCAGAGGGAAGATCGAAGAGGATCTGGCCGTCGCGTAAACCGATGATGCGAGAGAAGTTGCTCAGCGCCAGATCCACCGCATGCAAGCTGGCGACCAGGGTCACCTTGTGTTCCCGGGCGTGGCGGCAGAGGATCGACAGGGTGTGCCCGGCCAGCACCGGGTCCATCGCCGACACCGGCTCATCGGCCAGCAGCACGTCGGGGGCCTGGTACAGCACGCGGGCAATGCCCACGCGCTGCAGTTGGCCACCGGATAATTGCTGGCACTGGGCGAACAGCTTGTCGCCAAGGTCGAGTTTAACCAGGGCCGCGCGTGCGCCGGGCACATCCACCGGATGCAGCAGGCTCAGCAGGCTTTTGGCAAAACCCCACTGCCCCAGTTTGCCGGCCAGCACCGCCGTGACCACGCGCTGGCGCGGTGGCAGTGGCGGCGCCTGATGCACCAGGCCGATGCGCGCGCGCAGGCGTTGGCGCTGTCGGGCGCCGAGCTGCCAGGCTTGCTCCCCGAGCACCTCGACCGTGCCGCTGCCGGGGCGCAGGGCGGTGGCCAGCAGGTTCAGCAGGCTCGACTTGCCGGCGCCGGACGGGCCGATGATCGCCACCTGTTCACCGGCGCTGATGTGCAGGTCGATCTCATGCAGCGCCCGCACGCCCGTGTCGTGGGTGAGGCTGACCCGGTTCAGATGCAAGGTCATTTCAGCAGGTCGGCAGCGCGCGCGGCTTCCTCGATGCCCTTGTAGTTCTCAGGCTTGGTCTCGATGAAGCGGCTGGCGGCCTGCAGGTCGAGAATCGCCTTTTGCTCCGGGTTGGCCGGGTCGAGCGCGAGGAAGGCGGCCTTGATTTTCTCGGCAAGGGCCGGGTCGAGGGTGCCGCGCACGGTCCAGTTGTAGTCGAAGTAGGCTGGCGTGGTGGCGAAGACCTTGACCTTGTCGGTGTCGACCTTGCCGGCCTTGACCAGTTTTTCCCAGACGCTGGCGTTGAGCACGCCGGCATCCACTTTGCCCGCCTGAACCCAGGCGACCGTGGCGTCGTGGGCGCCGGAGTAACCGACGCGGCTGAAATAGGTTTCCGGCTTGATGCCGTCCTGCAGCATGAAATAACGCGGCATCAGGCTGCCGGACGTCGACGAGACCGAGCCGAAGGCGAACGATTTGCCCTTGAGGTCGGCCAGGGATTTGACCGCTGGATCGGCGGTGATGAATTTGCTGGTGAACTGGGCATCCTGCTCACGCTGTACCAAGGGAATGGCATTGCCGGTTTTCAAGCGCGCCTGCACGAAGGTGAAACCGCCCAGCCAGGCCATGTCGATACGGTCAGTGGCCAGCGCCTCGACCACTGCCGGGTAGTCGGACACCGGTACGAACTCGACCTTCATGCCCAGTTGCTTCTCCAGGTATTCGCCCAGTGGCTTGAACTTGCGCAGCAATTCGGTGGGGGCTTCGTCGGGAATGGCGCTGACCTTGAGGGTCTCGGCAGCCTGTGCCAGCAGGGTGGAAAGGGACAGGGTCAGGCCGACGGCCATAGCCAGGGTACGTTTGAGCATGGAAGTTCTCCGGTTCAATAGCGGAAAAATGTCGATGCGCCCCGCACAAGCTGATTGCTGCACGACGCTTCGTGAGGGTAGACGAAAACGGCGCGATTATAGGGGCTCTTGGGTGCTTGACCAGCCTTGCAACAAGGCTCAAGGCCAAAAAAAGACTTGTGGGAGCGGGCTTGCTCGCGAAAGCGGTGTGTCAGTCACATCGATGCTGGATGTGCCGCCGTCTTCGCGAGCAAGCCCGCTCCCACAGGTTTTGCGGTGTCCTGCCATTGAGGTTGCTTACATCCTTGCCAACGCCTGCGCCAGGTCCGCGCGCAAGTCTTCGACGTCCTCAACCCCCACCGACAACCGCACCAACCCATCGCCAATCCCCAGCTCTGCCCGGGTATCGGGCGGGATGGTGGCGTGGGTCATGATCGCCGGGTGTTCGATCAGGCTTTCCACGCCGCCCAGGCTCTCGGCCAGGGCGAAGATCTGCACGTTCTCGAGGAAGCGTTTGGCGCCGGCCAGGTCGCTGTTGAGGTCGAGGGAGATCATTCCGCCGAATCCGCGCATTTGCCGCTGGGCCAGTTCGTGTTGCGGGTGCGAGGGCAGGCCGGGGTAGTAGACCCGTGAGACTTGCGGCTGACGCTCCAGCCACTGCGCCAGTTCCAGTGCGTTACTGCAATGCCGTTCCATGCGCAGGGCCAGGGTCTTCACCCCGCGCAGGGTGAGGAAGGCGTCGAACGGGCCGGCGATGGCGCCCACGGCGTTTTGCAGGAAGCCCAGGCGCTCGGCCAGTTCGGCGTTCTGCCCGACCACGGCGATGCCGCCGATCACGTCGGAGTGGCCGTTGAGGTATTTGGTGGTCGAGTGCAGCACGATGTCGAAACCCAGTTCCAGCGGGCGCTGGATCCACGGGCTGGCGAAGGTGTTGTCGGCCACGCAGATGATGCCGCGTACGCGGCAGGTGCGGGCGATGGCGGCGAGGTCGGTGAGGCGCAGCAGCGGATTGCTCGGGGTCTCGACCATGACCATGCGGGTGTCGTCCTGCAGGGACGCCTCGAACGCCGCCAGGTCGGTCAGGTCGACGAAGCTGAAGCGGTGCCCGGCGCTGCGCTGGCGCACCTTGTCGAACAGGCGGAAGGTGCCGCCGTACAGGTCGTTGCCGGAGACGACGTGCGATCCGGCGTCGAGCAGTTCGAGCACCGTGGAAATGGTCGCCAGCCCCGAGGCGAAGGCAAAGCCTCGGGTGCCGCCTTCGAGGTCGGCCACGCAGCGCTCCAGGGCCCAGCGCGTCGGGTTGTGCGAGCGCCCGTAGTCGAGACCTTTGTGCACCCCGGGGCTCTGTTGCAGGTAGGTGGAGTTGGCGTAGATCGGCGGCATCAAGGCCCCGGTCGATGGGTCCGGCGATTGCCCGGCATGGATCACCCGGGTGGCGAAGCCCTGAGGCGCGGCGTTTTTGTCCTGTTGACTCATGGCAGGGATCTCCGCAAATGGTTGAGCATGTCGGTTCGGGTAATCAGGCCGTGGAAGCCCGAGGCATCCTGGATGATCGCCACCAGCCCACGGCCCAGCTCTGCCTCCAGTTCCGCCAGGGTGGCGGCGGGGGACAGGGTTTGCAGTTTGTCGGTCATGGCGCTGGCCACGGTTTTACGGAAGTGCGCAACGTCCTCATGCACCCCCAGCAGGATGTCGGACTCGTCGATCACGCCGACCAGTTGCTGACCCTTCACCAGCACCGGCAATTGCGACACGTCCGCCAGACGCATGCGCTGGAACGCGGTGAGCAGGGTGTCGTCGGGGCCGACGCTGATCACCCGGCCATCCTCGAAACGCCGCGCGATCAGGTCGCGCAGGTCGCCGTAGTGCTTGCGTTGCAGCAGGCCCTGATCGTTCATCCACTGGTCGTTGTAGACCTTCGACAGGTAACGCGTACCGGTGTCGCAGACGAAGCTCACCACCCGTTTCGGCTGGGTCTGTTCGCGGCAGTAACGCAGCGCCGCCGCCAGCAGGGTACCGGTCGACGAGCCGCCGAGAATGCCTTCGGCGCGCAGCAACTGGCGGGCATGGTCGAAGCTTTCTTCATCGCTGATCGAATAGGCGTGGCGCACGCTGGACAGGTCGGCAATCGACGGGATGAAGTCTTCGCCGATGCCTTCCACCGCCCAGGAACCGGGGGTGGGGAGGGTGCCACCGCGGCTGTATTCAGCCATCACCGAACCGACCGGGTCGGCCAGGACCATTTCCAGGTCCGGCTGCACGCGTTTGAAGAAACGGGTCAGCCCGGTGAGGGTGCCGGCCGAACCGACGCCGACGACGATGGCGTCAACATCGTGCTGGGTTTGTGCCCAGATCTCCGGCGCGGTGCTGCATTCGTGGGCCAGGGGGTTGGCCGGGTTGTTGAACTGGTCGGCGAAGAACGCATCGGGTATTTCCGCCGCCAGCCGTGCAGCGACGTCCTGGTAGTACTCGGGATGGCCCTTGCCGACGTCGGAGCGGGTGATGTGCACCTCGGCGCCCATGGCCTTGAGGTGCAAGACCTTCTCGGTGGACATCTTGTCCGGCACCACCAGCACTACGCGATAGCCCTTGGCGCGGCCGACCAGGGCCAGGCCCAGGCCAGTGTTGCCGGCGGTGGCTTCGACGATGGTGCCGCCGGGCCTGAGGCGGCCATCGCGTTCGGCGGTGTCGATCATGGCCAGGCCGATGCGGTCCTTGATCGAACCGCCGGGGTTCTGTGATTCGAGTTTGAGAAACAGCGTGCAGGGACCGGTATCGAACCGGCTGACGCGTACCAGCGGGGTATTGCCAATCAGTTCGAGCACGGCAGGACGGGAATAGTCGGGCATGTCATCACTCCTTGCGTGAATCCGCACTGGATGGACAGCAATCCGCGCCGGGTCTTCGCGCCGGTCGCGGGCAATGCATCGCTTGGACCATAGGCCGGGATCGGGTCGACCGCAACCTCGCACGGCCAGCCGGTCACCTCGACGCTTTTTCCTCGCCAGCAACCACAAAAAACATAATTTCGCTATTTCCCGGCTCCGAACAGAATGCGGCCAACACCCTGATACCGATAGCCGCAGCAGAAGAACAACAGTGATCAGAATCGAGGCGGCAGCCATGACCGACCTGAATCAAACCACCTTTCAGAAGTGCACAGCCATGACAGTTGATAAAACCGTAATTGATACGCTTGTTGTTGGCGCCGGCCAGGCCGGCGTGGCCATGAGTGAACACCTGAGCAAACTCGGTGTGCCCCACCTCGTGCTGGAGCGCAACCGTATCGCCGAAGCCTGGCGCACCGGCCGCTGGGATTCGCTGGTGGCCAACGGTCCTGCCTGGCACGACCGCTTCCCGGGCCTGGAATTCGACGGCCTGGACCCGGACGCCTTCGCCGGCAAAGAGCAGGTGGCCGAGTACTTCGAAGCCTACGCCCGCAAGTTCAACGCGCCGATCCGCACCGGTGTTGAAGTCAAGAGCGTACAACGCAATGCCGACCGTCCGGGTTTCACCGTTGAAACCTCTGACGGTGTGATCGAGGCCCGCCACGTGGTGGTCGCCACCGGCCCGTTCCAGCGTCCGGCCATCCCGCCGATTGCCCCGCCAATGGCCGGCATCAGCCAGATTCACTCCGCCCAGTACTACAACCCGCAGCAACTGGCCGAAGGCGCGGTGCTGGTGGTGGGCGCCGGTTCTTCGGGCGTGCAGATCGCCGATGAGCTGCAACGTTCGGGCAAACAGGTCTACCTCTCGGTCGGCGCCCACGACCGTCCGCCGCGCGCCTATCGCAACCGCGATTTCTGCTGGTGGCTGGGGGTGCTGGGCGAGTGGGATGCCGAGGCCATGCAACCGGGCAAGGAACACGTGACCATCGCCGTGAGCGGTGCCCGTGGCGGCCACACCGTGGATTTCCGCCGCCTGGCGCATCAGGGCATGACCCTGGTCGGCCTGACTCAATCGTTCAATGGCGCCGTGGTCAGTTTTGAAAACAACCTCGCCGACAACATCCGCCGAGGCGATGAAAACTACCTCGCGCTGCTCGACAAGGCCGACGCCTATATCGAGCGCAACGGCCTCGACCTGCCGCTGGAACCGGAAGCCCGGGCCATGCTGGCCGATCCGGATTGCGTGACAAACCCAATCCTGGAACTGGACCTGCTCAAGGCCGGCGTGACTACGATCATCTGGGCCACCGGTTACTCCACCGACTACAGCTGGCTGAAGGTCGATGCCTTCAAGGAAAACGGCAAGCCACAGCACCAGCGCGGCGTGTCGGCCGAGCCCGGTGTGTATTTCGTCGGGTTGCCGTGGCAGTCCCGTCGTGGCTCCGCGTTCATCTGGGGCGTTTGGCACGACGCCAAGCACATCGCCGATCACATCGTTAAACAGCACACCTATTTCAACTATCGGGATGCGACCCAGCGTCAAGCCGACGCCGCCCGCGCACCTGTTCAGAAAGCCAGCCTCATGGGAGTTCGTTAATGCCTACTCATACCCGCATCCGCATGTTCAACACCAAAGACACCTACCCGAACCAGACGCTGGACAACGATTTGTGCCAGGCCGTGCGCGCCGGCAACACCGTGTATGTCCGTGGTCAGGTCGGCACCGATTTCAACGGCCAGCTGGTGGGCCTCGGTGATCCGCGCGCCCAGGCCGAACAGGCCATGCGCAACGTCAAGCAATTGCTGGAAGAGGCGGGCAGCGACCTGAGCCACATCGTCAAGACCACCACCTACCTGATCGACCCACGCTATCGCGAGCCGGTGTACCAGGAAGTCGGCAAGTGGCTCAAGGGTGTGTTCCCGATTTCCACCGGGCTGGTGGTCAGTGCCCTCGGCCAGCCGCAGTGGCTGATGGAAATCGACGTGATTGCCGTTATCCCTGAATAAGGACTTCGCCATGACTTTTTCCATCGTGGGTCGCTGCGCCGAGACCGGCCAGCTGGGCATTGCCATCAGTTCTTCGAGCATCGCCGTCGGCGCGCGCTGCCCCTGGCTGCGGGCCGGGGTCGGCGCGGTGTCGAGCCAGAACATCACGCTGCCGGCCCTTGGCCCGCAGATCCTCGATGAGCTGGCCAACGGCTCGGCGCCGCCCCAGGCGCTGGACCACTCGTTGACCCGCAACGGCTACAGCCAATACCGCCAGGTGGCGGTGGTGGATGCCCACGGGCGTACGGCGGTGTTCAGCGGCAACCATGCGCTGGGCATCAACAACGCGGTGGCCGGTGACCAATGCGTGGCGGCCGGCAATCTGCTGGCCAACAGTGGGGTGATCGAGGCGATGGTCGCGGCCTTCGAAAACAGCGAAGGCTGCCTCGCCACCCGCCTGATGAATGCCTTGCAGGCCGGGCAGGATGCCGGCGGTGAAGCGGGTGCGGTGCACTCGGCGGCATTGTCGGTGGTCGGTGACCTGACCTGGCCGATTGTCGACCTGCGGGTGGATTGGGCCGATGAAAACCCGATCGGCGAGCTGGGCAAACTGTGGACGGCCTACGAGCCGCAATTGCAGGACTACCTGACCCGCGCGCTCAATCCGACCCTGGCCCCCGCGTATGGAGTGCCCGGCGATGAGTGAGTTGCGCAGCCGCGCCATGCTCGCGCGGTTGATCGGGTTCGCCACGGTCAGCCGCGATTCGAACCTCGAGCTGATCGAGTTCGTGCGCGACTACCTGCACGAGCTGGGCGTGGATTGCGAACTGATCTACAACGCCGAGCGGACCAAGGCCAATCTATTGGCCACGGTCGGCCCGAGCGTGGCCGGCGGCATCGTGCTGTCCGGTCACACCGACGTGGTGCCGGTGGACGGCCAGGCCTGGACGGTCGAGCCGTTCAGCCTGAGCGAGGCGGGCGGCAAGCTTTACGGTCGCGGCACCGCGGACATGAAAGGCTATCTGGCCTCGGTGCTGGCCGCCGTGCCGGTGTTTCTCGCCAGCCCTTTGAAGCGCCCGGTGCATTTGGCGTTTTCCTATGACGAAGAGGTCGGCTGCCTTGGCGTGCGCGGTTTGCTGGAGGTGTTGCCCCAACGCATCCCGGCTCCGGCGTTGTGTTTGATCGGTGAGCCGACCGAGCTCAAGCCGGTGCTTGGTCACAAGGGCAAGCTGGCGATGCGTTGCCACGTGCGTGGTGCGGCCTGTCATTCGGCCTACGCGCCTTATGGAGTCAATGCCATCGAGCAGGCTGCACGCCTGATCGGTAGGCTGGGCGACATCGGCGCCACCCTGGCCCGGCCACCGTTGCACGACAAGCGCTTCGATCCGGCGTTCTCGACCGTGCAGGTCGGGGTGATCCAGGGCGGTACGGCGCTGAACATCGTGCCAGCGGACTGCCGTTTCGATTTCGAGATCCGCGCCTTGCCGGACTTCGCCCCGCAAGTGGTCGTCGATGAACTGCAGGACTACGCCGAGCAGACGTTGCTGCCGGCCATGCAGGCCGTGGACACCGATACCGCGATCCGCTTTGAACAAATCTCCGCCTATCCGGGCCTGGCGACACCCGCCGACAGCGCCGCCGCCCGGCTGATTGCCGAGCTGTGCGGCAGCGATGATTTCGGCACCGTGGCCTTCGGCACCGAAGGCGGGCTGTTCAATCAGGCCGGGATTGCGACCGTGGTCTGCGGTCCCGGCAGCATGGACCAGGGGCACAAGCCCGATGAATTTGTCAGCGTCGACCAGATGGCGGCCTGTGACCGCCTGATGGATCGCCTGGCGGCTTACTTGAGTGAATCCGAACACCCATAACAACAGCGGGCCGACCAGCCCCGAGGAAGCGATCCATGTCCAGATCCTTGCGTTGCAGTGTTCCGTTTGCCCTGGCGTTGTTGAGTGCCAGTGTGTGGGCGGCCCCCCAGGACCTCACCGTGATTTCCTTCGGTGGTGCTACCAAACAGGCCCAGGATAAAGCCTACTTCCAGCCGTTCAACGCCAGCGGCGCGGGCAACATCATCGCCGGTGAGTACAACGGCGAGCTGTCGAAGATCAAGGCCATGGTCTCGGCCGGTCACACCAGCTGGGACGTGGTGGAAGTCGAAAGCCCCGAGCTGTTGCGCGGCTGCGAGGAGGGCCTGTTCGAGAAGCTTGATGCGGGGCGCTTCGGTGATTCGGCGAACTTCGTGCCCGGTGCGCTGACCGAATGCGGGGTGGCCACTTACGTCTGGTCGATGGTCATGGCCTATGACCAGAGCAAACAGGCCAAGGCGCCGCAATCCTGGGCGGACTTCTGGAACGTCGCGGACTTCCCGGGCAAGCGCGGCCTGCGCAAGAGCGCCAAGTACACCCTGGAAATCGCCTTGCTGGCCGACGGTGTCAAGGCGGACGACGTGTACAAGGTCTTGAAAACCCCGCAAGGCGTGACCCGGGCCTTTGCCAAGCTCGACCAGATCAAGCCGAACATCCAGTGGTGGGAGGCGGGCGCCCAGCCGGCGCAATGGCTGGTGGCCGGCGACGTGGTGATGAGCGCGGCCTACAACGGCCGGATCGCCTCGGCGCAAAAGGAAGGCATGAAGCTGAGCATCGTCTGGCCGCAAAGCCTGTACGACCCGGAATACTGGGCGGTGGTCAAAGGCACACCGAACAAGGCACTGGCGGAAAACTTCATCGCGTTCGCCAGCCAGCCGCAGACACAAAAAGTCTTCTCGGAAAACATCCCCTACGGGCCGGTGCATCGCCAGACCTTGCCGTTGCTGCCCAAGGACGTGCAGGAACAACTCCCAACCGCCGAGGCCAACCTGGCCGGCGCACGGGCGGTGGACGCAGAGTTCTGGGTCGACCATGGCGAAGAGCTGGAACAGCGCTTCAACGCCTGGGCTGCGCGCTAACCCGGCAACCCCATAACCCCCTGTGGGAGCGAGCCTGCTCGCGAAAGCGGTTTGTCAGTCACATCGATGCTGGATGTGCCGCTGTCTTCGCGAGCAGGCTCGCTCCCACAAAAAACAGTGCACTACCTCGGGTTTGCGCAGTGGTGATGGTAGTCAGGTAAAGCACAGAAC
>NZ_JBWKZB010000085.1:0-11409 GCF_059424105.1 Pseudomonas sp. GW456-E7 | reverse complement strand
CCAGGTGCCGGGTTTCGAACTGGCGAATCTGTTCGGCCCGTTGCAACGTGGTGCCAATGGCATCCAGCCCCAGCAGCGTCATTTTCCTCTGTAGGAGCGAGCTTGCTCGCGATGGATTCAAGAGCGCCGCGTTTAGCCGGTAAGCACGCGTTATCGTTAACGACCATCGCGAGCAGGCTCGCTCCTACAGGATCCTTATCAGACCAGCCAGGGATTTTCCGCCAGGTGCCGGGTTTCGAACTGGCGAATCTGTTCGGCCCGTTGCAACGTGGTGCCAATGGCATCCAGCCCCAGCAGCAACGATTGCTTGCGCAGTTCATCGATCTCGAACGGGATCAGGTTGCCGTCCGCCAGTTCGATGGTTTGCTCCGGCAGGTTGACGCTGATTCGAGCCGTTGCCGGGTTGCTGGTCAACGCGGCAATCTGCTTGAGTTGTTCCTCGGTCAGTTGAATCGCCAACACCCCATTGCGCTGGCAATTGTCGTAGAAAATGCCGGCGAAACTGGTGCCGATCAGTGCGCGGATGCCGACCTGTTTCAGGCCCCAGACCGCATGTTCGCGACTCGAACCACAGCCGAAGTTGGCACCCACCACCAGAAACGCAGCCTCGCTCCAGGCCGGTTGGTTGAGGATGAACCGCGGATCGGGTGCGCCGGACTCAAGGAATCTCAAGTCAAAGAACAGGCCCTTGTCCAGGCCCTTGCGATCAATCCCTTTGAGGAACTGCTTGGGCATGATCACGTCGGTGTCGATGTTGGCGGCCAGGAGCGGGGCGGCGCTGCCGCTGACGATAGCGAAAGGTTGCATGGTTCAAGCCTCCAGCGCGAAGGTGCGCACGTCGGTCAAGTGCCCGGTAATCGCTGCGGCGGCGACCATGGCCGGGCTCATCAAATGGGTGCGCGCACCGGCGCCTTGCCGGCCTTCGAAGTTGCGGTTGGTGCTCGAGGCGCAGCGATCACCGGGGGCGAGCACATCGTCATTCATGGCCAGGCACATCGAGCAACCCGACTGGCGCCATTCAAAACCGGCGTCGAGGAAGATCTGCGCCAGCCCTTCGTCTTCGGCCTGGTCACGCACCATCGTCGAACCGGGAACAATCATGGCCCGCACGTGGGCTGCCACCCGTTTGCCGCGCACCACGCGGGCGACATCGCGCAGGTCCTCGATGCGCGCATTGGTGCACGAGCCGATGAAAGCGTGGCTGATCACCACGTCGCTGAGCGGCATGCCCGGCTCCAGGCCCATGTAGTTCAAGGCGCGTTGCATGCCCTGGCGCAGGATCAGGTCCGGCTGCGCGGCCGGGTCCGGCACATGCCCGCCCACTGGTGCGGCCTGATCGGGGCTGGTGCCCCAGGTGACCATGGGTTCGAGTGTCGCGACATCCAGAGTGACTTCGCGATCGAACACCGCACCTTCGTCGCTGTGCAGGCCGCGCCATGTTGCGACGGCCTGTTCCCACAGCTGGCCCCGGGGTGCGCGGGGCTTGTGTTGCAGGTAGGCGAATACCTTGTCATCCGGGGCCATGAATGCGCCTCGGGCGCCAGCCTCGACGGCCATGTTGCAGATGGTCATGCGCGCTTCGACGCTGAGGTCGCTGATCGCCGGGCCGGCGAACTCGATGGCGTAACCGGTGGCGCCCGAAGCGCCGATTTTCTCGATCAGGGCCATGATGATGTCCTTGGACGTCACGCCAGGCCCGAGCAGGCCATTGACCGTCACCCGCATCGTCTTCAGGCACTTGTAGACCAGGGTCTGCGAAGCCAGCAGGTGTTCGATTTCCGAGGTGCCGATGCCGAAGCCGAAGGCACCCAGGGCGCCGTAGGTGGTGGTGTGGCTGTCGCCGGCGGCAACGACCATGCCGGGCAGGATAAAGCCTTGTTCGGGGGCCACGACGTGCTCGATGCCCTGGCGTTTGTCCAGCACATCGAACAGTTCGATGCCGAAGTCGCGGCAGTTTTCTTCGAAGTAGGACACCTGACGGGCGCCGCCGGCGTCCGGCATGGCGGCAATACGTGTCGGCGCCGTGGGGTTGACGTGGTCGACCACCGCCAGCGTCGCGCTCGGGCGCCAGGCTTTGCGACCTGCGTCGCGCATGCCGCTGAAGGCTTGCGGGCTGGTGTATTCGTTGGCGACCTGGCGGTCGATGTACAGCAGCACGTGGCCCTGATCGTCGAGGGCGCAGACGGTGTGACTGTCGATATGTTTCTGGTAGAGCGTTCTGGGGCTGTGCATGGTGTGGGCTCTTGTTGTCATGCGAGATCACGGAAACGTACCCACAGCATATTCGTCGCCATTCCTGCATCAAGCGCCATTGAGTGAAGGCATTGAACACGTTGTGTGAATTATCGATGGCTGCCCGGGGTAAAGAAATCACCTGGAACACTGGGGGAAATGCCGCAATCGATGGGGTTCTTCTCAATATCCCGACGGCGGGGGCTGCCTTAGGCTGTGGGCATTTGGCAATCAAGTCGGCGGAGTCGTTATGCGTTTATTTGAACTGATCACTTTTACCGTGCGGGTGCGCACGGTGGCCGATGCACTGGCACGTATCGAGAATGAGTTGGCGAAGCCGGAAGTCGGCGGGGTGTTGATGGGTTGCTGGGCTTCGGAGATCGGCCCGTTGAACCAGATCGCCGTGCTGCGTGGCTATGCCGACGAGCACTCAAGGCAGGCAGAGCGCGAGCGTTTCCTGCTGGGGGGCGGGGCGTTTGGCGTCAACGAGTTCATCACCGACCTGCGCATCGAAAACTACACGCTGTTTCCCTTCCTCGAACCCTTGAGCGCCGGCCAGCACGGTCCGTTCTATGAGTTGCGCGTTTACGACCTGGTCAGCAGCGGCTTGCAGCCGACACTCGACGGCTGGAGAAACGCCATTGAAGCACGGACCAGCGAACAGTATTCGCCGGTGTACGCGGCGTTTTATGCCACCGACGGCGCGCTGCCGCGTTACCTGCACATCTGGCCGTGGCCCAGCCTTGAGCAGCGCTTGCAGGTGCGCACCCAGGCGGTCGCCGACGGCGTCTGGCCGCCGGAAAACTCCGGCCCGCAACTGCGTGACATGTGCTCGACGATCTACCTGCCGGCGAAGTTTTCGCCCTTGCAATGACGACGGCTCGGCTCATGCGCAGTCGAACGCTGCGGATTAGCGACGTGCCGGGAATGGCCCTGTAAACTGGCGGCGCAAAAGGCGCTCGCCTTACCCATTCAAGCAAGAGAACTTCCAATGGCAAACCACGACCTGACCTTCACGCCTGACCTCGATGCCGACTCGATTTCCTCCGACGTCGTCGGCTTCGGCGGTGTGCTGGTCTCCACCCAGATCCCGACCCGTGCCGACGGCAGTCTGGAGCTGGGCGACATCACCCTGCAAAGCGAATGCACCCTGCAAGCGCTGAAGGTTGCACTGGAACGTGCCGGCAGCTCCATGGACCGCGTGATGCACCTGACCATCTACCTCACCGACATGGCCGACCGCGCCGCGTTCAACGAGGTCTACAAACGCTACTTCGCCAAGCCGTGGCCAGTGCGCGCAGCTGTCGGGGTTGCCTCGCTGGCGGTTGAAGGCATGCGCGTGGAAGTGACCGCGATGGCGGCCAAGGCCTGATCTCGGCAACACACAAAAACCTGTGGGACATGGGCTGGATTTGTGGTCAACGCCGATCAACTGTGGGAGCGGGCTTGCCCGCGAAGGCGGCGTGTCAGCTTGCACAGGTGTTGACTGACCCAGCGCTTTCGCGGGCAAGCCCGCTCCCACAGTTGAATGTTGTTGTGCACAAATTCTGGGTACGACATAAAACCTTTTGTGGGAGCGGGCTTGCTCGCGATGGCGGCGTGTCAGTCGACATCAATTTTGGCTGTCACACCGCTTTCGCGAGCAGGCTCGCTCCCACAGGGGATGTTGGACGTGGGCTAAATTTTGCTCAACGCCGATCAAATACAGGATTGAGGCGGGCCAGGCCTGCCCGAAACGCCACCCGGCAGCATACGGGTGCCGGTCAGGCGTTTCGCCGCTACAATGCACGCCTCGACCGTGACAAGCCTGACTAAAAAAACTATGTCTTTGCCCAAACATCACCTGGAATTGCTCAGCCCTGCCCGCGATGTCGCCATCGCCCGCGAGGCTATCCTGCATGGTGCCGATGCCGTGTACATCGGCGGCCCGAGCTTCGGCGCCCGCCACAACGCCTGCAACGAGGTGAGCGAGATTGCCGAACTGGTGGAGTTCGCCCGTCGTTATCACGCGCGGATCTTCACTACCATCAACACGATCCTGCACGACAACGAACTGGAGCCGGCCCGCCAGCTGATCCACCAGTTGTACGACGCCGGCGTCGATGCGCTGATCGTCCAGGACCTGGGTGTGATGGAGCTGGACATCCCGCCGATCGAACTGCACGCCAGTACCCAGACGGACATCCGCACCCTGGAGCGGGCGAAGTTCCTCGATCAGGCCGGTTTCTCGCAACTGGTGCTGGCCCGCGAGCTGAACCTCAAGGAAATCCGCGCCATCGCCGACGAAACCGACGCGGCCATCGAGTTCTTTATCCATGGCGCGTTGTGCGTGGCGTTTTCCGGCCAGTGCAACATTTCCCACGCGCAGACCGGGCGCAGTGCCAACCGCGGCGACTGCTCCCAGGCTTGCCGCCTGCCGTACACCCTCAAGGACGAAAAAGGTGGCGTGATCGCTTACGAAAAGCACCTGCTGTCGATGAAGGACAACAACCAGAGCGCCAACATCCGCGCCCTGGTCGAGGCGGGCGTGCGCTCGTTCAAGATCGAAGGCCGCTACAAGGACATGGGCTATGTGAAGAACATCACCGCCTACTATCGCCAGCGTCTCGACGACGTCCTCGAAGACCGCCCGGACCTGGCCCGGGCTTCCAGCGGCCGCACCGCGCACTTCTTCCTGCCCGACCCGGAAAAGACCTTCCACCGTGGCAGCACCGATTACTTCGTCACTGACCGCAAGATCGATATCGGCGCCTTTGACTCGCCAACCTTCACCGGTCTGCCGGTGGGTGTGGTCGAGAAGGTCGCCAAGCGTGACATGCAGGTCGTGACGCACGAGCCGCTGTCCAACGGTGACGGCCTCAACGTGCTGGTCAAGCGTGAAGTGGTGGGTTTCCGCGCCAACATCGCCGAACCCAAGGGCGAATTCGAGGAAGACGGCGAGAAGCGTTATCGCTATCGCGTCGAGCCCAACGAGATGCCGGAGGGGATGTACAAGCTGCGCCCCAACCATCCGCTGAATCGCAATCTCGATCATAACTGGCAACAGGCGCTGCAACGGACCTCTGCCGAGCGTCGCATCGCCCTGAGCTGGGTCGCTCGCCTGCGTGAAGAACAGCTGGAACTGACAGCGACCAGCGAGGAGGGCATCAGCGCCAGCGTTACCCTGGCCGGCCCGTTCGGCGCGGCCAACAAGCCGGAGCAGGCGCTGGAGCAGTTGCAGGATCTGCTCGGCCAGCTGGGAACCACCCAGTACCACGCGATCGACATCAAGCTGGATGCGCCGCAGGCGTTCTTCATCCCGAACTCGCAGCTCAAGGCCTTGCGCCGCGAGGTGATCGAGGCCTTGACCCAGGCGCGGGTCGCCGCCCACCCGCGCGGCAGCCGTAAAGCCGAAACCACTCCGCCGCCGGTGTACCCGGAGTCGCACCTGACGTTCCTGGCCAACGTCTACAACCAGAAGGCCCGCGACTTCTATCACCGCCATGGGGTCAAGCTGATCGATGCGGCCTACGAGGCTCACGAGGAAGCCGGCGAAGTGCCGGTGATGATCACCAAGCACTGCCTGCGTTTCTCCTTCAACCTGTGTCCGAAACAGGCCAAGGGCGTGACCGGCGTGCGCACCAAGGTCGCGCCGATGCAACTGATTCACGGCGATGAAGTGCTGACGCTGAAGTTCGATTGCAAGCCATGCGAAATGCACATCATCGGCAAGATGAAGGGCCACATCCTCAACCTGCCGCAACCGGGCAGCGTGGTCGGTCACATCAGCCCCGAAGACCTGCTCAAGACCATCCCGCGCGCACCGCACTGAGTGACCGGCGAGCGCGCCGCAACGGCGCGCTCGCCTGTTGTTCAATACCCCGTGTAATTGAAGTAGACGACTGCCACGGCAACAGCGAGGCCAAAGGCTGCCAGGGCTTTTGTCTGTGCGCTTGCCTGAAATTCACTCGACACCTGCTCAAGGGGGTGCGAGTAGGCGGTGGGGTCCTGGCGGCGGTGCCGCATGGCCCGATAGCTGTAGCGCAAGCCGATCAGCAGGGACATGGCGATCAGGCCGAGGATCAGCCGGCGTATCGTTGCCCGTTTTTCGGTGGCGGCCAGGCTGCCCTCGTGTTCACAGGCCGGACTCCCGAACTCCACCACGGAAATCGGTTGGTAGACCGCCGCGGACTGCTTTGCATCATTGTGCAGCGCCGCCATCTGTTCCAGATCCAGTGCCTGATACTTCCAGAGTGTCGACGATCCTTCCCGGCAGTAAGTGAACGCAACGGGGCTCGAGGCGCCGATGATGCACGCGTCATTGATGCCGATTTTTTCCAGGGTTTGCGTCGCAGACCGGGTGAAGTCCAGTTCGAGGACAGGAATGACGCCGTTGGCAGACACCGTGACCGACACCAGCAGGCCCGCCATGGCGCACAGGGTTGATATTTTCAAGGTTTGGGCGTCCTCGTTTGTAGTTTTTTTTGTTTTAAACGCGGAGTCTGGTTGCAGCCTGCTCTTGCTGGAGTCTAGACGCTGGCGACAAAGCCGGAGTTGCAGTCGACGCTATCCACAGGTCTCGAGGACGGCTTTTTCAGCTCGTTTGAATTCCTGTTTGATGTCGGTGGGGATGCGTTGCTTCTTGAGTTCCTGGCCGAGGAAGGGTTGATCGCTGCGGGAGTGGACCTCTGCGTCTTCGGCCGTTATCTGTGCTTCGATGGCGGCGGCGTGCTTGTCGATGACGGCATTGACCTCGGCTTCGTTCCTGGCCGTATCAAGTGCCAGGACCAGCTGGCCGGCCTCGGCTTTTTCGGCTTCGGCATAGGCTTCGACCGTCAACCCGGAGGCCAGGGCCCGCGCCTGGGTTTCCAGGCCATTGAGGTGCTCCCGGGCGGCCCTGCAGACCGCGTCCTGTCGCTGGCTCTCGATGTGTTCCCAGGTGTTCAGTCCATAAATCGCGGCCCCGACCACCAGGATGGTTGCAAAGGTGCCCATCAATTTGCCTTTCACATTTTGCGCCCTCAAATGACAAAGGAGGGGTGTTGAGCAAACGATTCCCGATTCCATCCCCTAAAGGAAAAGCGTAGCAGACGTGATCGGGCCGAATGTGCGCCGACCACTTCCCCGGGGCTCGGCTGAACACTAAGCGTCTGTTTTAAAAAAACAAATTGTTTTATTGGGGCTTCCCATACGAGGTAAAACTTGGTAAATTGCCGCCCACTCTTGCACAGGTCCTCAGGGAGCTTGTCACGCAAGCAGGCAACAGCGCTTGTTGCCACTCAAGAAAGCGAGTGCCTGGCACTCATCGCAACAGATACAGGGGCGTCGCCAAGCGGTAAGGCAGCAGGTTTTGATCCTGCCATGCGTTGGTTCGAATCCAGCCGCCCCTGCCATTTTTTCTTCCTGCTCAATCAGAAAACACTCGGCCGACGGTTGTTATTCGTCGATTCGCCGGTTTTTTGCGTTCGTTGTTCATGTCCCGGATGTTCCCTTGCAAACCCGCGTGCAGCCAAGGCTCGCGCAAGGTCTTTGTGCGCGTGCCTCTAGCGAAAGCGCTCCGGGATGGCCTCGGCAAAGGGATACCAGGCAAACCAGGGCCGTGCCTCGTCGATCACCCGCTTGACCGAGGGCCTTTCGGTCAACCTGTCGAAATAAGCGCGCAAGTGGCGATGATCGGCGGCAAAGGGGACGAGGGTGCTGGCGTAGAACAGCGATGGGGCGGCGGCGCAATCGGCCATGCTGAAAGCGGGACTTGCCACCCAGGTGCTTGCCGCCAGTTGCCGTTCAAGCAGGCCGTACGCCGTTGTCAGCGCGGCGCGCTCGCGGGTCAGGTCGCCGTTGGCGGCGTTCAGGCGGTCTGCGACGATCTTCTGCATGGGCACCTGGACGTGGAGGTCGAAAAAGCGATCCCACAGCCGCACTTCCAGGGCGGCTTCCCAGTCGTGGGGAATCAGGTGTGCCTGGCCGGCATGCAGCCGGTCCAGATATTCAATGATCACACTCGACTCCGGCACATTCTTTTGCCGGGTGTGATCGCGAAGCACCGGGAACTTGCCGATCGGCCACAGCGCTTGAAGTTCGGCCCGATCGGCGTCGTTGCCCAGATCGATAATCCTTTTCTCAAACTCGATGTCCAGTTCATAGAGGGCGATCAGCGCTTTGTGGCAGAACGACGAGAGCGGGTGGAAATAAAGAGTCAGTGACATCCTTCCATTCCTCGGTGAGATGCAAACCGCTTCATTATCCGTCGCCATCGGCCAATGCGCGAGGCGCTCCATCTTGATGTCCGGTGCGGGCTGTTCGGGTTAGAGTGTAGATCCTGGCCTGAATATCAGGCATGCCACGTTCAGGGTCATACCGCCATGCACCAGATCGGACTCATTGTTTATCCCGGTTTTCAGGTTCTGGGCCTGGCCATGTGTGCCGCCTTCGAATTGGCCAACAGTGCCGGTGACGAGCCGTTGTACTGCATTGCCTTGTTGTCCGAGCCGGGTGGCCTGGTGCAAACCTCCGCCGGTTTTGCCGTGCAGACCGAAGCCTTCGACCAGCGCGCGTTCGATACCCTGCTGGTCCTGGGCGACAACCTGATCCGCCCGACCACAGCGGGCATGCTGGCGTTCTTGCGCCGCGCCAGTCACGGCACCCGACGCCTGGGCTCGATTTGCACGGGGGCGATTGCCTTGGCGGAGGCCGGTTTGCTTGATGGTCGGCGGGCGACCACCCACTGGGCGCATGTGCCGGCCTTTCGCAAGGCGTACCCGAACGTGAAGGTCGAGCAAGACCGGATCTTCGTCAATGATGGTCATCTGTGGACGGCGGCGGGCATGAGCGCGTGCGTGGACCTGGCGTTGGCGCTGGTGGAGCAGGACCTGGGCGCCGACCTTGCACGCAAGGTGGCGCGGCAATTGGTGGTGTACCACCGGCGTTCCGGCGGGCAGTCGCAGTTTTCAGTGATGCTGGAACTGGCCCCCAAGACCGATCGGATTCAGGCCGCGCTGAACTACGCCAGGCAGAATCTCAAGTCCGCGCTGTCGGTCGAGGAGCTGGCCAGCGCGGCCAATCTCAGCCCCCGGCAATTCAGCCGGGTGTTTCATGCCGAAACCGGCCAGTCCCCGGCCAAGGCCATCGAACGCCTGCGGGTCGAGTCGGCCCGGTTGATGATGGAGACCGGGCGGCACTCCATCGATGTGGTGGCGACGGACACGGGGTTTGGTGACCGGGAGCGGATGCGTCGTGCTTTTATTCGTGCGTTCGGGCAGCCGCCGCAGGTGATTCAGCGGGCCAGTCGGGGTTGATTTGTTGATGTCCTGAAAGGTGGTATATACGACATTCAAGCCTTTTTATGATGGGTGTAATCTGGATCTCGTTGAAACTTTTCCTTCAGTGAGATCACCGCCATGCCCTTCGTCAAAGCCGCCGCCGTACAAATCAGTCCCGTTCTTTACAGCCGTGAAGGCACCGTCGACAAAGTGGTACAGAAGATTCTCGAACTCGGCGAACAGGGCGTGCAATTCGCCGTGTTCCCGGAAACCGTCGTTCCGTACTACCCGTACTTTTCCTTCGTGCAATCGCCGTTCGAAATGGCCGCCGAACACCTCAAGCTGCTGGACCAGGCTGTCACCGTGCCTTCGCCCGCCACCGATGCCATCGGCGCTGCGGCCAGGCAGGTCGGCATGGTCGTGTCCATCGGCGTCAACGAGCGTGATGGCGGCACGCTGTACAACACGCAGTTGCTGTTCGATGCCGACGGCTCGCTGATCCAGCGCCGCCGCAAGATCTCCCCGACCTACCATGAACGCATGATCTGGGGCATGGGCGACGGCTCCGGCCTGCGGGCCGTCGACAGCGCGGCAGGGCGCATCGGGCAATTGGCCTGCTGGGAGCATTTCAACCCACTGGCCCGTTATGCCTTGATGGCCGATGGCGAACAGATCCATGCAGCGATGTACCCGGGGTCGTTTGCCGGTCCCCTGTTCGCCTCGCAAATGGAAGTCAGCATTCGCCAGCATGCCCTGGAGGCCGCGTGCTTTGTGGTCAACTCCACGGCATGGCTGTACCCCGAGCAACAGGCGCAGATCATGGCGGATACCGGCTGCGCCATCGGCCCGATCTCCGGCGGCTGCTATACGGCGATCATCAGCCCGGATGGCACGGTGCTGGGCTCGTTGCAGGAAGGTGAAGGCGAGGTGATCGCCGACCTTGACATGGGCCTGATCGACAAGCGCAAACGCATGATGGATTCCCGCGGCCACTACAGTCGCCCGGAACTGCTGAGCCTGCTGATTGACCGTACACCGCACGCCCATGTGCATGAACGCAGTGCGCATCCGAAGCTGGCCGAACAGACCGGGATGGAAGAAGTGATGGGATAGGTTGTACACGCAATTGCGGGGAACACCGATGCCTGTAGGAGCTGCCGAAGGCTGCGATCTTTTGATCTTCAGCAATCTCCAGATCGCAAAAGAAAGATCAAAAGATCGTCCGAACGCGGCCCGAGCCTTCGGCAGCTCCTACAGATATTTCGTGATCTGTCAGCGACGCCAGAAGTAACGCGCCAGCAGGGCATCGAGGCTGAGCTTGCCGGCACCGGACAGCAGCAGCGGAGTGAGGGCCACCAGGTAGATCAAGGGCAGCTTGAAGTTGCCGTAACCCTTGTTGCTGATGGCGTAACCCTGGGCAAGTTCACTCAGGGTGTGCCAGTCGGCGGGCCAATGCACGGCGGCGGTGGCGACGAGGGTCACCACCATCAGGCTCAACGCCGAGAAGCGTGTGCCAAGGCCCACCAGCAAGGTCATGGCGAAGATCAGTTCGGCCCACATCGACAGTTCCCAGTTCAGCGTCGCCGGAAGGTGGTCGAACGGAAACGGGAAGCGCTCCTGGATATCGGCGAACCAGTTCTGGCCGTGGAATTTTTCCAGGCCCGACTCGAGGAATTCCCAGGCAAGGAACACTCGCAGCGCCAGGGGCGCAACCCAGTTGCCGGCGCGGTCGAGGTTCAGGTTCAGGCCTTTGACGGCCGAGGAAATGGAGGTGTTCATGGACGATGATCTCCTTCAGGTCGGGGAGACGCGGCAAGGGCATGCCCCGTGAGTTGAGCGCTTTGATCGGCCAGGCCAATCGACCGGCGTATTTCATCAACGGGGTGTGTCTGCGGTGTGTCGTTGGGGTGGGGTTTTGCGTGCGGGGTGTGTCTGGGGC
>NZ_JBWKZB010000084.1:0-11514 GCF_059424105.1 Pseudomonas sp. GW456-E7 | reverse complement strand
GCGGTGTGTCAGTCGACATCTGTATTGCCTGACACACCGCTTTCGCGAGCAAGCCCGCTCCCACAGGGTTTGCGCAATTATGCTTAAATGCCGCCCCCCACAAATGACCGACCCGACCCGATGAACCCTGAAGCCCTCGCCACCCTCGACCAGCACCTGCTGACTGCCCTCGCGGCCGCCCCTGCCGAAACCCGTCGCCTGTTCCACGGCCGTGGCCGCTGCTGGCCGGGGTTGGAGCAAGTGACCGTGGACTGGTTGCAGGGCGTGGTGCTGGTGGCGTTGTTCAAGGAGCCGGAGGCCGGGCAACTGGAAGACCTGAAGCAGCGGCTGATGGCGATCACCCAGTCTGAACAGTGGGCAAAATCCGGCGCCCATACGCTGTTGCTGCAACATCGCTACCTGCTGCAAAGCACCACCGAATGGCTGCTGGGCGAAGTCATCGAAGAAATGACCATCACCGAGGGTGGCCTGAAATACCGGGTCGACCTGGGCCGCAAGCAGAACACCGGGCTGTTCCTCGACATGCGCTACGGCCGCGACTGGGTCCGCGCCCATGCACAGGGCAAGCGGGTGCTGAACCTGTTCGCCTACACCTGCGGCTTCTCGGTGGCGGCCATCGAAGGCGGCGCGAGCCACGTGGTCAACCTCGACATGTCGAGCCCGGCCCTGAGCCGTGGCCGCGACAACCACCGGCTCAACGGCCACGACCTGGGCAAGGTCACGTTTCTCGGCCACGACCTGTTCAAGTCCTGGGGCAAGGTAATCGGCAAAGGCCCGTACGACCTGGTGATCATCGACCCACCGTCGTTCCAGAAAGGCAGCTTTTTGCTGACCAAGGATTACCAGCGGGTACTGCGTCGCCTTCCGGAATTGCTCAACCCTGAAGGCACGGTGTTGGCCTGCATGAATGATCCGGCGTTTGGGGCGGACTTCCTGATCGATGGCGTGACCCGTGAGGCGCCGGGGCTGCGGTTCGAGCAGCGGCTGGAGAATCCGCCGGAGTTTCCGGATGCGGATGTCGAGTGTGGGCTGAAGGCGTTGGTGTTCAAGCTCGGCAATTGAAAAGCAAAAGATCGCAGCCTGCGGCAGCGCCTACAGGAAATACAAAACCCTGTAGGCGCTGCCGCAGGCTGCGATCTTTTGATTCTAAGGGCGTGTTGCTAAACCAGCCACCGACGGATGCCTTCCCTCTCCCGCCACCTCATCAATCTGCGCCATGCTCAAGTGCGCGGTTTCCCTCAAGAAGAACGAGCAGACCGCGACAATCGCCAGCGCCACCGATCCGTACACGGCTACACCCACCGCATTGTGATGGGTGGCAATCAGGATCGCCGTGGCCACGCTCGACGCCGTACCGCCGCCAAGTGCCGCGCCGATCTGGTAGGCGGCGGACATCCCCGAATAGCGCATCTCCCGGGGGAACTGCTCTGCGAGAAAGGCCGGAATCGGCCCCTGTGTCGCTCCCATGAACGCGCCAACCGCGATGTAGGCCAGGGTCGATACCAGCAGGCTTTTCATGCCGACCAACGGGAAGAAAGCAAAGAACCCGACGGCCATGATGACTGCACCGAGGATCATGACCTTGCGGCGGCCGATCCGGTCGGACAGCAGGGCAAACAGCGGCGCGGTCACCACGATGGCCACCGACAACGAAAAATCGAAGATCAGTGCATCGGTGCTGCCGTAACCGATCTGCGTGGCGTACGACAAAAAGAACGTGCTGCCGATGTAGGCAATGGTCACGTAGCCAAACGCGATCCCGGTGCACAGCAGCATTTCTTTCGGCCGCGCCCGCAGTGCCGCGATCAGTGGCATACGCACCGGCGTCTTGTGTTCGACGCGCTGTTCAACTGTTTTTTGCAGCCGCGCATAGAGTCCGATCAACACCAGCACGCCGCCCAGCCAGAATGGAATGCGCCAGGCGAAATCGGCGAGATTGTCGTTGGAGGCGACACTGACAATGCCGAACACGGCCGCGCCGAGGATGCCGCCGATGCCGATCCCCATGCTGGTGAAACTGCCCCACAACCCTCGTCGACCGGGCGGCGCCGACTCGATGCCGAACAGCGCCGCCCCGCCCCACTCACCACCGGCGGCGAAGCCTTGTATCAAGCGCAACAACACCAGCAGTGCCGGTGCGGCCAGGCCGATTGACGAATAGCCCGGCAGGCAGCCGATCAGCAAGGTGCTCAAGCCCATCAGCAACAGGGTGATCACCAGCATTTTCTGGCGGCCGATCCTGTCGCCGTAGTGCCCGAACACCATGCCACCCAACGGCCGGGCAAAAAAGCCCGCACCAAAGGCGCCGAAGGCAAACAGCGTGGCGGTCAGCGGGTCCATCTGCGGGAAGAACACCTTGGGAAACACCAGCGCCGCCGCCGTGCCGTAGATGACAAAGTCATAGAACTCCAGCGCGGTGCCCATGCCAGAGACGAAGAAGGTTCTGAGGGCGGACTGCGAACCCGCCGGGGAATGACCGTAACTAGCCATATCGAGTGCTCTTTTTGTTGTTATGGAGGACGTCGTTTCAGAAGCGCTGAAAGCCGTCGCGGGCCAGCAGCATCGGGTTGCCGGCGGCGTATTCGAGGACCGCGTTTTCGCTGTCGATGCCGATGGTCAGCAGGGTTTCCCAGCGCTCGGTGGCCGGCAGGCTCAGGTCCGGATGGAAACAGATCGGCGCCTCGTCGCCGGCGTCACCACACATGGCCGCTGCCCGGCGATTCAAGTCGCCATGGATCATGCCGACCCGCGCCGCGTTGACATGGGCCAGGCGTGCGTAGGTGGTCGATGCATCCGGCGTTCGCTCGCCAAGGCTCAGCACCGGGTCAAGGAAGTGATTGGTGTGGGTGATCCAGCCGTCTTCGCCGGGCAGGACCACAGCGATGCCGGCGGCGGACATTTCAATGCTCGCCGCCCGTGGCGCCGTATCACGGTTCGAGAACACGGTCAGGACGGTCGACGCACTGACCCGCGCCGACCGCGCCAGGGCAATGGCCTCTTCAACGCTGGTCGCCTCCTCCAGGATCCGTCGGGCAATGGCGTGCACCGGCACGCCGGCTACCGCGTTGTCGCTGGCGTGGTGGAGGATGTTGAAGTGCAGCCCGAGGCCGGCGCTGTTCACGCCGATCTTGCCCAGCATGCCGAACTCGGTGAACAGCTTGACGGTCATGCCGGAAGGGTTTGTCAGTTGCAGCAGCATGCCGTGGGGCACCAGCGAGTCGTGCCAGTCCCAGGTCTGGAGGGTCCTGGGCGCATCGGCCCCCGCCGGCGCGAAGACCGCTGTCGAGCATTCGCCCTCGAGAGAGGCCGGCATCACCGCGAGGATTTCCGTGCGGGCGTTCAGGCTCGCCAGTTGCCACAGGGGAATCCCGGCGCCTTCGGCCGTGGCATGCAGTTCCTGGGCCAGGCTCGGGCTCCAGTCGGTGAGTGCTTGCAGGCTGGCTTCGCCCAGGGCGCGCACCTGCTCGGGCGCCACGCCCACCTGATTGAAAAAGTCGAGATAGAGCGCCACCGTCTTGCCGATTTGCGCCGCCCAGGTTTCGCCGATTTGCTGGCCTCGGATCTGTGGGTTGTGGGTGTCGGTGACGAAGCAATGCAGTTTCACGAGCGGTGTTCCTTTTTTGCGTGGGTATTCAACCTGTGGGAGCGGGTTTGCTCGCGAAGGCGGTGTGTCAGTCGACATCTGTATTGCCTGACACACCGCTTTCGCGAGCAAGCTCGCTCCCACAGGGTTTGTGTGTTCTGGTGGATCGGGTTCAGGGTTTAAGGGCAAAAATCTCGCGGCCGGCGAACCAGGTCTGCAGCACCCGGGTATCGCGCAGGACCTCGGGCTTGACGGTGAAGACATCACGGTCGAGGACGATCATGTCGGCCTGTTTGCCCGGCTTGAGCGAACCGATCTGTTCTTCAAGGCGCAGGGTGCGGGCGGCGTTGAGGGTGTAAGCCTGGAACATGGTCTGGCGGTCGATGTCTTCGGCGGCGTTGAGCACACCTTTGGGGCCGGTGCGGCTGACCGCCTGGTAGATCGCCTTCCACGGATCCGGCGTGGTGATCGGCCAGTCGCTGGCGCCGGCAATGGTCGCGCCGTGCTTGAGCAGCGAGCGGGCCGGGTACGAATACATGAAGGCCATGGCGCTGACATAGGGCTTGACCAGGTCCATGCTCGACTCATCGGCCATGGCCCAATACAGCTGCATCGAGGCAATCACGTTGAGGGTTTTGAAGCGGGCGAATTCCTTGGGGTTGACCATTTGCAGGTGCGTGATGGAGTGGGGAATCCCGCTTTGCCGATCCTTGCGCGCCTGTTCGATGCCGTTGAGCGATTCACGCACCGCGCGGTCGCCAATCGCGTGGATATGCACCAGCCAACCACGGGCGTCGGCAGCGCTGACCAGCTCGCCGAAGTGCGCCGGGTCGATCAGCAATTCGCCGGATTTTTTCGAGTCCTTGTAGGGCTCCAGCATGGCGGCGCTTTGCGCCGGAACTTCCGCCACGCCGTCGGCAAAAATCTTGATGCCCGGCAGGGTCAGGTTGGGCACGCCGATAAACTGCTGGCGGACCTTGTCCAGTTCATCGAGATCGGCCGGTGTGGCTTTCGAAGCGGCCATCAGCAATGCGGCCACATGCGCAGTCAACTCGCCGCGTTCGGCCAGCGCCTTGTAGATCGGCAACACCCCCAGCGATTGATTGTTCACATCGCCACCGGGAATTTCATTGGCGATGGGGTCCATCCAACCGGTGATGCCCAGGCTTTTGTAATAGTCGAGTGCTGCTCGCGCGCCCGCCATCAATTCCTCGGTGGTCGGCGCTGGCAGCAGGGCCTGCACCAGGTACAGTCCGGCGTCGACCAGGAAGCCATTGGGCCGTCCATCGTCGTGATGCCCGATCGTGGCCTGCTCTTCGTCCTTCAACGCCTTGACCCGCGCGGCGTCCACACCGGCACGTTGAAGCATGGCCCGGTTGGCCCACCCCGTGTGCAGGTCCCAGCCCAGAAAGAGAATCGGCGTGTCTGCCCATTCGCCCTGATTGAAGCGCTGCTCAAGCGCCTCGACCTGGCTCCAGTAGGTCGATGGCAAGCCGCCGACGCTGAGGATGTCACCGCGTTTGGCCTTGCCGTCTTCGCGCCACTGACGCAGGCGTTTTTCCAGCTCGTCGAGCGCCAGCAACTCACCGTCCAGATTGGCCTGACGCAATTGCAGGCCGCCCTTCACCGTGTGCGAGTGCGAGTCGATAAACCCTGGCATCAGCACCTTGCCGCCCAGGTCGACGATGCGCGTGCCCGGCTGTTTGAGCCGCAGCACCTGGGCATCGGAACCCACCGCCGAAACCTTGCCGTTCTCCACCGCGATGGCCTGCTGCAAGGGCTGGCCGGGTTCGGCGGTGTACACCCTGGCGTTGTGCAGGATGAGATCGACAGCGGCCATACTTTCCATCGAGGAACAGGCCAGGACAAGTGACGCGGCCAGGGTCAGAATCTGTTTCATGGGCGGCTCTTTATTTTTGTTGGGCTGTAGCCAAGACTATCCAAGCCGAATCGAGAACTGAATGCCTGCTCCCGCACAACTTCTGTGCCTATCAGGAATAGATAAATGGATAAAATGAGTGCCCTGACCATGTTCGTCGCCACCGCCGAACAGGGTAATTTCAGCCGCGCCGCCGACCTGCTCGGCAAGACCCCATCGGCTTTGACCAAGGCCGTGGCTCAACTGGAGGAAGAGCTCGGCACGCGCCTGTTCGACCGCACCACCCGGCGCATGGCGCTGACCGAAGCCGGTCGCATCTACCTGGAAGGTGCACGCCAGGCGCTGATGCAACTGCAACTGGCCACCGAGGACGTGGAGCAGTTGCAGCATGAACTGCGCGGCGACCTGCGGATCACCGCCCCGCCCTCGTTCGCGCCGGCTTTTCTGAACCAGGTGTGCTGTCGCTTTTTGACCGCGTACCCGCAGGTCAAACTGGAAGTGGACCTGAGCGATAACTTCGAAGACCCGGTGGACGGCGGCTACGACCTGGCCCTGCGCGACGGCCCCATCGACCTGCCTGGCGTGATCGCGCAGCCGCTGGTGGAAAACCAGGTGTTGCTCTGCGCCAGCCCGGCTTACCTGGCGCGCAAGGGCGAGGATGTTTCACTGGAGAACTATCAGCAGCACGACTGGCTGATCTTCCGCCACCCGCTGCTCAACCGGCATTTCTGGTGGGTCAAGCAAGGCGAGCAACGGATTCGGCTGACACAACCGACGCCACGGGTGGCCAGCGACAACTACGACTTTCTGCTGGCCTGCCTGCTCGATGGACAGGGCTTGCAGTTCATTCCGCAGTGGAGTGCCGCGCCCTATCTGGCGCGTGGCGAACTGGTCGACTTGATGCCGCAGTACTGGCGTGAACCCGGCGCGTTCGGGCCGTGGATCTACGTGCTGTACCTGGCCCACCGGCGCAACACGCGCAAGGTGAAAGTGTTCATCGAATACCTCAAGGCGCATTGGCAGCAACAGCAGGGCTGAAGACCGCATAGCGCCCTACGCGAGCAGGCTCGCTCCCACAATGGAATGCAGTTCAACTGTGGGAGCGAGCCTGTTCGCGAAGGCGACGCCTTGGTCAACCACTCAATCCGGATTAACGCGGCTGCAACACCAGCGCAAACAACTCGCCATGCCCGTTCACGTTGAGCTTGTGATAGAGGTTGCGCCGGTGCACTTTCACCGTCTCCGGGGAGATGCCCATTTGCTGGGCGATGGCCTTGCTGGAGAAGCCCTGGAGAATCAGGCGCGCGGTTTCGATTTCCCGCACGGTCAGGCGTGCGTCGAAGCGATCGAGCAAGGTCGCCAGGTCACCCGCCGGCGGTTCGGCGACCGGCCCTTCCGGTGGCAGCAACTCCAGGTGGCGGCGCATCGCTGACAGCACCCAGTCACGCACGCACAGCAGGCGCCCCTGATCCTCAAGGCCAAAGCGCGTCGAACGCCCGAGGGACAGGCCGAGCACGGCGCCGTCGAGGTTGACCATGAACTGCAACTCGTCCCCACCGACCACGGTGCTGAAGTAGCTCAGGTAGTACTCGCTGTGCTGGAACTGGTCGGGGGCCACCGATTCGAGGCTGTGCAAGCCGTCGGCGATGCCGGCGCACACGGCTTGATAGAACGGATCGAGCAGGTACATGCCGGCACGGTAATCCGCCAGTTCTTCCTGCTCGGCACTGTTGCCCTTGGCATCGAAATCAATCAGCAGGCGCGGCACGTGACCCGGGCGCATCAGCGCCACCAGCGCGTTGTCCAGCGGCACCAGCAGCCGCAGGGTATCGACCAGCGCCCGCCAGAAACCGTCCCGCCCCACCGTCGTGAAGACCCGCGCCAGCCCCTGGTGCACCGGCAACTCTTTCAACAACGCGTCCACGCACTACCCCTTTTGAGTAACCCATGATGGGAATGGGTGAAGGCCACCCCGGTCGATACGCTGCAAACTCCTGATTACCACCGGCCGCAACAGGCCAGGAGTGCCGCATCATGAGTCGTCACCGCTTGTATTTCAATCTGGGGTTTGGCGCCTGTCTGGCGGTGTCGTTGTCGGCGCAAGCCGTCGAAGCCCCGACCGTGCACGTGTACAACTGGTACGACTACATCGGCCCCACGACCCTGCAGGACTTCAAGCGTGACACCGGGATCGCGCCGGTCTACGACACCTTCGACAGCGCCGAAGTGCTCGAAGGCAAATTGCTCACCAGCCGCAGCGGCTACGACGTGGTGGTGGCCAGTAACTTCAGCCTGCCGACCCTGATCAAGGCCGGTGCCCTCGCCCCATTGCCCCGGGCGCAGATGCCGGACTTCAAGAACATGGACACCGATCTGCTGGCGAAACTGGCCAGTAACGATCCGGGCAACCAGTACGCCGTGCCGTATCTTTGGGGCACCAACGGCATCGGCTACAACATCGACAAAGTGCGCGCGGTACTGGGCGACAAGGCGCCGGTGGACTCCTGGGACCTGGTGTTCAAGGAGGAGAACCTGGCCAAGCTCGGCGAGTGCGGCGTGGCCATGCTCGACTCGCCGTCGGAGATGCTGCCGGTCGCCCTGCACTACCTCGGCCTGCCGCCCAACAGCACCAACCCCGAAGACTACAAGAAGGCCGAAGCGCTGCTGCTCAAGCTGCGGCCGCACATTGCCTACTTCAACTCGTCGAAGTTCATCAGCGACCTGTCCAACGGCAACATCTGCGTGGCGGTCGGCTGGTCCGGCGCCATGCTCGAAGCCAAGACCACCGCCGAGCAGGCCGGCAACGGCGTGAAGATCGCCTACAGCCTGCCCAAGGAAGGCGCGCCGGTGTGGTTCGACACCCTGGTACTGCTCAAGGACGCCCCGCACCCGGAACAGGGGATGGCCTTCATCGAATACCTGATGCGCCCTGAAGTCATCGCCCCGGTCAGCGACCACCTCAACTACCCCAACGGCAACCGCAGCGCGACCACGCTGGTGGCCGAAGCGACCCGCAACAACCCGGCTGTCTACCCGTCAGCCGAAGCCATGGCCACCCTGTTCACCCTCCAGCCCCTGCCGCCGGCGACCGAGCGCGTGCGCACGCGAATCTGGAGCAAGGTCAAGAACGGTCAATAGCAAGGACACCGCATACCCCTGTGGGAGCGAGCTTGCTCGCGATAGCGGTGGATCAGTTGCCATAGATGTTGAATGTAACGACCCCATCGCGAGCAAGCTCGCTCCCACAGTGTCCGTGGTGCCCAACAAATATTTTTTCTGCCACGAATCGAAGATGAGAAAACCCATGAAACCACGCGCCCGCGACTTGAACATCCAATTCGGCCAACTGCAACCCGGTCCGCTCAATGCCATCACCGACGTCCCCGGCGTGCGGATCGGCCACTGTGACGTACGAGGACGCACGGCCAACGGCCGCGACATCCTCACCGGCGTCACCGTCATCGAGCCGCGTGCCGGGTCCACCAGTCAGCAACCGTGCTTTGCCGGCGTGCATGTACTCAACGGCAACGGCGATGCCACGGGGCTGGAGTGGATTCGCGAAGCGGGCTTGCTGACCAGCCCCATCGCCTTCACCAACACCCACAGCCTGGGCGTGGTGCGCGATGCGCTGATCGTGGTCGACCGCGAGCAGCAAGCCGATGACGGACGCCTCTACTGGAACATGCCGGTGGTGCTGGAAACCTTCGACGGCTTGCTCAACGACATCAACGGCTTTCACGTGAAGCCCGAACACGTAGCCCAAGCCGTGCGCTCGGCGGCGGGTGGCCCGGTGGCCGAAGGCAATGTCGGCGGCGGCAGCGGCATGATCTGCCACGAATTCAAGGGCGGCATCGGTACCGCGTCGCGACGTTTGAACAGCGCCCAGGGCGGCTGGACAGTGGGGGCGATTGTCCAGGCCAACCATGGCATCCGCAACGAACTGCGCGTCGACGGGTATCCGGTCGGGCGCTATATGGAACAGGTCGATTCGCCGTTCCTCAAGGCCTCGCTGCCCCATCCGGGCATGGGTTCGATCGTGGTCTGCCTGGCCACCGATGCGCCGTTGCTGCCGCACCAGTGCACGCGCCTGGCCCAACGGGCCAGCCTCGGCCTGGCCCGCACCGGCGGCGGCAATGAAGACCACAGCGGCGACATCTTCATCGCTTTCGCCACCGGTAACGATCACGTGCCACCGGCGGCCTACGAGAGCAAGAAAGCGCCGACCACAAACAACCTGAGCATGGTCAACAACGACCACATCAGCGAGCTGTTCCTGGCCGCCACCGAAGCCGTGGAAGAAGCCATCATCAATGCCCTGCTCGCCGCCGAAACGGCCGAAGGCAACGGGCATGGGGTGCCGGGGCTGGATGCCGAAACCCTGCTCGAGGCGTTGCGCCGCGCCGGCTGGCCGGGGGATGCGACTAGTGGTACTTGAGTGAAACACTCGGTCTTTTTAGGATGAACTTACGCAGTCGCTTGCCTGGCAAGCCGCTGCGTAGGTGGTGAGTGATCTGAACCCCTACCAAGCTCACCGCCTGCTTCATGCGCATCTTGAGCCTCAAGGGCTCTACTTCCTCCCCATCAAAGAGCTTTGAGGCTCTTTTTTTGCCTCTGAAAACCGACACAAATCACTGTGGGAGCGAGCCTGCTCGCGAAAGCGGTGGGTCAGGCAGCATTGATGTTGGATGTGACGCCGTCTTCGCGAGCAGGCTCGCTCCCACAGGGAAAAGTCATTGTGTTTCGGGGGCGCACAACGACCGCCACGCCGCCTGCGCCAGCATGTCCCGGTACGCCCTCGGACTGCCCTTGACCCGGCCCGACAGCCACGCGCGGCAATAACTGTCTGCCTGGCCGATGATCAGCGACAGTATCAGCTCCGCCGGAAAACTCCCCAGCTCATGGCCCTGTGCCCCCAGCCACTCCAGCAACTGCTTGTTGCGCGCCTTGTTGCGGGTGGCGAGTTCATCCTTGAACGGCCCCTTGGTGACGGCAAATCGCGCGTGGTACTGGAACCGCGCCCACTCCGGCTGGCTATCGACCCAATCCACATAGCTGTGCACCAGCGCGTGCACCCCCGCCTGCGTGGTTTGTGCATCCGCCAGGTAGCTGTCGCGCAAACGGGCCTGGTCATCCAGGGCGGTAAAAAACAGCGCCGCCACCAGGCCTTCCTTGTTGCCGAAGTGGTGATAGATGGCGCCGACACTGGTATCGCATTCGGCGCGGATCATTTCGATGGTGGTGGCCTCGATCCCCTGTTCGTTGAACAGGCACAGGGCCTTCCTGAAGATGTCGCGCTTGAGTTCGGCGCGTCGTCCGGGGTAGCAGCGTTCGAGCAGATCGGCGGTATCCATGCTGAAAAACAGTCCGCAAAAGTCATGGGTGGAGGCTGGCGGTTGCCAGCGAACAAGTGCCGCTAGGTTGACAGATTTCCTTTCAGCAGAATACTGTTCCGTAACAGAACATTATTCTGTTGCGGAAGATTGTTCTGCAAACCGTCATCCTCAAGAGGCAAAAAAATGAGTCAGTTCCTCAGCATGTTCAACAGCGCAGGGCCGGAAGCGTTCAGCAAATTGGCCTGCCAGGTGGCGCCCTACTTCTCCACCATCAACCCGCTGGTCCAGGATTTGCGCAAAGGCTCGGCCACCGTGCAGGTGCCGTTTGCCCGGGAGATCACCAATCATTTGGGGACGGTGCATGCGATAGCGATGTGCAACGCCGCCGAGCTGGCCGCCGGGATGATGACCGACGTGTCCATTCCTGCCGGCGCGCGCTGGATTCCCAAGGGCATGACCGTCGAATACCTGGCCAAGGCAAAGAGCGATGTGACGGCGGTAGCCGAAGGGGATGCAGTGGACTGGACCACCGAAGGCGACAAGATCGTGCCGGTGGACATTCACGATGCCGAGGGCAAGAAGGTGTTCACGGCGCGGATTACCATGAATGTGAAGCTGGCCTAAACGCTGACCGCAGTTAAATGTGGGAGCGAGCCTGCTCGCGAAAGCGGTGGGTCAGGCAGCATTGATGTTGGATGTGACGCCGTCTTCGCGAGCAG
>NZ_JBWKZB010000083.1:0-11619 GCF_059424105.1 Pseudomonas sp. GW456-E7 | reverse complement strand
GCCTTCGGCAGCTCCTACAGGGATACAGGCGTACCCGATCAATGTAGGAGCTGCCGAAGGCTGCGATCCTGGCGTCATCGTGTCCACAGTTGTTCAAAGTTGTAACAAAGCAACCAAGGTATTTTCCAGAAAAATAATTAAATCTAATAAAAACAATAGGTTGTCTAAATTCTGAAGCTGTTACAGCCCATTTCCCCACCGATTGCCGCCTTACTGAACACTCGTTTAGTATGGCCTCAAGTCGCATCACCTCAGACCAATCACAATAATTCGAGGATTCCCATGACCACTCAATCGTCGCTGCTCAGCCAGGTCGAAGCAGGCGTTGCCTGGATCACCCTCAATCGCACTGCCCAGCGCAATGCGCTGGACGTTCCAACGCTGAAAAACCTGCACGCCTTGCTCGACGGTTTCAACGCCGATCCAGCGGTGCGCGTGGTGGTATTGACGGGCAGTGGCCGCAGCTTCTGCGCGGGTGCCGACCTCGATGAATGGGCGGATGCCGAAGCCCGGGGCGCACTGGAGACCTACGGCTGGACCGAGACCGCCCACGCCTTGATGACTCGCCTGCACAGCCTGGAAAAACCCACCATCGCCGCCATCAACGGTACCGCCGTCGGCGCCGGGATGGACCTGACCCTGTGCTGCGACCTGCGCATTGCCGGCCAGTCGGCACGCTTCAAGGCCGGCTACACCAGCATGGCGTACTCGCCGGACGCTGGCGCCAGTTGGCACCTGCCGCGCCTGATCGGCAGCGAACAGGCCAAGCGCCTGCTGTTCCTCGATGAACTGTGGGGTGCTGACCGTGCCCTCGACGCCGGCCTGGTCGGCGATGTCTGTGCCGACGATCAGTTGCTGGCGGTCACCAGCGAACTGGCCGCACGCCTGGCCGCCGGGCCGACGTTTGCCTTCGCCCAGACCAAAAAACTCATGCGCGAAGGCGCTGATCGCAGCCTGGCGGAACAACTGCAAGCCGAACTCGCCGCGGGCCTGTTGTGCGGGCGCAGTGAAGACGGCAACGAAGCCCTGCGCGCCGCCATGGAAAAACGCCCGGCACGTTTCGTCGGCCGTTGATTCCCACACTTCTTTCAGCACACGAACAACAGGTAGCACCATGAATTTCCAACTGACCCAAGAACAAGAAATGTTGGTGGACTCGGTACGCAGCTTCGTCGAGAAGGAACTGCTGCCCTATGAAGAGCAAGTCGACCGCGCTGACGAGGTGTCCCCGGAGCTGGCGGCGCAGATTCGCGGCAAGGCGATCGCCGCCGGGTTCTACGCCTTCAACATGCCCGAAGAAGTGGGCGGCGGTGGCCTGGACTACCTGTCCCAGGCGCTGATCGAACGTGAGCTGTCCAAGGTGTCCTGGGCGCTGCACGTGTTCGTCGCGCGGCCGTCGAAAATCCTCATGGCCTGCACCGGCGACCAGATCAACGACTACCTGTTGCCGTGCATCCAGGGCGAGAAAATCGACTGCTTCGCCCTGACCGAGCCGGGTGCCGGTTCCGATGCCAATGCGATCAAGACCCGCGCCGTGCGTGAGGGCGACGACTTCATTCTCAACGGCAGCAAGCATTTCATCAGTCACGCCGGGCATGCCGACTTCGCCATCGTCTTCGCCGTGACCGACACCTACGAACACAACGGCAAAAAGCGTAACGCCGTGACCTCGTTCCTGGTCGACCGCAACACCCCGGGCATGACCATTCGCCGTGGGCCCAAGTGCGTGAGCAACCGGGGTTACCACACCTTCGAAATGTTCTTCGACGACTGCCGCGTACCGGCCAGCAAAGTGCTGGGCGAAGTCGGCAAGGGTTGGGACGTGGCCAACGCCTGGCTGACCGCCGGGCGGGTGATGGTGGCGGCCAACTGCGTCGGTCAGGCCCAGCGTGCACTCGACGTATCGCTGCAATGGGCGGCGGACCGCAAGCAATTCGGCCAGCCAATCGGCACTTACCAGGGCGTGTCGTTCAAGTTGGCCGACATGGCCACGCAGATCCGCGCCGCCGAACTGCTGACCCTGCACACCGCGTGGAAAATGGACCAGGGCACCATGACCGATGGCGAGGCCGGCATGGCCAAGCTGTTCGCCAGTGAAGTGCTCGGCCGTACCGCCGACGAAGCGGTGCAGATCTTCGGCGGCATGGGCCTGATGGACGAAGGTCCGGTGGAGCGCATCTGGCGTAACGCGCGGATCGAACGGATCTGGGAAGGCACCTCGGAAATCCAGCGCCACATCATTTCCCGCGAGCTGCTGCGGCCGCTGCTGCGCTGACCGGCCCGGAGAATTCCCATGTCCCAAACCATTCGTGACAACCTCAAACGCATGCTCGCGCCGCAACACGTGGCGTTCGTCGGCGGCCGCAGCATGGCGCGCGCCCTCAAGCGCTGTGCCGAGGGCGGCTACCCAGGGCAGATGTGGCTGGTCAATCCGCAGCACGACAGCCTTGAAGGTGTGCCGTGTGTGCGCAGCGTTGTCGAGTTGCCTTGCGGCCCGGACGCGGTATTCATCGCCACCAACCGCGAACTCACCCTGACCTGCGTGGCCGAACTGGCCGCCATCGGCGCGGGCGGCGCGATCTGCTACGCCTCGGGTTTCGCCGAAACCGGCGCCGAAGGCCAGGCCCTGCAACAGCAATTGCTCCAGGCCGCTGGCGACATGGCCTTGCTCGGCCCCAACTGCTACGGCTTGCTCGACTACCTGCACAGCTCCGCGCTGTGGCCGGTGGCCCATGGCGGCAAAGCGGTGGAGAAGGGCGTGGCGGTGCTGACCCAGAGCGGCAACTTCGCCTACAACCTGTCCATGAGCGACCGCTCGTTGCCGGTGGCCTACATGGCCTCAGTCGGCAATCAGGCGCAACTGGGCGTGGCTGAATTGATGGACGTGCTGCTCGACGAGCCTCGGGTCACCGCTATCGGCCTGCACCTCGAAGGCCTGAAGAACGTCCCGGGTTTTGCCCGCGCCGCGCACAAGGCGCTGGAGAAGGGCATCCCGATCATTGCCCTGAAAACCGGCGTGTCGCAGATCGGCGCCGAACTGGCCTTGAGTCATACCAGTTCGCTGTCCGGCTCCGATGCGCTGTACGACGCGCTGTTCGACCGTCTCGGGGTGATCCGCGTCAGCGGCCCGGTGAGTTTTGTCGAAACCCTCAAGGCCGCGGCCTGCGGCAACCTGCCAGCGGGCAACAGCCTGATCGCGCTGGCCTGTTCCGGCGGTGACGCCGGCCTGATTGCCGACTACGCCGAACGCAACGACCTGGGCCTGCCGAAACTCGATCAAGGGCAGGTCGGCGAACTCGCGCACGTGCTGCCGACCTACGCCAACCTGGTCAACCCGCTGGATTTCACCACGGCGATCTGGGGCGACGGCGAAGCCTTGAACCGCATGCTCGACAGCGCCCTGCGCACCGAAGCCGACGCGGCGATGCTGGTGCTCGACTACCCGTCGGAGTTCACCGGCGAGCGCAAGGAGTGCGACCTGCTGCTGGAGCTGTACTGCGCGGCACTGCAGCGCCACGGCAAGACCGGTTTCGTCACCTCGGCCTTCCCCGAATTGCTGCCGGCCCATGCCCGTGAGCGTCTGCACGCGCAAGGTGTCGCGGCCTTGCAGGGCGTTGAAGACGGGCTGGCCGCGTGGGGCCGCATCGCCGGTTATCAGCGCAATCGCCAGGCCTTGCTGGCTCTGGGCGAATCGGCGCTGGTGCCGCTGTGCCCGCACGCGCTGGAAGGCGAGGGGCGCCTGCTCAATGAGTGGGACTCCAAGCAGGCGTTGAAAGCCTTTGGCCTGCCGACGCCAAACGGCGTATTGAGCACCCCGGAACAGGCCCTGAAGGATGCCGAGTCACTGGGTTATCCGCTGGTCTTGAAAGCCGTCAGCGCACAGCTGCCGCACAAGACCGAGGCCGGTGCCGTGGCGCTGAACCTCAAGGATGGCGCGGCGTTGAGCGCGGCGCTGGAGCAGATGCGCGCCAGCATTGCCGCCTACGCCCCGGGCGTAGCCTTCGATCAACTGTTGCTCGAGCCCATGGCCAAACCGCCACTGGCTGAGCTGATCGTCGGCATCAAGCGCGAAAACGATTTCGGCCTCGCGCTGGTGATCGGTGCCGGCGGCATTCTGGTGGAGTTGCTCAAGGACAGTCGCAGCCTGTTGCTGCCGACCACCGACGGTGCGATCCGCAATGCCTTGCTCAGCTTGCGCAGCGCCCCGTTGCTGCAAGGTTTCCGTGGCCGCGAGTCTGCTGACCTCGGCGCCCTGGTGACGGCGATCCGCGCCGTGGCCGACTACGCCTGCGAAAACGCCGCGCAACTGCTGGAACTCGATGTGAACCCATTGTTGGTCGGTGCCCAGGGCACGACTGCGGTCGATGCGTTGATTCGCCTCGGTCAGGAGTGAGGACATGAACATGCAAAGCAAAACCTTGACCGGCGGCCAGGCCCTGGTGCGCCTGTTGGCCAACTACGGCGTCGATACCGTGTTCGGCATCCCCGGCGTACACACCCTGGAGCTGTATCGCGGCTTGCCCGGCAGCGGCATTCGCCACGTGCTGACCCGTCATGAGCAGGGCGCCAGCTTCATGGCCGACGGTTATGCCCGGGTCAGCGGCAAACCCGGCGTGTGCTTCGTCATCACCGGTCCCGGCGTGACCAACGCCGCCACCGGTATTGGCCAGGCCTATGCCGATTCGATTCCGATGCTGGTGATTTCCAGCGTCAACCACAGCGCCAGCCTCGGCAAGGGTTGGGGCAGCCTGCACGAGTGCCAGGACCAACGGGCGATGACCGCGCCGATCACGGCGTTCTCGGCCGTGGCGCTGACCGCCGAAGATTTGCCGGAACTGGTCGCCCGTGCCTACGCGGTGTTCGACAGCGAGCGGCCGCGCCCGGTGCACATCTCGGTGCCGCTGGATGTGTTGGCGGCGCCGATCGCTCGTGACTGGAGCAACGAGGTGGTGCGTCGTCCGGGCCGTGGTCCGGCATCCGCCACTGCGCTTGACCAGGCCGTGGCCAAACTCAACGCGGCCAAACGGCCGATGATCATCGCCGGTGGCGGTGCACTCAATGCCGTGCAGGAACTCAGTGAACTCAGCTCGCGTCTCGCTGCGCCACTGTTCACCAGCGTCGCCGGCAAGGGCCTGCTGCCACCGGATGCGCCGCTCAACGCAGGCTCCTCCCTGTGTGTGGAGCCGGGCTGGAACCTGATCGCCGAGGCCGACGTGGTGCTGGCGGTCGGCACTGAAATGGCTGACACCGACTTCTGGCGCGAACGCCTGCCGCTCAAGGGCGAATTGCTGCGCGTCGATATCGACCCGCGCAAATTCAACGACTTCTATCCCTGCGCAGTGGCCTTGCAGGGCGATGCACAACAAACCCTCAGCGGTTTGCTTGAGCGCCTGCCATCGGACGTGCGGGATGCCGCCATGGCGATCGCCTCGGTTGCCGCGTTGCGCGAAGCGGTCAAGGCCAGCCATGGCCCGTTGCAGTCGATCCATCAGGCGATTCTCGACCGTATTGCTGTAGAGCTGCCGGAAAACGCCTTCATCAGCACCGACATGACCCAGCTTGCGTACACGGGCAACTACGCCTTTGACAGCCTGGCCATCCGCAGCTGGCTGCACCCGACCGGCTACGGCACCTTGGGTTATGGCCTGCCGGCGGGGATCGGCGCCAAATTCGGCGCACCGCAACGGCCCGGTCTGGTGCTGGTCGGCGACGGTGGTTTCCTCTACACCGCGCAGGAACTGGCGACGGCCGTCGAAGAGCTGGACAGCCCGCTGGTGGTGCTGCTGTGGAACAACGACGCCCTGGGGCAGATCCGCGACGACATGCTCGGCCTGGACATCGAACCCATCGGCGTACTGCCGCGCAATCCGGATTTCGCAGCCCTCGCGCGTGCGTTCGGTTGCACGGTGAACCAGCCGCAAAGCCTGGCCGAGTTGCAAACCGACTTGCGCCATGGCTTCAAGCGCAACGGCGTGACCTTGATCGAACTCAAGCATGCCTGCGCGCACTGATCTGTATTTGAAGGGGACGAAGCCATGCGCTTTTCCGATCTGACTCAACGCATCGCCGGTGATGGCGCTGCCGCGTGGGATATTCATTACCGCGCCCTGGCGCTGCGCGAGCAGGGCCAGGACATTTTGCTGCTGTCCGTGGGCGACCCGGATTTCGACACCCCACAGCCCATCGTGCAGGGAGCGATCGACAGCCTGCTGAGCGGCAACACCCATTACGCCGAGGTGCGCGGCAAGCGTGCCCTGCGTGAGGCCATTGCCAGGCGCCATCAACAACGCAGCGGCCAATCCGTTTCGGCCGATCAGGTTACCGTGCTGGCCGGGGCACAATGTGCGCTGTTCAGCGTGGCCCAATGCGTGCTAAATCCCGGTGACGAGGTGATCGTCGCCGAGCCGATGTACGTCACCTACGAAGCGGTGTTCGGTGCCTGCGGCGCCGTGGTGGTGCCGGTGCCGGTGCGTTCGGAAAACGGCTTCCGGGTGTTGCCTGAAGATGTCGCCGAACGCATCACGCCGCGCACCCGGGCCCTGGCGCTGAACAGTCCGCACAACCCGTCCGGCGCCAGCCTGCCGCGCAGCACCTGGGCCGCTCTGGCCGAGTTGTGCATCGGCCACGACCTGTGGCTGATTTCCGACGAGGTCTACAGCGAACTGCTGTTCGAAGGCGAGCACGTCAGCCCGGCGAGCCTGCCGGGCATGGCCGAGCGCACCGCGACCCTCAACAGCCTGTCGAAATCCCACGCCATGACCGGCTGGCGCGTTGGCTGGGTGGTGGCGCCACCGTCCCTCGCTGCGCACCTGGAAAACCTTGCGCTGTGCATGCTCTACGGCTCGCCGGATTTCATTCAGGACGCTGCCGTGGTGGCCCTGGAAAGCAACCTGCCGGAACTGGAGGCCATGCGCGAAGCCTATCGCCAGCGCCGCGACCTGGTGTGCGACAGCCTGGCCGATTGCCCCGGAGTGCGGGCGTTGAAACCTGACGGTGGCATGTTCGTGATGCTCGATATCCGCCAGACCGGGCTCAGTGCCCAGGCGTTTGCCGACCGTCTGCTGGATCGCCACGGTGTGTCGGTATTGGCCGGCGAGGCCTTTGGTCCGAGCGCGGCGGGGCACATTCGACTCGGTCTGGTGGTCGGCGCCGAACCCTTGCGCGATGCCTGCCAGCGGATTGCCCGCTGTGCCCGAGAACTGATGGAGGCTCAGGTTAATGCTTAATCACAACGCATTGTTTATTGATGGGCGCTGGCAAAAGCCGTCGGGGCAAGGGATCGCAGAGGTGATCAACCCGGCCACCGAGGAAGTGGGCGGCAGTGTTCCGCTCGGTGATGAACTCGATGTCGAAAACGCTGTGGCAGCTGCACGCCGAGCATTCGCTTCATGGTCGCGTACGCCGTCCAGCGTGCGCGCCGGTTACATTCGTGCCCTGGCCGGGCAATTGCGTGCCCGCGCTGATGAGATGGCCTCGGTCATCACCACTGAATTGGGCATGCCGGTGCAATGGTGCCGCTCGGTGCAGGTTGACGGGCCGATCGCTGGCCTTGAGCAGTACGTCGAACTGGCTCATCTCATGGACGAGGTGCGCGAAGTCGGCAATTCGCTGGTGATCCGCGAGGCCGTCGGTGTTTGCGCATTCATCAATCCGTGGAATTACCCGCTGCATCAGTTGATCGGCAAACTCGCCCCGGCCCTGGCCGCCGGTTGCACCGTGGTGGTCAAGCCGAGCCAGGAAACCCCGCTGCACGCCTTCCTGCTGGCGCAAATGATCGAGGACATCGGCCTGCCGGCCGGGGTGTTCAACCTGGTCAGCGGGCCGGGCTCGAAAGTCGGCGAAGCGCTGGCCAAACACCCGGACGTGGACATGGTGTCGTTCACTGGCTCCACCGGCGCTGGTGTTCGCGTTGCGCAAGCGGCGGCGCCTTCGGTGAAGCGGGTGTGCCTGGAACTGGGCGGCAAGTCGCCGCTGCTGATTGCCGAGGATGCGGACCTCGACGCGGCCGTGCGCTACGGCGTGCAGGACGTGATGATCAACTCCGGCCAGACCTGTACCGCGTTGACCCGCATGCTGCTGCCCGCCAGCCGTTATGCCGAAGCCGTGGAAATCGCGCTGCAGGAGACCCTGAGCCTGCGCATGGGCGATCCCCTCGACCCGCAAAGCTTCCTGGGACCTATGTGTTCCGCGGGGCAAAAACGCACCGTGCTCGATTACATCAAGGTTGGCCAAGAGGAGGGCGCACGGCTGCTGTGCGGCGGTGACGCGCCGTCGGCATTCGAGCGCGGCTTCTATGTCAGCCCGACGCTGTTCGCCGATGTCGACAACCGCATGCGCATCGCCCAGGAAGAAATCTTCGGCCCGGTGCTGTGCCTGATTCCCTACACCGATGAAGCACAGGCGATCCAGATCGCCAACGACTCGCCGTTCGGCCTGTCCAGCGGCGTCTGGGCCGGCAGTGCCGAGCGTGCCTTGCACCTGGGCCGGCAGATGCGTGCCGGCCAGTGTTTCCTCAATGGCGCGGCGTTCAATTACCAGGCGCCGTTCGGTGGCTACAAACAATCGGGCAATGGCCGGGAGTGGGGTGAGGAGGGACTCAACGAGTTCGTCGAAGTGAAGGCGATCCAGGTGTGACGGTAGGCGATTCAAATGTTGTATGCACCGGGCCCTGGCCCGGTGTCTTGCGTGGTTTTGAACCGGTAATTCATTAGCTTTTTGATCAGGGGCAATGCAATGAGCGATAACAAAAACAAGATTACTCAAGCGAACCATGAATTCAGCTTCCCGCGCAGGGACTTCCTGAAGTACAGCGCGGCAGCCGCGGCGGTGGCCGGGGCGTTCTCCATGGGGCTGCCGTTCGGCGCCTTTGCCGGGGAGGCCACGCCAAAGCCGGGTGGCGTGTTGCGTCTGGGCCTGGCGGGCGGCAGCACCACGGACTCCAAAGATCCGGGTTCCTGGTCCGACACCTTCACCTTCGTCGGCTTCTCGGCGGTCTATAATACCCTGACCGAAATTGCCGTCGACGGCACGGCCATCCCCGAACTGGCCGAAAGCTGGACCTCGACCCCGGACGCGCGTGTCTGGACTTTCAAGATTCGTCAGGGCGTGACCTTCCACAACGGCAAGAACTTGACCGCCGAGGACGTGGTGGCGTCGATCCAGCATCACCTTGGCGAAAAATCCACCTCGGCGGCCAAGACCGTGCTGGGCGATGTGGCCAAGGTCAGTGCCAACGGCAGCGACAGCGTGGTGTTCGAACTGCACTCGGGCAACGCCGACTTCTCCTATGTGGTTGCCGATTACCACCTGGCGATCATGCCGAGCAAGGACGGCGCGGCGGACTGGCAGGCCGGCGCCGGCACCGGTGGCTATCGCCTCAAGGACTTCGAACCGGGCGTGCGCATGACCCTGGAGCGCAGCCCCGATTACTGGAAACCGGGCCGCGCGCACTTCGCCAGCGCCGAGTTGATCGCGATCTCCGACGGCGCGGCACGGGTCAATGCGCTGGTCACCGGGCAAGTGGATGTGATCAACAAGGTCGACCTGAAAACCGTCGCGCTGCTCAAGCGCAACCCGAACCTGGTCATCGAAGAAACCAAGGGCGCCCAGCACTACACCTTCCCGATGCTCACCGACAGCCAGGTGTTCCTGAACAACGACGTGCGCCTGGCGATGAAGCACGCGATCAACCGCGAAACCCTGCTGGCCTCGGTGCTGCACGGCTATGGCCTGGTGGGCAACGACCACCCGATACAGCCCGGCAGCCGCTTCATCAACACCGCACTGGAACAACGCACCTACGATCCGGACAAATCGCGCTTCTACCTGAAGAAGGCCGGTCTGGATTCGCTCAAGGTGCGCCTGCAAGCCTCCGACGCGGCCTACACCGGCGCGGTGGACGCCTCGGTGCTGTTCAAGGAGCAGGCGCGTGCCGCCGGGATCGACATCGACGTGGTGCGCGAGCCGGCCGATGGCTTCTTCTCCAACGTGTGGATGAAGCAGCCCTTCACCACCTCGTTCTGGTACAGCAGCCTGACCGCCGACCGCATGTTCAGCATCGGCTACGCCAAGGGCGCGGCCTGGAACGAAACCCACTGGGACAACCCGCGCTTCAATCAACTGCTCAACGCCGCTCGCGGCGAAATGAACGACCCGCTGCGCCGCGAGATGTACAACGAAATGCAGGCGCTGTGCCGGGACGAAGGCGGGGCGATCGTGCCGCTGTTCGCCAGTTCCGTGGCAGCGCGTTCCAACCGGGTGGTTCACGGCGGGCAGACGGCGCCCTACGGTGAACTGGATGGCCTGCGGGTGATCGAGCGCTGGTGGCAGGCATAAAGCGGAAAGTTGAACTGTGGAGATCAACTGTGGGAGCGAGCTTGCTCGCGATGACGGCAGCACATTCAACATCAATGTTGGCTGACAGTCCGCTATCGCGAGCAAGCTCGCTCCCACAGGGGGCGTGTTCCCACAGTAGAAATTTGCAGGATTATGCAAGCGTGCCTATTTTCAAGGAACTGCACGATGAGAAGTATTTTCAAGCTGTTGGGACAGCGCCTCGCATTAGGCCTGCTGTCCCTGTTCGCCGTTTCAGTGATCATCTTCCTGGCCGTCGGCATGCTCCCGGGCGACATCGCCCAGGCCATGCTCGGCCAGTCGGCCACCCCGGAAACCGTGGCGGCCTACCGCGCGCAACTGGGGCTGGATCTGCCGCCGCTGAGCCGTTTCGGCCACTGGATCTGGCAGCTGTTGCACGGTGACCTTGGTGTATCGCTGGCCAACCAACGGCCCATCGCCGATCTGGTTGGCTCGCGCCTGGGAAACACCTTCAGCCTCGCCTTGCTGGCGGCCCTGGTGTCGGTGCCGCTGGCATTGTGTCTGGGGATGCTCGCCGCGCTGTACCACAACAGCTGGTTCGACCGCCTGCTCAACACTTCGGCCCTGAGCGCGGTGTCGTTCCCCGAGTTCTTCGTTGCCTACATCCTGATCCTGGTGTTCGCGGTGAAGCTCAACTGGTTCCCGAGCATTTCCAACCTGGCACCGGACGCTTCGTTGGGCACGGTACTGGAGCGCTCGGTGTTGCCGGTGGCGACCCTGAGCCTGGTGGTGATCGCGCAGATGATGCGCATGACCCGCGCCTCGTTGATCAACCTGCTGGCCAGCCCGTACATCGAAATGGCCCGGCTCAAGGGCATCAGCCAGTCGCGGATCATCTTCCGTCACGCCTTGCCCAATGCCCTGGCGCCCATCGTCAACGTGGTGGCGTTGAACCTGGCGTACCTGGTGGTCGGGGTGGTGGTGGTCGAAGTGGTGTTTGTCTATCCGGGGCTCGGCCAGTTGCTGGTGGACTCGGTGGCCAAGCGCGACATCCCGGTGGTGCAGGCCTGCAGCCTGATCTTCGCCGCGACCTACATCCTGCTCAACACCAGCGCCGATGTGCTGTCGATCGCCAGCAACCCACGCCTGATGCATCCGAAGGGGTAGACCATGAGCCTGTTAAAACACGTGTGGCGGGCGCCCCTGAGCGCCCAGTTCGGTTTGTTGATGATCCTGCTTTACGTGCTGGTGGCGGTGTTCGCGCCGGTGTTGGCGCCGTTCGGCGAAACCCAGGTGGTGGGCGGG
>NZ_JBWKZB010000082.1:1565-11987 GCF_059424105.1 Pseudomonas sp. GW456-E7 | reverse complement strand
GATCAAAAGATCGCAGCCTGCGGCAGCTCCTACAGGGAGGCGCGGTGATTTATTGCGGACGAACGCGCAGGGTCAGGCCTTTGAGGAAGTTGCGCAACAACTGGTCGCCGCACGGGCGATAGTTGGTGTGGCCGAACTTGCGGAACAGCGCGCTCAGCTCAGGCTTGGACACCGGGAACTCGGCGGCCTTGAGGATCGCGTGCATGTCGTCTTCTTTCAGTTCGAATGCGACCCGCAGCTTTTTCAGGATGATGTTGTTGGTCACCGGCACTTCGATCGGCTGCGGCGGACGGCTTTCGTCCTTGCCGCGCTTGAAGATCACCAGGCCGTCGAGGAAATGTGCCATGACTTCGTCCGGGCAGCGCACGAAGCCTTCTTCGTCTTCCTCTTTCTTGTCGAGATAGGTCACCAGGTCTGCCAGGGTCACGTCCAGGCCGCCGAGCTTGATGATCTCGATGACTTTCTTGTCGCTGATGTCGAGCATGTAGCGCACGCTGCGCAGTACGTCGTTATGGATCATGTGTGCGGTCCTGATAATTCAGCTATGGGTGCCGCCGAAAACAGCAGCACCGAAAAGTGTGGCGGTGCGCAAAGCCTTAGAACTTCTCTTTGCCGGACAAGTAGCGCCATTGCCCCACGGGCACTTTGCCGATGGACACGCCGCCGATGCGGATACGACGGATGGCGACGACCTTCAGGCCGACGGCCTGGCACAGCAGGGCGATGATGCCCGGTTGCGGGTTCTTCATGGCAAAGCGCAGGCGGTTTTCGTTCTGCCAGCTGGCCTTGACCGCCGGCAACTCCTTGCCCTTGTAGGTCAGGCCATGGTTCAGACGGTTGAGGCCGTGAGCCACCATCTCGCCTTCAACCTCGACCACATACTCTTGCTCGATCTTGCTGGAGTCGGCGGTGAGCTTGCGCAGGATTTTCCAGTCCTGGGTGAACACCAGCAGCCCGCTGGCGTTGGCCTGCAGGTCGGTGCTGGCGGTCAGGCGCAGGAAGTGCCCGCGCAACGGGCGCTTGCCGTAGCGGTGTTCTTCGCTCAGGGTCTCGGCGCCGAGGGTGGCCATGGCGGTGTCTGCGTCCATGCCGGCCGGCACGTTGAGCAGCAGGGTCACCGGTTCCGGCGCGGTGGCCTTGGCTTCTGGATCAAGCTCGACTTTCTGGGTGTCGACCTTGAATTGCGGCTCGTCGATGACCACGCCGTCGACGGTGACCCAGCCGCCCTCGATGAACAGCTCAGCCTCCCGACGGGAACAGCCGACGAGTTCGATGAGGCGTTTGGAGAGACGAATCGGGTCAGTCATGTCAGGGCCGTAACAAAAAGGGGGTAGGCATTGTACCTGCCTGGCGCCGGTTAATCCCGGTTCCATTTACGCCGTGAGGCTTTTTGTGGGAGCGGGCTTGCTCGCGAAAGCGGTTTATCAGCCAATATTGATGTTGAATTTGATGGCCTCTTCGCGAGCAAGCCCGCTCCCACATTTGGTTCCTGGTTGTGTCAGCCATTGCGCGTGAGTTTTTCAGCCTGACGCATACGCATGTGCAACAACGGATACGGCTGGCCCATGCCATCGACTTCCGAGCGACCGATGACCTCGAAACCCTGCTTGAAGTAAAAGCCGAGGGCTTGCGGGTTCTGTTCGTTGACGTCCAGTTCATCGGCGTTCAGGTGTTCCAGGGCATAACGCAACAATTTCTTGCCCAGGCCCTGGCCGCGATGGTCGGGGTCGATGAAGAGCATTTCGATCTTGCCGGCCGCGACGCCGGCGAATCCGGTGATGCGCTGGCTCGAATCCTTGGTGCAGATCAGCATCACCGAGTCGAGGTAGCGGGTCAGCACCAGGTTTTTCAGCAGCTCGATGTAGCTGTCCGGCAGGAAGTCGTGGGTGGCGCGCACCGAGGCCTCCCAGACCCGGGTCAATTCTTCGTAGTCACCGAGTTTCGGCGTGTGGATGACCGAATGCTGACGCATGCCCGTCTGCCTCTTATGCAGTGGTTGATAGGAATCCTTCCATGTGCAAACGATAGCCGTAAAAAAGCCCCGCATCTCGTCAAGAGAGCGGGGCTTTTTGTATTTTTTGCGTTTAGATCTGTTCAGCCCACAGGTCGTATTCGTCGGCGTCGGTCACTTTGCACCAGACCTTGTCGCCCGGCTTGAGGTTGCTGCCGTTATCGATGAATACGTTACCGTCGATTTCCGGGGCGTCGAAGAAGCAGCGACCCACGGCGCCTTGCTCGTCGACTTCATCGACCAGCACTTCGATCTCACGGCCGATGCGCATTTGCAGGCGCGCCGAGCTGATGGCCTGCTGGTGCGCCATGAAGCGCTCCCAACGGTCCTGCTTGACGTCGTCCGGGACGACTTCCAGGTCCAGGTCATTGGCCGGTGCGCCTTCAACCGGCGAGTACTGGAAGCAGCCGACACGGTCGAGCTGGGCTTCGGTCAGCCAGTTCAGCAGGTACTGGAAGTCCTCTTCGGTCTCGCCGGGGAAGCCGACGATGAAGGTCGAACGGATGATCAGGTCCGGGCAGATTTCGCGCCAGTTCTTGATGCGTGCCAGGGTCTTGTCTTCGAAGGCCGGGCGCTTCATCGACTTCAACACCTTCGGGCTGGCGTGCTGGAACGGGATGTCCAGGTACGGCAGGATCTTGCCGGCGGCCATCAGCGGGATCAGCTCGTCAACGTGCGGGTACGGGTAAACGTAGTGCAGGCGAACCCAGACGCCGAGGGTGCTCAGGGCTTCGCAGAGTTCGGTCATGCGGGTTTTCACCGGCGCGCCGTTCCAGAAACCGGTGCGGTATTTCACGTCGACGCCGTAGGCACTGGTGTCCTGGGAGATCACCAACAGCTCCTTGACGCCGGACTTGACCAGGCGCTGGGCCTCGTCGAGCACGTCGCCCACTGGGCGGCTGACCAGTTTTCCGCGCATCGACGGGATGATGCAGAAGCTGCAGCTGTGGTTGCAGCCTTCGGAAATCTTCAGGTAGGCGTAGTGGCGCGGAGTCAGCTTGATGCCTTGTGGCGGCACCAGGTCGATCAGCGGGTTGTGGTCCTGGCGTGGCGGCACGACTTCGTGCACGGCGTTGACCACTTGCTCGTACTGCTGCGGACCGGTCACGGCCAGCACGCTCGGGTGTACGTCGCGAATGTTGCCTTCTTCGACGCCCATGCAGCCGGTCACGATGACCTTGCCGTTTTCCTTGATGGCTTCGCCGATCACTTCCAGGGACTCGGCCTTGGCCGAATCGATGAAGCCGCAGGTGTTGACCACCACGACGTCGGCGTCCTGGTAGGTGGACACGACGTCATAGCCTTCCATGCGCAGCTGGGTAAGGATGCGCTCGGAGTCGACCAGTGCTTTGGGGCAACCCAGGGATACGAAGCCAACTTTTGGATTGGCCGGCGCAGGAGTGGTGGACATGTCTAACCTCGGTATAGGGAGTGCCTCCGGCCTAAAGGCGGGGCGACAGACGGACGCTTGGGCGCCTCTGATCAAAAAGTGCGCAATTCTAGCGATGGTAAGCCCACTTGACCAGCTTTATGCAGGGAAATACGACGAGTGCTGCGCTATGCTTCGCGCCGTTACGCTTTACTGGTTTTTTACAGTCAACAAAACGTCTGTAACCTTATGTAAAACAGCGCATGCTGCACGACAAAGCATAGTGCTTCTTTCAAAGAAGCCCGGGTCTGAGAAGTAGGAGTGGTGGATGGGTCAGGCAAGTAGTCAGGCTGCCGGTGCCGAGCATTCGGCGGTGAAGCCGATCGGCATGCTGGTCGCGGCAGTCGGGGTGGTTTATGGCGATATCGGCACCAGTCCGTTGTACACCCTCAAGGAAGTGTTTTCCGGAGGCTATGGCGTGCCGGTCAACCATGACGGGGTGCTGGGGATTCTGGCACTCATTTTCTGGTCGCTGATCTGGGTCGTGTCGATCAAGTACATGATGTTTGTACTGCGCGCCGACAACCAGGGCGAAGGCGGGATCATGGCCTTGACCGCACTGGCCCGGCGGGCGGCGGCGGGCCACGCGAAGCTGCGCACGTTGTTGGTGGTGTGCGGGCTGATCGGTGCGGCGCTGTTCTATGGCGACAGCATGATTACCCCGGCGATTTCCGTGCTGTCGGCGATTGAAGGCCTGGGGCTGGCATTCGAAGGTATCGACCATTGGGTGGTGCCATTGTCGCTGGTGGTGCTGGTCGCGCTGTTTCTGATCCAGCGTCACGGCACGGCGCGCATCGGTATTCTGTTCGGGCCGATCATGGTCACCTGGTTCCTGGTGCTGGGTGCGCTGGGCGTCTATGGCATCAGCCAGCACCCGGAAGTCCTGGAAGCGATGAACCCGGTGTGGGGCGTACGTTTCTTCATGGTCCATCCGGGCATGGGCCTGTCGATTCTCGGTGCCGTGGTACTCGCACTGACCGGTGCCGAAGCACTGTACGCGGACATGGGGCACTTCGGTCGCAAGCCGATCGCTCGTGCCTGGTTCATCCTCGTGCTGCCGGCGCTGGTGCTGAACTACTTCGGCCAGGGCGCGCTCCTGCTGGGTGATCCGGAAGCTGCCCGTAACCCGTTCTACCTGCTGGCACCGAGCTGGGCATTGATCCCGCTGGTCGGCCTGTCGACCCTGGCCACGGTGATTGCCTCGCAAGCGGTGATTTCCGGTGCGTTCTCCCTGACCCGTCAGGCGATCCAGCTCGGTTACATTCCGCGCATGCATATCCAGCACACGTCCAGTGCCGAACAGGGCCAGATCTACATCGGCGCGGTGAACTGGGCGTTGATGGTCGGCGTGGTGCTGTTGGTGCTGGGGTTCGAATCCTCCGGCGCCCTGGCCTCGGCCTACGGTGTGGCCGTGACCGGGACCATGCTGATGACCAGTATCCTGGTGTCCGCGGTGATCCTGTTGCTATGGAAGTGGCCACCGGTGCTTGTGGTGCCGATCCTGTTGGGTTTCCTGTTGGTAGACGGTGTGTACTTCGCCGCCAACGTGCCGAAAATCGTTCAGGGCGGTGCATTCCCGGTCATCGCCGGTTTCGCGCTGTTTGTGCTGATGACCACCTGGAAGCGCGGCAAGCAGTTGCTGGTCGAGCGCATCGATGAGGGTGGTTTGCCGCTGCCGATCTTTATCAGCAGTATCGCGGTACAACCACCCCATCGCGTTCAGGGTACTGCCGTGTTCCTCACGGCGCGGCCGGATGCCGTGCCCCACGCGCTGTTGCACAACCTGCTGCATAACCAGGTGCTGCATGAGCAAGTGGTACTGCTGACGGTGGTGTACGAAGACATCCCGCGGGTGCCGCCGACGCGGCGCTTCGAGGTGGATTCCTACGGCGAAGGTTTCTTCCGGGTGATCCTGCACTTCGGCTTCACCGACGAACCGGACGTACCGAAGGCGTTGAAGCTGTGTCACCTCGACGAACTGGACTTCAGCCCGATGCGCACGACGTACTTCCTCAGCCGCGAAACGGTCATCGCTTCCAAGCTTGAAGGCATGTCACGCTGGCGGGAGGCGCTGTTTGCCTTCATGTTGCAGAACGCCAACGGCAATTTGCGTTTCTTCAATCTGCCGCTGAACCGGGTGATTGAGTTGGGTACTCAGGTCGAGATGTAAGTGACCAAAAAAGCCCCCGTTGCCTTGCGGCGGCGGGGGCTTTTTTGTACCTGGTCGCTGGATACTTCAGAACCTCTGTGGGAGCGAGCTTGCTCGCGATGGCGGTGCCACATTCAACAGAAATGCTGACTGATCTACCGCTATCGCGAGCAAGCTCGCTCCCACAGGGGGTGTGTGGTGTGTGGTGTGTGGTGGAATGAAAAAGCCCCCGCTACCGTGAGGTAGCGGGGGCTTTTTTCGGCTGCTCAGATCACTCTGCAGCAGCCGTTTCCTTCACCTGTCGCTTCTCGATCACCTCCACCAGACGCTTGGCCAGCGCCGGGTAGTTCTCGTCGAAGTGGTGGCCGCCAGGCAGCTTGATGGCTTCGCCCACCGCGGTCTTGTCGGTGCAGCCACTCTCGTCGGTTTCTTCTTCGCCGTAGATGCACACCACTTTGGCGGCTGGCAGCTTGGCCATCTCCGGGCCAGTGGCGGCTTCCTTGCCGGCGTTGCCGAGCCAGCCTTCGACTTCGATTTCGAAGCTGCCGGTGCGGGCGAAGGCCAGCAGGATGATCGCGTCGACGCGTTGCTGTTCCGATTCGGCCAGGCGGTTGTAGATCGCCGGCAGTACGTCGGCACCGAACGAGTAACCGGTCAGGATGAAGCGCTTGGTGCCCCATTTCTGCCGGTAGTGCTGCATCAGTTCGGTCAGGTCCAGCGCGCTTTGCTCGGGGCTCTTGTGCTGCCAGTAGTAGCGCAGGGTGTCGATGCCGACCACCGGGTAGCCGATCTTGGCCATCTCGCCCGCCACGTCGCGGTCGAGGTCGCGCCAGCCGCCGTCACCGGACAGGAACAGGGTCACGGTGTCCCTGGCCTGGCCGGCGGGCACTTCGACCACCGGAATCTGCAGGCCACCAGCGGCTTTGTCGCCGCCGACAAGGATCTTGCGCAGTTCGTTGTTCAGCACTTGCGGCAGGTTGATGTCGTAGTCGCTGATGCTGGTTTCGGCATTCGGCTGATTACGCACGAAGCCGGCACTGGTGTCGTCCGGGTTGTCGTTCCACGCGACCAGCCAGTGACCGTGGGCTGCGCTTTTGGGCAGCAGGTGAGTGCAGCCACCCTTTTCCAGGGCCAGGTCGACCGAGATGGCCTGGGCCTTGTCATTCTTCTGCTCGGACAACCAGCGCCAGGCCAGCACGGCACCCGGGCCGATGCCGCTGACCAGGGTCGCCGGGCCTTCGAGCTCTCTCAGGCCCGATTGCAGGGCGCGACTTTGCAGCAGGCAGTCCTTGGGCAGGATCACCTGGACAATCTGCGCCGAGCCACTGCGGCTCAGGGTCATCAATTGTTTGTCGCTGAGTTTCTGGTCTTCGTTGACCGCCACCAGCACCTGGGCGCGTGGCGTGGTGCCGGGGATGACACGGGTCATCGCCGCACCGTCGGTCGGGGTCAGCCATTCGAGGGTCGGTTCCGGTGCCGGGCGTTTCAGGTACCAGTAACCGCCACCGAGAATCAGGGCCACTATCACCAGTGTGCCCAATACATACCGCAAGGAGCGTTGAATCATCAGCGTTTCACCAATCCGGTCAAGCCGCCCGCGATCAGGGCGGCAGTGTCGGCCAGCGCAACCAGCGGATCGAGTCCGGCGGGCACGGCCATATAACGGGGTTCCCAATCAGGCTGGAACTTGTCTTTGAAGCGGCGCAAGCCCTGGAAGTTGTACAGCTGCTCACCACGGCGGAATACCATCGAGCCCAGGCGCTGGGTCAATGGCGCGCCGCGACGGGGTTGCAACCCCGACAACGGCACCATGCCCAGGCTGAAGCGCGCGTATCCATGGTTTTTATAATGTTGAATCAGGCCGACCATCATGAATTCCATGGTCAGCTTCGGGGCGTCCGGGTGCGCGCGCATCAGGTCGAGGCTGGCCAGGTCGTGGCCGTAGGTCTCGAGCAAGTTGGCGAACGCCACCGGGCGTCCTTCGAAACGAATCACCGCGATGCGGAAATACTTCAGGTAGTCATCGCTGAAACGGCCCAGCGAAAAACCTTTCTCGCGGACGTTCTTGCCGGTCAGCCAGGCATCGGAAATCACCTTGAGTTCATCCATCGGCGCCTGGCCCGGCTCGAAGATTTCCAGCGACAGGCCATCGCGGGTGCCACGGTTCCAGGTGTAGCGCAGGTCCTTCATCTCTTTGCCCTTGGCTTCGAGATCAAAACGCTTGAGGTCGACCCGGGCTTCTTCGCCGAGCTTGATCGCGGTCAGGCCGATGTCCATGTAGTACGGCAGGTTCTCTGCGCGCACCTGATAGAACACGGGGCGGGCGTGGTGGATGTCGCACAGGTCGCGGAACTGCCAGATCATTTCCGCCCGCTGCTGGCCCGGGCCGATCGGGTCATACAGCGCCACCAGGCTGCGGCCGCGACGGGCGTACATCAGGAACGCCTCGTCGTTGGGGTGGAACAGCAGCGCCTTGTCACCGGTCAGGGCCAGGCCGCCATCGGGTTGCGCGGAGGCCATGAGGATCTTGCTGGCGCGCTCCAGCTCCTCGGGTGTCGGCAGGTGAATGACCGGGCGCGCGGTGCGCAGCAACCAGGTCAGCGACACCACGACCAGCAGCACGGCAGCCCCGAGCAGCGAACGCAGGCCGCGAGGGGCATCGGCGTCCAGAGTGAATTGCCACCAGAGTTGATGGCTGTACGGAACGTCCTGATAGGCAAACAGCAGCAACCAGATCGACGCCCCGAGCACGCACAGGCTGGCCACCAGGTACAGCGGCGAGAACGGTACTTCGGTCAGGCGGCTGGGGCGGTAGAACGAGCGGCGGAATACCCCGAGCAGGCTCGCCGTCAGCACCATCAGGCTGGCTTCTTCCCAGTCGAAACCCTTGAGCAGTGAGAGCAGGGCGCCGACCAGCAACAGGATGGTGGTCAACATCCACGCGGCCGACAACCGGCGGCGCAGGCCCTGGGCCAGCAACAGGCAAAGCACGCCGACCAGGCTGGCGCCAAAGTGCGAAGCATCGACCAGTCGATGGGGGATCAGAAAACCGATGTGTTCCAGGCGGGTGTCGATTTCCGGGGTGGCGCCGGAGAACAGCAGGACAACCCCGGACAGAAACACCAGCACCGCCAGTATCGGCGCCGCCAGGCCTGAGGCCGCGCGCAACGTCTGGCGTGTCTGGAACAGGCGCTGACCTTCGTTGACCAGCAACAGCAGGCAGGCCACCAGCAAGGGCAGGACCACGTAGATCAAGCGATAGAGCAGCAGGGCGGCCGCCAGCGGCGCAGCACCCAGGGTGTCGGAAAAGGCCGCCAGCAAGATCGCCTCGAACACCCCGACACCGCCCGGCACGTGGCTGAGCACACCGGCGGCCAAAGCCAGCAGGTACACCAGAAGGAACGCACCGAAGGGCGGCGTTTCCGGCAGCAGCAGATACAGCACCGTTGCGGCGGCGGCAACGTCCAGGGCGGTGATGATCAATTGCAGGAACGTCAGGCGAGTTCCTGGAAGGCGCAGGGTGCGGCGCCCGATCCTGACCAGCAGGTTGTCCGGGTAAGGCTGTTCCGGCAACCGGCGACGGTAGATACCGATGGCCAGCACCGAAAACAGCACGAGCACGGCGCTGGCCACTACGCCAAGCAATGTCTCGGAGAGTCCCAGGGCGGTGGCCGCGGCAGGCAGGTCGCTGAGCGTCGCCAGGGCGGCCAGCGGCGGCAGGGCGCAACCCAGCGAGAGGCTGGCGAACAGCGTCATGCGGGCGACCTCAGCCGCTCCCAGGCCATGACGGGCATAGAGGCGATAGCGCACCGAGCCGCCCGACAACATTGAAAGGCCGATGGCGTTGCCGATGGCAAAGGCCGTGAAACCGCCCAGTGCCAGTGTGCGCGGCGCCAGGTTCACCTCGGCATAGCGGCTGGCCGACCATTCGTAGCCAAGCAAAATGATGAAGCCCACCACGGTTGCGCCCAAGGCGCCCAGCAAGGCAGGTTTTGGAACTTCGAGGATCGAGTCGTGCAGCGCGTAAAGGTCGAGTTCGCTCAGCAGGTGGCGACAGGCAACCAACGCGATCGCGAACAGCAGCAGGGTGATCGCCAGGCCAATGGGTTGACGGTATTTGCTTAAACGATCAAGCAGGCGCAAACGCTCAGCCTTGATCGGTTGTGTCGCTGTGACGGTGTCTTGTGAATCAGACGAGTTGGCGCGCATCAATCACCTCTTGGATTGTGCGCGACAGGATGGGGGTATCCAGCCAAGTTACCAATCCCTGTAGAAAAAAATAATCACAAATATTAACGCCTGTCACCGGGCGACGGGGACGGCGCGACATCGGTCGTGAAGGCTTCAGCCTGCGATTGAGCATAGTCTGAACCCGGCGCATGGGTGGCCCCAAACGGCTTGCTGCACAGTGACAGATCATTGTTGCGAAAGGACTTTTTCAACAGATACAAAAAAGGCCACTCTTTCGAGTAGCCTTTTTTGATGTTTGGTTGCGGGAGCCGGATTTGAACCGACGACCTTCGGGTTATGAGCCCGACGAGCTACCAGACTGCTCCATCCCGCGTCTGTGTGGCGGCATTCTATAGAGATACGCCGGGGTGTCAACCGTTAATCCTGAAACGGGTCAAATAAACGTTGAGTTGCGGCAAACGGTCGCAGTGATGACCTAAGTTTCGGAATCAGAACGATTTCCGGTTTTGTCGTCGCTGAGTCTCCAGACCTTGTTTCGACGCCAGGCGACACAAAGCAAGCGCGCACAAAAAAGGCCACTCTTTCGAGTAGCCTTTTTTGATGTTTGGTTGCGGGAGCCGGATTTGAACCGACGACCTTCGG
>NZ_JBWKZB010000082.1:0-1466 GCF_059424105.1 Pseudomonas sp. GW456-E7 | reverse complement strand
GGTTATGAGCCCGACGAGCTACCAGACTGCTCCATCCCGCGTCTGTGTGTCGGCATTCTATAGAGATACGCCGGGGTGTCAACCTTCAATTCCGATAAAACCTGTTTTGCTTCAAGCGGTTAGCTTTCAGATGAGCGGGTTGGTCAGTCTGTGAGGCAGGCGGGGCAAGGCCTGCGGCTCTATCGGGAATGTTTTTCTGATTGAAAAAATAAATTTACCAACGACATTTCCCACGCGTCGAAAAGAACATTCAGACTACTGGTGCTATATACAGGTGTCGGTGAGATACTGGATGTCCGTCACACCAACACGCCTTTTCCTTGCCATGAATTCTGCTTTGCCATGACTCAGCGAAAGATCATCCACGTCGATTGTGACTGTTTCTACGCCGCCATTGAGATGCGTGACGACCCGCGTCTGGCCGGCAAGCCATTGGCGGTGGGTGGGTCGGCGGACCGGCGCGGGGTGATCGCCACCTGCAATTATGAGGCGCGGGCGTACGGGGTGCGTTCGGCGATGTCCTCGGGGCATGCCTTGAAGCTGTGCCCGGACCTGACCATCGTCAAGCCACGCATGGATGCCTATCGAGAAGCGTCCAGGGAAATCCACACGATCTTTCGCGATTACACCGAGATCATCGAGCCGCTCTCGCTCGACGAGGCCTACCTCGATGTGTCGGACAGCGCGCATTTCGCTGGCAGTGCAACGCGAATTGCCCAGGACATCCGGCGCCGGGTCTCCAATCAGTTGCACATCACCGTGTCCGCGGGCGTGGCGCCGAACAAGTTTCTGGCCAAGATCGCCAGTGACTGGAAAAAGCCCAACGGGCTGTTCGTCATCACGCCGGACCAGGTCGAGGACTTTGTCAGCGGCTTGCCGGTGAGCAAGCTGCACGGGGTCGGCAAAGTCACCGCCGACAAGCTTGGCAAGCTGGGGATCACTGATTGCCTGCAACTGCGCGAGTGGGACAAGTTGGCGCTGGTGCGTGAGTTCGGCAGCTTTGGTGAGCGACTCTGGAGCCTGGCCCGCGGGATTGATGAGCGGGTGGTGCACAACGACAGTCGTCGTCAGTCAATCAGTGTCGAAAATACCTACGACGTTGACCTGCCGGACCTGAAGAGTTGCCTGGATAAGTTGCCCGAGCTGCTGGAGACCCTGGCCGGTCGCATGGCGCGAATCGACAGCAGTTATCGTCCGGGCAAGCCATTCGTCAAAGTGAAATTTCACGACTTCACGCAGACGACATTGGAGCAGGCCGGGGCAGGGCGGGATCTGGGAAGTTATCAGTTGATGCTGACCCAGGCCTTCAATCGTGGCGGTAAGCCAGTGCGGTTGTTGGGTGTGGGCGTGCGGCTGGAGGACTTGCGGGGCGGGTTCGAGCAGATGGAGTTGTTTGAGCGGTAGGTCTGAAGCATAAAAGATCGCAGCCTGCGGCAGCTCCTACAACAGATCGCGTTCGTCTGTAG
>NZ_JBWKZB010000081.1:9361-12476 GCF_059424105.1 Pseudomonas sp. GW456-E7 | reverse complement strand
CTGACCATCAACGTCACCCCGGTTGACGACAGCTTTACCGACATCAGCGAAAGCGTGACCACCGCCGAAGACACGGCCGTGACCGGCAGCGTCCTCACTGGCACGAGCAGCGTCGACGGTCCAGTCGGCGTGGTGAATTTCACCATCGACGGCGTTCCTGGGACTTTCAACGCCGGCCAGACCGCGACCATCGCCAACGTCGGCACCCTGGTGGTCGGAGCGAACGGCACCTACACTTTCACCCCGGCCACCAACTACAACGGCACGGTACCCACGGTGAGCTACACCGTCACCGACGGCTCCGGCAGCAATGTCACCTCGAGCCTGAACATCAGCGTCACCCCGGTCGATGACCCGAGCGTCCTGATTGCAGATACAAAGACCGTCGATGAAGACCACGCTGCAACGGGCAACGTGCTTGGCAATGACATCGATGTCGACAACGCTCTGAGTGTCGCGACATTCACCATACAAGGCGTCCCCGGCTCCTTTACCGCGGGTCAAGTCGCGACTATCTCCGGCGTCGGTACTGTGACTATCGCCACCAACGGCGATTACAGTTTCACCCCTGCCGCGAACTGGAACGGAACAGTTCCACAGATCGGCTACACCACCAACACCAACTCCACCAGCACGCTGGACATCACGGTCAACCCGGTCAACGACGCTCCGACCGTTAACTCCACTTCGGCCAGGGGTGATGAAGATCATTTGATCGCCGTGCAGCTCGGCGGCAATGACATTGACGGCAGCGTCAATCACTTCACCCTGACCAGCCTGCCGGCCAATGGCAAGTTTTACGCAGACGCCACCGGGACCATCGAGCTGACCGCCAGCAGCGTGATCTCCGCAACGGCCAATGGCGCAACGGTTTACTTCAAACCCACCGGCGACTGGAGTGGCACCACCAGCTTCACCTACAGCGCGACCGACAACGGTGGCATGCCTTCTGCTACTTCGGCAACCGGTACCATCGTCGTCGCGCCAGTCACCGATACCCCGAGCCTGTCGCTGACCGGTGGCGGTGTTGTTGCCTCGACCGACTTCCAGGAAGTCGCTGCGAGTATCGACGTCGATGTCAGCAAGCTCGGCAACGGCGCCTGGCACACTGACAACCACGGGGGCATGGTCGAAATCGGCAAAGCCAGCGTCTACGGTGCCGGCGGCAATAACCAGGTCATCGAACTCGAGCGTAATACCGGTGATGCGAGCAACCTCTACACCACTATCGATGCGAAGGCCGGCACCACGTACAACGTGTCGTTCGACTATGCACCGCGTGCCGGCGTAGATAATTCGCTCATCAACGTGTACTGGGGCGGTCAACTCATTGGCACCCTGAACACCTCGACCACGGGCATGCAGCACTACAGCTTCGACATTCCGGTCACTGCCGATGGCAACCAGAAACTCGAGTTCCGCGCTGGGGACAGCAACAGCCTGGGCGGCTTGCTGGACAACATCAATGTCACTCAGGTGCTCAACTCGGGCCTTGAGGACAACGCGATCCTGTTGTCCACCATCCAGGCCCACACCAATGACGCCGACGGCTCGGAAACGCTCACCCTCACACTGAACGGCTTGCCGGCGGGTTCCAGCCTCACCGATGGCACCCACACCTTCAATGCTGCCGACGGCTCGACGTCGGTGGACATTACGGGTTGGAACCTGTCCACGCTCAAGCTGACACCGCCGACGAACTTCAATGGCGACATCCCCCTGACCGTAACGGCCACCGCCAAAGACGGCGATGCCCCAAGCGCGAGCACTTCGCTGCCACTGGTGGTGCACGTGGCTGCCGTCGATGACGCCAGCGTGCTGCAGTCGGACCAGATCACCGTCGAAGAAGATCACAACGCGATCGGTAACGTGCTGACCAACGACCAGGATGTCGATAATGTCCTGAGCGTCGCAAGCTTCAGCGTGAACGGGGTCAACGGCAGTTTCACGGCGGGCCAGACCGCGACGATCACGGGTGTCGGTACGCTGATCATTACCAGCAACGGCGACTACACCTTCAAGCCGGCTGCCGACTGGAATGGCAACGTTCCACAGGTGACATACACCACCAATACTGGCTCGAGCAGTACGCTGAACATCAGCGTTACGCCGGTCAACGACAACTTCACCGACGCCAACGAAACGCCCTCCACCCTGGAAGACACCGTCCTCAGCGGCAGCGTCCTCAATGGCACGAGCAGCGTCGATGGCCCGGTCAGCGTGGTCAATTTCACCATCGGTGATACCACCTACGCCGCCGGCAGCACGGCGACCATCGCCAACGTCGGTACCCTGGTGATCGGTGCCAATGGGGCTTACACCTTCACCCCGGCTGCCAACTACAACGGCACGGTGCCGACCGTCACCTACACCGTCACTGACGGTTCGGGACCCAACGACACTTCGACCCTGAACATCAGCGTCACGCCGGTCAACGACAACTTCACCGACGCCAGCGAAACGGTCTCCACCCTGGAAGACACGCCCCTGAGCGGCAGCGTCCTCACTGGCACCTCGAGCGTCGATGGCCCGGTCAGCGTGGTCAACTTCACCATTGGTTCGACCACTTACACGGCCGGCACCACGGCGACCATTGCCAATGTCGGCACCCTGGTGATCGCAGCCAGCGGCGCCTACACCTTCACCCCGGCTGCCAACTACAACGGCACCGTGCCAACGGTCACCTACACCGTCACCGACGGTTCGGGACCCAACGTCACCTCGACCCTGAACATCAGCGTCACGCCGGTCGACGACAGCTTCACCGACGCCAATGAAACGCTCTCCACTCTGGAAGACACCGCCCTGACCGGCAGCGTCCTCAGCGGCACCTCGAGCGTTGACGGCCCGGTCAGTGTGGTCAACTTCAGCATCGACGGTGTGACTGGTACTTTCAACGCCGGCCAGACTGCGACCATCGCCAACGTCGGCACCCTGGTCATTGGGGCCAACGGCGCTTACACCTTCACCCCGGCCGCCAACTACAACGGCACCGTGCCGACTGTTACCTACACCGTCACTGACGGTTCGGGAGCCAACGACACTTCGACCCTGAACATCAGCGTCACGCCGGTCAACGACAACTTCACCGACGCCAGCGAAACGCTCTCGACCT
>NZ_JBWKZB010000081.1:0-9262 GCF_059424105.1 Pseudomonas sp. GW456-E7 | reverse complement strand
ACGACACTTCGACCCTGAACATCAGCGTCACGCCGGTCAACGACAACTTCACCGACGCCAGCGAAACGCTCTCGACCTTGGAAGACACTGCCCTCACCGGCAGCGTCCTCACTGGCACGAGCAGCGTCGACGGCCCGGTCAGCGTGGCCAACTTCAGCATCGACGGTGTGACGGGTACTTTCAACGCCGGCCAGACTGCGACCATCGCCAACGTCGGCACCCTGGTGATCGCGGCGAACGGGGCTTACACCTTCACCCCGGCCGCCAACTACAACGGCACGGTGCCAACCGTTACCTACACCGTCACCGACGGTTCGGGACCTAACGACACCTCGACCCTGAACATCAGCGTTACGCCGGTCAACGACAACTTCACCGACGCCAACGAAACGCTCTCGACTCTGGAAGACACCGCCCTGACCGGCAGCGTCCTCAGCGGCACCTCGAGCGTTGACGGCCCGGTCAGCGTGGTCAACTTCAGCATCGACGGCGTTCCTGGCACCTTTACCGCCGGCCAGACCGCGACCATCACCAACGTCGGTACCCTGGTGATCGCGGCGAACGGGGCTTACACCTTCACCCCGGCTGCCAACTACAACGGCACTGTGCCAACGGTTACCTACACCATCACTGACGGTTCCGGCACAGACGACACTTCGACCCTGAACATCAGCGTTACCCCGGTCGATGACAGCTTCACCGATATCAGTGAAAGCGTGACCACCGCTGAAGATACGGTCCTCACCGGCAGCGTCCTCACCGGCACCTCGAGCGTCGACGGCCCGGTCAGTGTGGTCAACTTCACCATTGGTTCGACCACCTACACGGCCGGCAGCACGGCGACCATTGCCAATGTCGGCACCCTGGTGATCGCGGCGAACGGCGCTTACACCTTCACCCCGGCCGCCAACTACAACGGCACGGTGCCAACCGTCACCTACACCGTCACTGACGGTTCGGGGACCAACGACACTTCGACCCTGAACATCAGCGTCACGCCGGTCGACGACAGCTTCACCGATGCCAACGAAACGCTCTCCACCCTGGAAGACACCGCCCTGACCGGCAGCGTTCTCACTGGCACGAGCAGCGTTGACGGCCCGGTCAGCGTGGTCAACTTCAGCATCGACGGTGTGACTGGCACCTTCAACGCCGGCCAGACCGCGACCATCGCCAACGTCGGCACCCTGGTAATCGCGGCGAACGGGGCCTATACCTTCACCCCGGCTGCCAACTACAACGGCACGGTGCCGACCGTCACCTATACCGTCACCGACGGTTCGGGACCCAACGACACCTCGACCCTGAACATCAGCGTTACGCCGGTCGACGACAGCTTCACCGACGCCAACGAAACGCTCTCGACTCTGGAAGACACCGCCCTCACCGGCAGCGTCCTCAGCGGCACAAGCAGCGTCGATGGCCCGGTCAGCGTGGTCAACTTCAGCATCGACGGCGTTCCTGGAACCTTTACCGCCGGCCAGACCGCGACCATCGCCAACGTCGGCACCCTGGTGATCGCGGCGAACGGGGCTTACACCTTCACCCCGGCTGCCAACTACAACGGCACCGTGCCAACCGTCACCTACAGCGTCACCGACGGTTCAGGACCTAACGACACCTCGACCCTGAACATCAGCGTCACCCCGGTCGATGACAGCTTCACCGACGCCAACGAAACGCTCTCGACCCTTGAAGACACCGCCCTGACGGGCAGCGTTCTCACTGGCACCTCGAGCGTCGATGGCGCGGTCAGCGTGGTCAACTTCACCATTGGTTCGACCACCTACACGGCCGGTACCACGGCGACCATTGCCAATGTCGGCACTCTGGTGATCGCGGCGAACGGCGCTTACACCTTCACTCCGGCCGCCAACTACAACGGCACCGTGCCGACCGTCACCTACACCGTCACCGACGGTTCGGGAACCAACGACACTTCGACCCTGAACATCAGCGTCACGCCGGTCGACGACAGCTTCACCGACGCCAACGAAACGCTCTCGACCCTGGAAGACACTGCCCTCACCGGCAGCGTCCTCACTGGCACCAGCAGCGTCGACGGCCCGGTCAGCGTGGTCAACTTCACCATCGGTGATACCACCTACACCGCTGGCAGCACCGCGACCATCGCCAACGTCGGTACCCTGGTGATCGCCGCGAACGGGGCTTACACCTTTACCCCGGCCGCCAACTACAACGGCACGGTGCCGACCGTCACCTACACCGTCACCGACGGTTCGGGACCTAACGACACCTCGACCCTGAACATCAGCGTTACGCCGGTCAACGACAGCTTCACCGACGCCAGCGAAACGGTCTCGACCCTGGAAGACACTGCCTTGAGCGGCAGCGTTCTCACCGGCACGAGCAGCGTCGATGGCCCGGTCAGCGTGGTCAACTTCACCATCGGTTCGACCACCTACACGGCCGGTACCACGGCGACCATCGCCAATGTCGGTACCCTGGTGATCGCAGCCAGCGGCGCCTACACCTTCACCCCGGTCGCCAACTACAACGGCACAGTGCCAACCGTCACCTACACCGTCACCGACGGTTTGGGACCCAACGTCACCTCGACCCTGAATATCAGCGTCACGCCAGTCGATGACCCGAGTGTGCTGGCTGCGGACCTCAAAACCACTCTTGAGGACCAGATCTCCACCGGTAACGTACTGACCAACGACCGTGATGTGGACAACGCTCTCAGCGTGACCAAGTTCACTATCGGTGGCATCGAGTACAGCGCGGGGGGGACCGCCACCATCGCAAACGTGGGCAGGCTGACGCTCGGTGCCAACGGTGACTACAGCTTTACCCCTGCCGACAATTGGAGTGGCAAGGTTCCGACTGTGACCTACACCACCAATACCGGCTCAAGCACCACGCTGGACCTCAGTGTGACCGCGGTCGCGGATACTCCGATCGTGACCGCCACCACGTCTCAGGTGGCCGAGAACAGCAGCATCGCGTTGGGCTTGAAGGTAACGTCAGTGGACACTGATGGCTCTGAAACCCAGACCATTACCTCGATCGCCGGCATCCCTGCAGGTGCGACCCTGACCGATGGCACGCACACCTTTACCGGCACCACCGGTAACGGCGTCGTCAACCTCAGCGGGTGGGACGTGAGCAAGTTGAGCTACACCCCGGCACCGTACGCCACCGGCACCAACACGCTGACCGTTACGGCCGTCTCGACCGAGAGCCAGGGTGATTCGGCCAGCAATACGACGCAGATTCCGATCACGATCAATCCAGCGGTCTATAACCCGCTCACTGCCACCGCAGGTAACGACACCGTCACCGGCACCAGTGGCAATGACATCGTGGTGTCGGATGTCGGCGGGCTGACGGTCGCACCAGGTCAGAACTACAATATCGCCTTCATGGTCGACAGCTCGGGCAGTATGGGCGACGCCTCCATGTCGGCGGCGAAGAAGTCTCTGGAGGCGGTGTTTACTTCACTGATCGCCAGTGCGACCTCGAAAGACGCGAATCCGGGTACTGTGAAAGTGTTCCTCGTGGACTTCGACACGACAGTCAAACAGTCGATTTCGATCGACCTGTCCAGCAAAGATGCCCTGGCGAACTTGAAGTCGGTTCTCGACGGCATGAAATCGGGTGGATACACCAACTACGAGGACGTGTTCAAGACCACCGCCAACTGGTTCTACAGTGCTGATGCGAAGAGCAACCCTAATGCGATCAATCTCACCTACTTCATTACCGACGGTGAGCCAACCGCTTACACCAGCTATGAACAGACCAACCCGGTCGTCGTCGACTTCAAGTCCAACAGCGCCACGGACCTGACCCTGGACAGCCTGTTGAAACTGGGTGACTACAGGCCTGGCTATGCGTTCACCACAGTGATCGGCGGTGCGACTCGTACGCTGGTCGATGCCAATGGCGCCGTTTACAAATGGAGTGAGGACGGCAAGGGTAACTGGAGCTCTTCCAAGTACAGTGGCCTGACACTTCATGCGCAAGGCGACGGCACTTATGAGCTGTCGGCCAACGATGGCGATGGTTACGTCGATAGAACCAGTGCCTCAAATGCCGCAGCGGCATTTGCCCTGCTGGCGGCTGCCAACTCCACTGTGCAAGCCATCGGCCTGAACGGCGAAGTCAAGGAAAGCGATCTGGCGCCGTACAACACCACCGACGGCAAGCCGCTGGCCAATATCAACCCCGCGGATCTGGCCAACGCGATTCTCGGCCACAGCGAGGCCACGCTACCAGGTCAAGACACCGTCAACAGCGGTGATGGCAATGACATCATCTTCGGCGACCTGGTGAGCTTCAATAGCGTCACCGGCGAGGGTTACGCTTCGCTGCAGGCGTTTGTCGGCCTGCAAACCGGAGCCGAGACCAACCAGGTCACACCAAGCAATGTGCACCAGTACATCACCGAGCACTACAGCGTGTTCGATGTGTCCGGCGCTCAGGATGGTGCCGATACGCTGCTCGGTGGTGCCGGCAATGACATCATCTTCGGCCAGGGCGGCGACGACAAACTCTACGGCGGCACCGGCAATGACATCCTGCTCGGCGGTACAGGAAACGACTTGCTCGACGGTGGCGACGGCAATGACATTCTCCTGGGCGGAAAAGGCAATGACACCCTGACCGGCGGTTTGGGCGGCGACACCTTCGTCTGGAAAGCCGGCGACACCGGCAACGACGTGATCAAGGACTTCAAGGCCAACGAAGGCGACCGGATCGACCTGCGCGATCTGTTGCAGGGCGAAACCGGCAGCACCATCGACAACTTCCTGAAGATCACCACGGTCGATGGCGTGTCGTCGCTGCAAGTCAGCTCGACCGGTCAGTTCAACTCTGGCAACGCCGCAGCCGCCACGCCGGACGTGACGATCAAGCTGGAGGGCAACAACTGGTCAAGCGCCAACCTGCACAACCTGATTGCCGGTAGCGACCCGACCATCAAAATCGATCACAACAACAGCTGATGCATGAAAACGGCCGCCCCCTTCCGGGGCGGTCGTCACGTTTGTGTCCACTGCCCGGTGACGATTTCGTCGCTGCGCCACATACTGGCGCGCAGTTGACCTATGCTGCTGTCAGCAAGACGCTGGTTCAATTCTGAGGGATGCTCAATGTTTTACGTGCAACGCGATGCGCAGGGCCTGTTGGTACGCGTGGAGCCCGCCGCCTACGCCGAGGCCACTGAAACGCTGCCGGCCGACAATCATGAAATCCAGGCCTGGTTTGCCAATGCGGCTGTGGAGAACAGCCTCAAACAGCTCAAGCAAAGTGACCTGGAAATGATCCGGGTACTCGATGACCTGATTCAGGTACTGACCCAGAAAGGCGTGATTCGCGTCACCGACCTGCCGACGGCCGCCCAGGCCAAACTCATGGACCGAAACCAGGCCCGTGAAGCCTTGGGTGGCTTGAGCCAATTGATCGATGATGAAGAGACCGGGTTGATCTGACACACCCTTGCGATCACTCCCACGCGCTGCGTGGGAGTGATCGAATCAGCGCCAGGGCTTGGGCTCGCCGAACAGCTGGCCCTGCACACCGTATAGTCCCATCTCGCGAATCACCGACAACTCGCCTTCCGTCTCGACCCGTTCGGCAATCAGTGGCAAATCGATGCTGTGCGCCGCTCGCTGGATCGCCTCGATGAACAGGCGTTTGTCACTCTCCAGATCAATCGAGCGAATGTAGCTGCCATCGATCTTCAGGTACGCCAGCCCCAGCCGCGCCAGGTTGCCGATCATGCTGAAGCGTCCGCCAAAACGTTGCAGGCTCAGTGAGAAGCCGAGTTCGCGCAGGCGCCGGGTCAGTTGCTCCAGTACCGCCTGATCAGGCAGTTGTTCTTCGCCAATCTCCAGGGTCAGACGCGGGCCGAGGTTGGAATGCGCACGCAGTAGCTCGAAAATTTTGTTTTGCGCCTGCGGGTCGCCCAGGGTCGCCGACGACAGATTCAGCGCCAGCGACTCTTCATGTTCGCTCATTTGCGCCAATACCCGTTCGAGCATCAGCCGATCCAGACGCGCGGTCCAGCCGAAGCGCTCCAGCCAAGGCAGAAAACGCCCGGCGGGGATGGTCTGGCCGTGTTCGTCGAGCAGTCGCGACAACACTTTGTAATGCAGTACCAGTTGCGTGTCCTGGGCGGCCACTACCGGTTGGAAATACAGCTCGAAGCGCCGCTGTGTCAGCGCCTGGTCAAGCATCAGGTGCCAGGCGTGGTGATCGTCGCCGACACTGGCCGAGAGGCTGTGTTCGATGCAGGCCCAATTCTGCTCGCCCTGGCCTTCGGCCTGGGCCAGCGCCTGATCACCGAGGCTGAGCACGGCTTGCGGCGAGTCACCATGAGCGAAAGGCGCCAGGCCGATAGACGCCACGGCAGCCACATCAGTGGCGCCGGTAGCGTGCAGACTGGCCAGGGCGCTGTCGAGATTTTGCGCCAGTTGCAACGCTTCTTCGCGCACCAGCCCCGGTGCCAGTACTGCAAACTCGCCGCCACGGATACGGGTCACCAGGTTCTGGGTCTCCGGATACTTGGCGCACTCGCGAGTCAGTTGCTCACCGACGGCCTTGAGCACTTCATCGGTGCGCTGGCCACCGAGACGCTGGTTGAGGCCGGCCAGATCCTTGACCCGCAACAGCAGCAGATAACCGGAGCTGGCCTGCTCCGGGTTGCTCACCCGCGCATTCAGTTGCATCTCGAAATAGCGCCGGTTGGCCAACCCGGTCAACGAATCCTGATAGGACTCGACCCGCAGCTTTTCACTACGCTCGGCCTGCTCCTGGAACAGCGCCTTGAGCTTCTCGACCATCTGGTTCATGGCCTGCACGACCCGGCGAAGCTCCGGAGTGCGCGGCAGTTCCGGCAAGCTGAGGAACTCCCGTCGGGCGATGGCGTGGGATTGCTTGACCATGTAATCCAGCGGTCGCAATTGCTGGCGCAGCAACAGCGCGCCAAGCACCGCACTGACGGCGCCGCATAGCAGCAACCAGCCCAGGCTGCCCAAAGCGCTTTGCCACAACTTGGCCAGCGCGAACATCGGATGGCTGACGACCTCGACCCGGGCAGCCTGCTCCCAGCCGCGGCTGACGATCGCATCACCACCGGCGGGCTCCAGGCCGATCAGTTTGACGAACCAGTCCGGAACGTTGTTGACCGCCGGAATGCCCGTGCGCTCAACCAGGGGCTGGTCGGTCTTCAGATCGACCACGCGGATGCTCGCGTAGTAACCGCTGTCGAAAATCGAGCTGACCAGCAACTCGACCATCGCCGGGTCGTCGATATTCGGGGTCAGGGAAAGCGCCAGCGCGGTCGCGGCGTCCTGGGCATGGGAGCGCAACTGGTTGACGTACTGAGTGCGCGAGCTCTCCAGGCTGACCATGAAACTGCCGGTGAAGGCGACCACCAGGAACAGACAGATAGCAATCAACAGCTGTTTGAACAAAGACATCTGAGCACGTGCTCCTAGTTAGTCGTCTCGACCGGGAATCCTTCGGCCTGCATTTTCTTCAACACATCCTGCCAGCGCGACAGACGCTTGGTATCGCCGACCTTTTTGTTGCCTTTGGCACCCGGCAACCACAATCCCTCTGCGTTGAAAGAGTAGACCGGCAGCAAATCCTTTCGTTGGCTGGCCGGCTTGATTGCATCTATCAGGCTGTCGAGCACCAGGGGCTCGGCCTCCGGACTCGAGTAGTAGGTCAGCACCATGTGCGCGCGGTTCTGGGTCAGTGCCTTGACGTAGGTAATCCGCAGCTTTTCACTGGCTACACCGAGGTGACGCAGACTGAAGTACTTGGCAATAGCGTAGTCTTCACAGTCGCCGGCGCCTTTCCACAAAGCTTCGGTCGGGGTTTCCCAGTAGTCGACTTCATGCCACAGATCGATGTCTTCAACGTATCGCAGCTGTTTGTTGAAGAAGCGATTGACCACATTGAGTTGTTCCGACTCGCCGATCTGCTTCTGACTGGCCAACAAATATTGCCAATCATTAATGCGTTGCTGACCCTCTCCCAAAGGTCCGTACAATGCCTGCGCCCGCCGGCTGATCAGGGAAAAGTCCCAATCGGCACTCAAGCTGCCCAGCATCACGCCAGCCAGCAGCAATGCGCTACACAGCCAGCGTAAAATCCGGGGGATCGTTAAACATGCCGCCAATGCGAGGCATCCTGGGTAGACAGGAGAGAGTCGTTCGAATGGTGAAGGTTAGACCGGAAAAAGACAATGGCACGGTGAGATCACTGGCGGCGCGCTAAACTGCAGGAAAGGCACTCGTTCACTTGTTTGACAAGCTGTCAGGCAGTCACTAGTGTCATTTGGATCCAAAAATTTCATTATTCAGGGTGCGTTTAGTGACACAAAAGCCCAACCCTCTCAGCAGTATCAAGGTCAACGGGCCGATTCCCGCACATCTGGCACGCTCGGTGATAGAGGAAACCCTGCGCGCGGCAATACTTGACGGGCGCATCCCTTGCGGTGCGGCCCTGCGTCAGCAAGACCTCGCCGACCTGTTCGGCGTCAGCCGCATGCCCGTTCGCGAAGCCTTGCGCCAGCTCGAAGCACAGTCGTTGCTCAATGTGGTGGCCCATAAAGGCGCCGTGGTCGCGCCGCTGGTCCAGGGAGACGCCGTTGAAACCTACGCCCTGCGCATCCTGCTGGAATCGGAGGCCCTGCGTCTCTCGGTGCCATTGCTCCAGGACGAAGATCTGGAACAGGCTGCCCGCTACATCGACGAACTCGAAACGCAAAGCGACTACACCGAAATCGGCCGGCTCAACCGCTTGTTCCACATGACGCTTTACAGCCGGGCGCCCAATCGCCGGCTGTTGAAACTGGTTGAAGACGGCCTGAACGAGGAAGAGCGCTTCCTGCGTTTCAACCTGGAAGCCATGGGCCTGGGCAAACTGTCCCAGGACGACCACCAGGCATTGTTGCGGGCCGCCGAGGAACGGGACGTAGAGCGCTCCGTGAAGCTGCTCGAACATCATCTGAACCGAGGGGTCGAGGTCATTACACGCTACCTCAACAGCCCTGAAGTCCAGGCCAGGAACACGCCGAAGTAACCCGCAGCGGCAGGTGCAAGACGTGAGAAAGCCCGTTGTGGAGAGGCTCCACAACGGGCTTTTCAGTACCCCTGAAACGACAAAACCCCTGTCTGCGTTAGCAGACAGGGGTTTTGGAATTCAATCTTGACGATGACCTACTCTCACATGGGGAAACCCCACACTACCATCGGCGATGCATCGTTTCACTTCTGAGTTC
>NZ_JBWKZB010000080.1:0-13203 GCF_059424105.1 Pseudomonas sp. GW456-E7 | reverse complement strand
CAGCTCCTACAGGGATTTTTGTCCGGCCACGATATTCGCGGTGTACCCGGTCAATGTAGGAGCTGCCGCAGGCTGCGATCTTTTGATCTTCTTGCCCCCTCGAGAGGCTTCGTTCCGGTTCTGCGCAGTGGCTAACCCGGCATGGATGCCGGGTTAGCCGCCACCGGCCATGGATGGCGCTCTCCGCATCATCGTTGACCTCCATCGCGAGCAAGCTCGCTCCTACAGGGGATCTGTCACGGGGTAACGATATTGAACTGCGGCGCAAACGTATCGAGGCTGGTCATCAACTCCCCGAGCTTCTTGCCATTGCCTTGCAATTTGATCAGGCCTTGCTGGATCGCCGTGGGGATGTCCAGTTGCTTGAGGCTGATCTGTTCCAGGGTGGCCTTGCTCATGGTCACGCTGGCATCCGCCTGGGCGTTGAGGCCGGCGCGGTGGGTCAGCACGCCGTTGCGCAGGGTCAGGTTGAAGTCCTGGTTCAGGTCCTCGAAGGTCCAGTTCAGGGTCAGGTCATGGCCCACGGCCTTTTCGCTGTCCAGACGCACGGCCAGGAAGTCGAAGAACATCTGCGGGCTCATCGCCCGCACCATGTCGACCGACACCGAAGTGCCCGCATGGGGTGGTACGCCGTTGCGCAGTTCCATGGCGCCGGTCAGGTACATGTTGCGCCAGGTGGCGTTTTCGCTTTGATAGCCCATCTGCTCCAGCGCCTCGGCCTGGGCTTTGCGCGCGTCGCCGTTGTCCGGGTTGGCGAACAGCAATTGATTGCCCAGTTGCGCGGCCCAGCGGTACTCACCCTTGGTCATCGCCGCGCGCATTTTCTCCAGTACCGCCGCTTCGCCACCCATGGCCTCGACCGTGTACTTCGCCGTTTCCACGGGTGGCAGCGGATTGAGGTTGGCCGGGTTGCCGTCATAGAAACCCATGTAGCGCTGATACACCGCTCGGGTGTTGAAGCTCAGCGAGCCGTAGTAGCCACGGGTGTACCACTTCTGGTCCAGGCTGCCGGGGAGTTTCTTGATCGAGTCGGCGATTTCCAGCGGCGTCAGGCCCTGGTTCAGCAGGTGCAGGGTGCGGTCATTGAGGAAGGCGTACATGTCGCGCTGGTCGGCGAGGAAGGTGCGGATGCGTTCGCCGCCCCAGGTCGGCCAGTTGTGCTGGGCGAACAGCACGTCGCTCTTGTCGCCGTACCGCGCCAGGCTGTCGTCCAGGTACTCGGCCCAGGCCTTGGCGTCCCGCACTTGCGCGCCGCGTGGGGTGAGGATGTTGTGCATCATTTGCGTGGCGTTTTCCGCCATGCACAAGGCACGCAATTGCGGCAGGTACAGGTTCATTTCCGCCGGCGCCTCGGTGCCCGGGGTCAACTGGAATTCCACCTCGAGGCCGGCGATGGTGCGGGTCTGCAGTGCCTTGTCGATCAGGTCGGTGGGCGGGATCAGGGTGACGGTGCCGCCGCTCGGCGTGCTCTTGCCCAGGCCGGCATCGACCTGGCCTTTTTCGCCACGGGGCAGCAGGCTGCCGAACTGGAACTGCGCGCGGCGGCTCATGGCGTTGCCGGCGTAGACGTTCTCGCTCATCACGTGTTCCATGAACCCGGCAGGGGCGAACACCTTGACCTTGCCGGCCTTGACGTCGGCTTCGTCGATGACCCCGCGCACGCCACCGAAGTGGTCGACGTGGGTGTGACTGTAGATCACTGCCACCACCGGTTTGTGCGGGCGGTTCTGGTAGTACAGGTCCAGCGCCGCCTTGGCGGTTTCGGCCATGGTCAACGGGTCGATGATGATCAGTCCGTCGTCGCCTTCGATGATGGTCATGTTCGCCAGATCAAGGCCGCGCACCTGATACAAGCGCGGGCTGACTTCGAACAGTCCGGCATGGGCGCTGAGCTGGGCCAGGCGCCAGAGGCTCGGGTTGACCGACTCCGGGGCCTGATCCTCGGCGAGGAAGTCATAGGCCTGGATGTCCCAGATGACCTTGCCCGAGGCGTCCTTGACCTGGCCCTTGAAGGGCGCGATCAAGCCCTTGGTGACAGACTCGTAGTCGGTGCGATCGGTGAAGGGCAGTTGTTTCAGGACGGCGGCGTTACTGGCCGTGGTTTGCGGGCTGGCCGCGACCGGTGCATCGGCGGCGATCACCGATTGCGCCAGGCAGGCGGTGATCAGGCAAGCGAGCAGCCCACGAGGGCTCAAGGTGAAACGAGGCATGGCGTCTCCGTTTTTTATCGTTATGGCTAGACCAGCTTCGAGGGTAGGGCGGGGCACGGGCAGGGCGATCATCGGCAACGGACAAAAAACATTCAGGGCCGCTATCCTTGAGCCACGCATATCCAGCAGGTTGACCCATGCTTGAAGTCCATGGCGTTTTCAAAAGCTACGCCACACCGCAGGGGCCGCTGCCGGTGCTGCAAGGCGTCGACCTGACGCTCAGGCCCGGCAGCAGCCTGGCGCTGATGGGCGAGTCGGGCAGTGGTAAAAGCACCTTGCTGCACCTGATCGCCGGGCTGGACAAGGTCGATCGCGGCAGCATCCGCAGTGGCGGGCATCGCCTGGAACAGATGAACGAAGGGCAACTGGCGAACTGGCGCCGAACGGAAATCGGCCTGGTGTTCCAGCAGTTCAACCTGATCGGCAGCCTGCGGGTCGAAGACAACCTGGCGATTCAGGCGCGTCTGGCCGGGCGTCATGACCCACGCTGGCAAGCCCATCTGGTGCAGCGCCTGGGCCTGGGCGAGCTGTTGCGGCGCTACCCGGAGCAACTGTCCGGCGGCCAGCAGCAAAGGGTCGCACTGGGCCGGGCGCTGGCGTCGCGCCCGCCATTGCTGCTGGCCGACGAACCCACCGGCAGCCTCGATGAGGCCACCGGCGCCGAGGTGTTGCAGTTGCTGCTGGAACTGCTCGACGACAGTCCCACCAGCCTGCTGATGGTCACCCACAGTCCCGGCGTGGCGGCGCGGCTGGCGGAAAAGGCCTTGCTGTGCGGTGGTCGCTTGGCCGGTGTGGGCGAGCGCTGACATGGGCATCTTTGGCCAGACCCTGCGCGCGCTGCTCAGCCACTGGCGGCAGCATCCGGTGCAGTTTTTCAGTGTGCTGACCGGGCTGTGGCTGGCCACCGGCCTGTTGACCGGCGTCCAGGCACTCAACAGCCAGGCCCGCGACAGCTATGCCCGCGCCAGTCAGTTGATCGGCGGCGAGCCCCAGGCCAGTCTCGGTGCGCCCGGCGGCGGCACCTTCCCACAGCAATGGTTTGTCGATCTGCGCCGCGCGGGGTGGCCGGTGTCACCGGTGCTGCAAGGCCGGGTCACGCTCAAGGGGCATGAAGAACAGCGCCTGCAGTTGATGGGCATCGAGCCGGTGTCGCTGCCGGCGGGCGCGGCGGTGGCGGGGCAGGCCTTGGCGATTGAGCAGGTGGTCGGTTTTTTCAGCCCGCCGGGCAGTACCTGGATTTCATCCCAGACGCTGCAGGCACTGGGCTTGCGCGAAGGTGACCGGCCACTGACCCTGGCGGGCGTGGCACTGCCGCCGCTGCAGGTGCAGGCCGACATGGCGCCCGGTGTGCTGCTGGTGGACATCGGTTTTGCCCAGCAGATTCTGGGGTTGCCGGATCAACTGTCGCGTCTGCTGTTACCGAAGGATTTCACTGCGCCGCTGCCGCACGCCTTCCAGGGCCAGCTGCAACTCAAGAGCGCCGGCGAAGAAAACAACCTCACACGCCTGACCGAAAGCTTTCACCTGAACCTCGAGGCCCTGGGGGTGCTGTCGTTCGTGGTCGGCCTGTTTATCGTGCACGCCGCCATCGGGCTGGCGCTGGAACAACGCCGGGGTTTGCTGCGGACCCTGCGGGCCTGTGGTGTGAGTGCGCGCATGCTGATCGCCTGTCTTGCCGTCGAACTGGGTGGATTGGCCCTGGTCGGCGGTGTGGCCGGGGTGGTCAGCGGCTACCTGCTGGCCGGCGTGCTGTTGCCGGATGTCGCCGCCAGTCTGCGTGGCTTGTATGGGGCCGAAGTGGCGGGGCAGTTGAACCTTGGCCTGTCATGGTGGTTCAGTGGTATCGGCCTGAGTCTGATCGGCGCGTTGCTGGCTGGTATCAACAGTCTGCTGCGGGCGGCGCGTTTGCCATTGCTGGCGCTGGCCGACCCGCAGGCCTGGCATCAGGCCCATGCACGCTGGTTGCGACGCCAGGCCTGGGTGGCGGCCATGGCCGGGGTGATCGCGTTGCTGGCGCTGATCTTCGGCGACAGCCTGGTCAGTGGCTTCGTGCTGATGGCGGCGTTGTTGATCGGCGCCGCACTGGCGTTGCCGGTGGTGCTCAGTTCGCTGCTCAGTCTCGCTTCGCAGCGCAGCCGCTCGGTACTGGGCCAATGGTTTGTCGCTGATTGCCGCCAGCAACTTCCGGCGTTGAGCCTGGCGTTGATGGCGCTGCTGTTGGCCATGGCCGCCAATATCGGTGCCGGCAGCATGACCGCAGGGTTTCGCCAGACCTTCAGCGATTGGCTCGAGCAACGACTGACGGCCGAGCTTTACCTCAACCCACAGAACCCGGCCCAGGCCAGGGAGCTGCACGGCTGGCTCGACCAGCAGCCGCAACTGGCGGCGGTGTTGCCCAACTGGCAGGTGTCGATCCAGTTGCAGGGCTGGCCGACGGATCTGTCCGGGATCATCGACCACCCGACCTACCGCCAGCACTGGCCGTTGCTCGAAGCCCTGGGCGATAACCCTTGGGAACGACTGGCCAAGGACGATGCGGTGATGCTCAGCGAACAACTGGCCCGGCGCCTGCGCGTGCAACTGGGCGATCACCTGACGCTGCCGACGCCCACTGGCCCGTGGTCGCCACGGATCGTCGGGATCTACGCCGACTACGGCAATCCGAAGGGCCACCTTCTGGTCAACATCCGCCACCTGTTGCGCGGCTGGCCGCAACTGGCACCGAACCGCTTCAACCTGCGCATCGAACCGGCGTCGATCCCGGCGTTCGTCACGGCGCTGCAGGCGCGTTTTACCCTGGACGACAGCCGCATCGTCGATCAGGCGCGGCTCAAGGGCTGGTCCACGCAAGTCTTCGAACGCACCTTCGCCGCCACCGCCGCGCTCAATAGCCTGACATTGTGCGTGGCGGGCGTGGCGCTGTTCATCAGCCTGTTGACCCAAAGCCAGAGCCGTCTCGGGCAACTGGCGCCGCTGTGGGCGCTGGGCGTGACGCGCCGGCATCTGATGTTGCTCAACCTCGGGCAGACCTGGTTGCTGGCGCTGCTGACCCTGGTGCTGGCGTTGCCGTTGGGCATCGCCCTGGCGTGGTGCCTGGACACGGTGATCAATGTGCAGGCCTTTGGCTGGCGCCTGCCGTTGCGGGTGTTCCCGTTGCAACTGCTGCAGTTGATGGGCCTGGCGCTGGTGGCGACATTGCTGGCTTCGGCCTGGCCGTTGTTCCGTTTGTACCGCACGCAACCGGCGGACTTGCTGCGGACATTTGCCCATGAAGATTAATCTCGGCGTCTTGCTCCTGGCGCTGCTGGTGCTGCTGTTGAATGGCTGCGATCAACCGGCGCCGGTAGAAAAGGGTTTTGCCGGGCTGGGCAACCAGGCCGCTGCGTTTACCCCGGTGGTGCCCGGCCGGGTGTTCAGCTTCCCGGCGGATCACGCACCGCACGATGGCTATCGCATCGAATGGTGGTACATCACCGCCAACCTGAAGGACGCTCAGGGGCATGAGTTCGGCGCGCAATGGACGTTGTTCCGCAGCGCCTTGAAAGCCACCCCCGAGGTGGCGGGCTGGCAGAACCAGACGATCTGGCTCGGTCACGCGGCGGTGACGTCGGCGACGGTGCATCACGCGGCTGAACGCTACGCCCGTGGTGGCGTCGGTCAGGCCGGTGTCAGCGTTGCGCCGTTCAATGCATGGATCGACGACTGGCAGCTGAGCAGCCAGGCGACAGCCGACGATCCGTTGGCCGACCTGTTGCTCAGCGCCCGCGACAAGCGTTTCAGCTACCGACTGCGATTGACCTCGACAGGTCCGCTGGTGCTGCAAGGGGACAAGGGCTTCAGCCAGAAGTCCGAACAGGGTCAGGCCTCTTACTACTACAGTCAGCCGTTTTTCCAGGCCAGCGGCACCCTGGAAATCGACGGCCAGACCTTTCAGGTCAGTGGCCCGGCCTGGCTCGACCGGGAATGGAGCAGCCAGCCCCTGACGGCCAACCAGAGCGGTTGGGACTGGTTCTCCCTGCACCTGGACAGCGGCGAGCAGGTGATGCTGTATCGCATGCGGCAAAAGGACGGCGAGCCTTACCTCACCGGCACCTGGATCGACGCCCGGGGGCAGACACAAATGCTGCACGCCAGCGACATCAACCTCACACCGCAAGACAGGGCCAGCGTGGCCGGGCGCGACATGCCCGTGCGCTGGTCGATCAAAATCCCCTCCAGACACCTCGATATCGTCATCACCGCGCTCAATCCCCAGGCGTGGATGGACTTGCGCATTCCATATTGGGAGGGGCCGGTACGCCTCAGTGGCAGTCATGCAGGGAACGGCTATCTGGAAATGACCGGGTATTAGAAAATCAACGGCCCGCCACGACCACTCGCCAAACAGCGTCTATGCTCATCGCACACATGGCGTTGGGCCTGGCTTCAACGCCGTCTGTTGCCATCTATCACAGGGAAAGTTCTGCCTATGAAACGCCACGCACTGACCAAAGCCATCACCCTCGCAACCTTGTTGTCTGCCGCCAGTTTCGGCGCGGTTGCCGCCGAACTCCCGTTGTCCGAAGTGGTGGTGGTCGATCAGGTCGCCACCCAAGTCGTTTCGGTAGATACCGCAAACCGTATCGTGGTCCTCAAAGGCCCGCAGGGTAATGAATTCCCTGTGCAACTGACCGAAAAAGCGAAAAACCTCGACAACCTCAAGGCCGGCGACACGGTCGACATCAGGGTCACCAGCGCCGTTGCCGCCTTCCTCGACACCGATGTCGACAAAGGCCTGCCGGGCACTGCCGAAGCCACCGGCGAAGTGCGCGCAGCACCCGGTAGCGACAACCCCGGCGGCGAAGCTTACCGTCAGGTGAAAGTGCAGCTGAAAATCACCCACATCGACCAGAAAAAACACCAGGTGACTTTTGAAAACCCGGAAGGCAAGTCCAAGACGGTTGACGTCAAGCGACCTGAAGTCCAGGCCAAACTCAAGGACTTGAAAGTTGGACAAAGCGTTAACGTGGTTTACACCGACATATTGACGGTGACCAGCAAGCACTGAGATTGAGTGATATGGGCTGATTGTTTTTGTAGAAGTCTTGTACAGGAATAATCAGCTCATAGCGTTTAACGGGCGCGTTTAAAGCGTTGTGCAGCGTCGTAATCTAGTCGACATTTCCTTAAACATTGTGTCGATAAATTTCATCTTTGCAGTGCGGACATATTGATTCTCATCTACTAAAATGCTTTCCGTTCGCCCAGTGTGCGGCTCTTTACCAGTGCATGGATTGCCGAGGCCATTGCACTGGGCGAACACTTTATTGGTTGTATTGAAAGTTTCGGATATAAAAAAACGGGCGACCTGCAGGTAGCCCGTTTTTTTTGGGATTTCAACGTGGGCACGCGCCCTTGTGGGAGCTGGCCTGCCAGCGATGGTCGTTAACGATAACGCGTGTTAACCGGATGAACGCGGCGCATTTGAATCCATCGCCAGCAGGCTGGCTCCTACAGGTATTGCGTTATCGGTGTTTCCCGGGATTGTGTGAAGAGCCTTTTTCATTGGCTGGAACAACATCGGCCAACGCCGCGAAACACTGTTCGATCGAGCGCCGCTGGCTCTCGGCATACAACGCCAACTCATCGATCGTCGAACGCCCCAGGGCTTTTTCGAACGCCTGCTGATTGGAGTGCACACCGTAACGGGTTTGCGCCGCGTCCCCCAGGTTCGACTGAAAAATCCCCGCCGCGCTGACCGGCAGGAAGTCTTCGTACACCAGCGGTTCAACTCGCAGGTAACCGCTGCCGAGCAGGTCTTCCAGGGCGGTATTTTTAAGGTCGCCCGCCGCCAGGCCTTTTTCCGTCACGAAGTAGCGGAAGTAAGCCAGGCCCTGTTGGCGCATGCCTTCCCAGGTGTCGGGGAATTCGCTGAAATGCTGCGCCATCAGGGCGTTATAGCGCGCGGCGTTGGCTTCGTTGGGGAAGTCCTTGAGTTCGTCCCGCGCGGCATTGAGCAAGCGGTCGTACAGGGCGCGGCCTTTGGGCGTGAGGGCAGCTCCGCGCTGTTCGATCTCGCCGAAGCGGGCACTGTGGCTGCCGCGAGCTTCGTTCTGATCGGTGAAGGCAATCGGCTCGTCGAGGGCCTTGAAACTGGTCTGGCGCAGCAGGATCGGGCACTGGCGGCGGGGCGGACCTTCGATCACGGCTTTGGGGGTGATGCCATGGGCGGGCATTTGCGCCTGGACGATGTCGATGTCCAGGGTCCGTGGCGTCAGGTGGTTGATGTGCGGTCCCTTGAACGCCACCACGTCGGCGATCAGCCGATGCTGGGCGCTGAGCTTTTGATACTGCTCGGCGGTGACGGTAGCGCTGTGGTGCCAGCGAAAGGTTTCCAGGGCCTGTTCGACGAACTCCAGGGCTTGCGGATCGGTCAGGCCACCCTCGGACTCGGCACGCTCGATGAGCGAGAGGGCTTTGGCGGTGAAGATCGAGCGCCGGTCGAGCATCGACTGGGCGAACGCTCGCAGCTCCAGGTCTTCGATCAACTCCAGGCGCAACAGCGAGGTGAATACCCGGAACGGACTGACCTGCAACGACGCTTCATGCACGGCACGAAACGCTGTGGAATGCACCGGCACGCCGGCCGGTGTCAGGTCGTAGTAACCCACCGGTTGCATGCCCATCACCGCGAACAGGCGGGCGAGGGTCGCCAGTTCATCGGCCGTACCGACGCGAATCGCCCCATGGCGCTCCAGGTCCAGGCGCTCGATTTCGCCGGTGCTGGTGAGCTGTTGCAGGATCTGCGGATCGCTTTGCAGCACGTGACGGTTAGTCTGCTCCACCAGTTCCATCAACGCGCCGTACAACGGCACTTCCTCGCGGTACATGTCGGACATCGCTTTGGAGAAGCGTTGGCGGATCAGGTCAGGGCTGACGAAGTTCGGGTGGTTCATGAACAGGATTCCTGGCGCGGTGACGTAAAGGATGGACGAAAGATCGCAGCCTTCAGCGACGCCGACAAACGAAGTTTCTGACGAACTTCATTCTGCAAAGGACTGAAAACCTAATGTAATCGTTGATCCTGTGGACTCTCCGACCGCAGCGATGCCAAAAACTCCCGATACAGGCGCGCCGAACCGGAGGGCGCTTCCACCATGGGCATGTGCCCGATGGCGTCCCAGATATGCACGCGCAGGTCGGCGATGCCCTTGCTCCAGACCGCCACGCTGCTGACGTCGATCAGCCGGTCCTTGCGCCCCCACAGCAACAGCGACGGGACGCTGATGTCGGGCAGGTGGGGTTCCATCGGCGGGCTGGCGCGGAAATCGCGGAAGATTTCTTCCAGCTCCTCGCGGGACTGTTCATAACGCTGGGCGACGGCATCGAGCACCAGTTTCGGCACCCAGGGCGGGGACGCCATGGTCATGGCGTAGAAACGCCGGAATTCTTCCCGCGAATGAATCAGAAACGGGTTGTGGCCCTTGGCCAAATGCCGCTCCAGGTCACTGGGCTCGGGCGAGGTGACCCCCGCCGGGTCGATCAGGGCCAGGGACACAATGCGCTCCGGGTAATTGGCCGCGAGCCACGCCGCCATGTAGCCACCCATGGAGTTGCCGATGACATGGACTTTCTCGACGCCACACACGTCCAGCAGCTGGATCATGCGCTTGGCCTGCAGCGGGATGTCATAGCCGCCGCCCGCCTTGAAGCCGGTTTCGCCATGGCCGGCGATGTCCGGGATGATCACCCGATGGCTGCCGACAAAGTGCCGGGCGAAACGCAGCCAGAGATTCTTGTCGGCGCTGAAGCCATGGAGCATCAGCACACTGCTGGTGGCCTCGTACGGCCCGCCTTGCCAGGTCGAGACGGTCATCTCGGGGATGGGCACGACGATCTTGTGCAGCCGGTACAGCTTGGCCTCGGCCGCCATGCTCAAGTCATAGAGCCAGTAGCCGATGGCCGGGTAGGTCAGCCAGCTCCAGGCGACGAACACTGCGAGAACCACGAACAACAAAAGCATCACGCGTCTCCCTTCTATCAGCTCAGGACAAAATGTGATCGGCGGGTTTCAGCGCTCGGGTCAAGCGATGAAAGCTGAAACTGAACCCCGGAAACATCGCAATCACATGACCGCTCTTGCTTTGATACCAACTGTGGCAACCACCAGACTTCCACACGGTACGTTCCATTTCCCGGTGGATCATTTCAGTGTAGGTACGTTCCGCCTCATGGCGAACTTCGATGCTGCGTAAACCTTGAGTCTTCAAGGTGCGAATGCAGTCGAGGATGTAATTCATCTGCGATTCGATGATGAACAGCGCCGAGGTGTGGCCGATCCCGGTGTTCGGCCCGGTGACGATAAACAGGTTGGGAAAGTCGGGCAGGGCGGTGCCGAGGTAGGCCCGCGGGTATTGCGCCCAGACCTCCTTGAGACGGGTGCCGTTTTTTCCCGTGACCGGGTAGGAAATCACCCCGTCGGTGGCGTCGTAGCCGGTGGACCAGACGATCAGGTCCAGGTCGATGTGTTGGCCGTCCAGGGTGACGATGCCGGTTTCGTCGATGGCGGCGATGCCTTGCTCGCGGCTGTGCAGCGTCACGTTGCGCCGCGCCAGTGCCGGGTACAGCGTGCTGGACAGGATCACCCGTTTGCAGCCGATGGTGTAGTCCGGCGTCAGTTGACGCCGCAGTTTGGCGTCCGGCACCTGGCGTTTGAGAAAACGCAGGGCCTGGCGCTGGACCATGTGTACCGCCGGCTTCGAATACTTGAAGGCAATCACCCGGGTTTCGAACTGCCAGTAGATCCCCCAGCGCAGCAGTTTGTAGGCCGGCTTGAGCCCCAGCAGCCAACGCTGGAAACGGCCAAAGCTGCGGTCAGCCCGGGGCAGAACCCAGTGGGGCGTGCGCTGGAACACATGCAAGTGCCCGACGTCCGGGGCAATGGCCGGAATCACCTGGGCCGCACTGGCGCCGCTGCCAACGATGGCCACGCGTTTGTGCCGATAGTCGTAGCCGTGATCCCAGTTGTTGGTGTGAAACGATTTACCTTGAAAACGCTCCTGTCCCTCGAAGCGCGGCACCACCGGTTGGCTCAGCGGCCCGGTCGCGTTGATCAGGAACTGCGCGCAAAAGGTGCCCTTGCCGGCGGTGTAGACGGTCCAGCGCTTGCGGGTGTCGTCCCATTCGATGCGCTCGACATTCGCGTCCAGTTCCACCTTGTCGCGCAGGCCGAAGTGTTCCACCACATGGCGGGTGTAGCGATGCAGCTCGGCCTGTTCGGCGAACATCTGCGTCCAGCGATACGGCGCGAAAGACAACGAATACAGCGGCGAGGGCACGTCGACTGCCGCGCCGGGGTAGGTGTTCTGGCACCAGGTGCCGCCGAAGAAATCCCGCCGCTCCAGCAGGCGAAAATCGTCGATGCCGGCCTTGAGCAAATTGATTGCTGCACATTGGCCGCCAAACCCGCTGCCGATGATCAATACTTGAAAGGTCTGCATGGGCCTCCTCTTATGGTCATTGATCAACCCCTTCTTTCATGTATAGCCGTTTCTGGGGTGAGGCTTTTGCTTTTATGAGAGGGTGATGTCGCGATATTCAGCCCGCCAGCCGGTGATGGCTATTTAATCTCGCCCTGATAGACTCCAGCGCACAGGCACAGGCTGTTATCGCATTCCGTCGAGTGGCACAGAGGCCTTATGGAAAAAGCGGGAGGAAAGGGTTTCTCATTGGCCAGGAGGCTCTATACATCGCGAATCCTGGGGGTGGCCCTGGGATTGGTGTGCGTGAGCGCGGCGATGTATCCACTCGATCCGGCGCCCTGGGTCTGGGGTTTCATGTGGTTCAATGGCCTGGTCTGGCCGCACGTGGCTTATCAATGGGCGCGCCGGGCGAAAAGGCCTTATCATGCCGAACACCGCAACCTGCTGATCGATGCCTTTCTCGGCGGCTTCTGGATTGCCGCGATGCATTTCAATCCATTGCCCAGCGCAACCACCATTTCCATGATGGCCATGAACAACGTGGCCATCGGCGGCATGCGCTTCCTGCTGGCCGGGACGGCCGCGCAAGTGCTGGGCATTGGCGTCGGTTTACAGATTTTCGCCCCGGCGTTCATTCCAGCGACCAGCCCGCTGCAGCTCTATGCCTGTTTGCCCTTGCTGTGCCTGTATCCGTTGGCGCTGGGCTGGATCTGCTTCCGCCAGGCCCATACCCTCGGCCGTCAGAAGCGTGAACTGCTGGCACTGAGCCGCACCGACAGCCTGACGGGCCTGTTCAACCATGGCGCCTGGAAGGACCAGCTGGAAGTCGAGTTCCAGCGCTGCAAACGCCAGCAAAAAGGCGGGGCGATTGCCCTGATCGACATCGACCATTTCAAGGCCATCAACGACACCTACGGCCATGTTGCCGGTGATATCGTCCTGCGTCAGTTGAGCAAAATGCTCAAGCAGAACCTGCGAGCGACCGATGTGGCCGGGCGCTACGGCGGTGACGAGTTCTGCGTGATCCTTCCGGACCTGCCCCTGAACCGCGCCGCGGTGGTCATGGATGCCCTGCGTGATCGCTTCGCCACCTTGGGCTACGAGCAGAGTCCGGCGCTGAAAGTCAGCCTGAGCATTGGCCTGGCGTCATTCGACCCGGCGCACACCGACGCGACGCTTTGGCTCAACGACGCCGATCATGCGCTGTACGAAGCCAAGACCACCGGGCGTAACCGCGTGATCTGTTGCGGCAATGGCAAACCCCATCGCGAACTGCTCGACTCGGCGTGACCGCCCACCGCAAGACCTGTGGGAGTCAGCCTGCTCGCGAAGGCGCAGTGTCAGGCGGCAGGGATGTTGGCTGTGATGGCCTCTTCGCGAGCAAGCCCGCTCCCACAGTAGATTTGTGGTGAGTCCATCACCTGTGTACACCCGCAATCCAAATGTGGGAGCGGGCTTGCTCGCGAAAGCAGCACATCCAACATCAAACCCGGAGCTTACTCGCTGTAAATCATCTTCTTGGTCATGCCGCC
>NZ_JBWKZB010000079.1:0-14526 GCF_059424105.1 Pseudomonas sp. GW456-E7 | reverse complement strand
CCCCGCACGCTGATCAAGTGCACACAGGCACCGCCTGGATTGACGAACGCGGCGATCACATCGACGTCCCCGGTCCCGCCTTCCATGCTCTGTTGGTCCTGGACCCGGCGCAGCAAAGCAATCTGGTCCCGCAGCTCGGCCGCTCGCTCGAACTCCAGATTGATCGCGGCCTCCTCCATCCCGGCAGACAACTCGTCAGTCAGCGCATTGCTGCGCCCCTCAAGAAACATCACCGAGTGGCGCACATCTTCGGCGTACACCTGGGGTTCCACCAGCCCGACGCAGGGCGCCTTGCAGCGTTTGATCTGGTATTGCAGGCAAGGACGGGTGCGGTTCTTGTAATAGCTGTCTTCACATTGCCGAACGAAAAACGTCTTTTGCAGCAGGCTCAGGCTTTCGCGGATCGCGCCGGCGCTGGGGTAAGGACCGAAATACTTGCCCTTGGCCTTTTTCGCACCGCGATGAATGCTCAGGCGCGGAAACTCTCCGTCGGAGAGATAGACATAGGGGTAGGATTTGTCGTCGCGCAGCAGGATGTTATAGGGCGGGCGCCATTCCTTGATCAGCGTCTGCTCGAGCAGCAAGGCTTCGGTTTCGTTGGCGGTGATCGTCGTTTCAACCTGGGCGATACGCGCGACCAGTGCGGCGGTCTTGGGGGCAAGACCGGTCTTGCGAAAATAACTCGACAGGCGATTCTTGAGGTTTTTCGCCTTGCCGACGTAAAGCAACCGCGCTTCGCTGTCGAACATGCGGTACACGCCTGGGCGGCCGCTGACGGTCGACAGAAAGGCGCTCGGATCAAAGGTTTCGGTCATTTTCAGAGGCTGGCGTCGACCATGCCATGACGCACCGCCAACAGCGTCAACTCGACATCACTGCTGATCGAAAGCTTTTCGAAGATGCGGTAACGGTAGGTGTTCACGGTTTTCGGGGACAGGCACAATTTGTCGGAAATGATCTGTACTTTCTGGCAGCCGACGATCATCAGCGCGATCTGGATTTCCCGCTCGGACAGGGCATCGAAAGGCGAGTCGTTGGTGGGCTGGAAGGACTTGATCGCCAGTTGCTGGGCAATTTGCGGGCTGATGTAGCGTTGCCCGGCGAACACCAGGCGAATGGCCTGGACCATTTCCGGCAAACCTGCCCCCTTGGTCAGGTATCCTGCCGCACCGGCTTGCAACAGCCGCGTAGGAAACGGGTCCTCTTCACACACGGTCACCGCGACGACCTTGATATCCGGATGACTGCGCAATAATTTGCGAGTGGCCTCAAGACCGCCGATACCCGGCATCTTGACGTCCATCAACACCACATCGGGTTTCAGCTCACGCGCCTTGAGCAGGGATTCTTCACCCGACTCGGCCTGGCCGACTACTTGCAGGCCATCGATGTCAGCCAGCATTCGTGTAATGCCTGTACGAACGAGATCATGGTCATCGACTACTAGCACCCTAATCAAGCAGACACCTCGCGATATGGTCTTATTGGGTTGCCAGACACCTTAGCAAAAAGCATCTGGCAGACCTAGCGGAAAGCATCAGATTAAAAGTTTCAATTCATCTTGAAAGGCCAGTCGCAAGCGCGTTGCGGCAATGTCATGGACTGATATCAAGCTGCATTCTCAGGAAACATTCATCCGTACCCACCACCGTGAATCCTTTGCGCTCGTACAACGCCCGCGCCGGGTTATCTTCAAAAACCGTCAAGCGTAACGCCGGTCGCCGCTCCTGGCGCGCGACCGACAGTACCTGATCGATTGCCCAGGAACCAATGCCCTGCCCGCGAAACGCTTCGACGACCTGCAGTTCGCGGATGTACAACGCTCTGGCATCACGGCTCAAGCTCACATAACCCAGCCACTGATCGCCGCTTGCCAGCACGCGGCTGTCCCGCCCTGCCCAAGCCACGTCAAAAGCTTCGTCCTGCCACATCAGCTCGTGCCGAATGTAGTAGCGCAGCATGTTTTGACAGGTCAGATGGCGGGCGAAGGCCAGGTCCTCTGGCGTGGCCACACGCCATGCGCAGTCCATCACGCCTGCTCCACGGCGACGACTTCCCCGCTCCAGCCCTCGCTGTTGCGCCGGGCCACAACCATCTGGCTACCGGTACCGCTGGCGGCGGCAATCAACAAACCGTCCGAGGCCCAGATCGCGCTGCGTCCTGCCGACGCCCAGCCACCTGTCGCGCCACCATGATTGGCCATCAACACCACCATGGAGTGCTCCGCGGCATAGCCTTGCAGCAACGCGGTATCGGCGACGTAGCCGTTTTCCGTGATCAGCACGCCTGCGGCGTAGACACCTGCACCCTGGCACGCCGCAGCAGCGGCATGGCTGGCGTGGGAAAAGTCGGCGCAGACCGCCAGTGCAATCGTGTCTGTCCCGATGGTCAGGGGCTCGCCCCCGGCGCCCGGTGCAAACGCCACTTCTTCCCCAGGATGCAGATGCTGCTTGCTGTAGACCCCAAGCGAACCATCGGCCCCCAGCACCAGTGCACCGATCAGGACCGACGGGTTATCCGGCAGCCGAATCGGCATACCGACAACCGCCGTCACACCGACTGCCCGGGCGACGTCCCGCAGCGGTTTCAGGATGGCGGCATCCGGCACAATGGCCAACTCGGCCGCGAGCCCGCGTTCGTAACCGGTCAGCGACAGTTCTGGGAACACCAGCAACTGCACGCCCTGCTCCGCGGCTGCCGCGATGAAGCGTTGGTGCCTGGCGATATTGCCGGCAAGGTCTGCGGCGATGGAGATCGATTGGGCTGCGGCGATGGTCAGCGGTAACATGAAGCGTCCTTGTGTCGATGCGTTCTTGAACAGACGCAGAGTTTGTCACAACCCTCAGGCCACTCAAGCGATAGAAAACCCTGTCGCCGGCCAATAGCATTTTCCGATTGAATCTGCGCACCGGCCTCTAGTAAGCTCGGTCCATCCATCGGAGACAGACCATGTTCAACACCCTCTCACAGCTTCGTACCGCCAGCGCCCTGCGCTCGGTTGCGGCTGCCCGGGTGAACGACGGTTGTGCTCCGGTCAGCTTTTATTTTGGGTATTGGTTTAGCCACTGGCGCGCCTGATACCCACACGGCGCCCACTTTAAACGGGTCGCCACCAGAGAATTCTCAACCCCCGGTCGGCCTCCCGACCGGGGGTTTTGTTTTTTCAGCCCCAACATTTCTAGCGACACACCAGACATTAAGAGGATTCACAACATGAACTACGCCACTTATTACCGTTACGACAGTTTTACCGCCTGGCGATTTACCACCCTCCGCTCGGGACAGCCTGCCGCCTCCGATCGGTCACCCACAGGTGGCAAGCGCACACACACAGCCAGTCTGGCCAATTGTCGAACACCCCAGTAGGGCCGAGCGCGCGGGCACGAACCCGCCACCAGCCCAGGAAGCCTTGAATATGAACTCGTCCGTCTCCGCACTGCCGCTGTCCACCTTGAGCCCTGCCAATGAAGCGCTGACCCTGCGTCTGCCCAGCTCATTGCAACTCAAACAGCAATTGCCCCTCGGCAACCTCCTGACCCAGCAAGTCGCCACCCACCGCCAGGCGGTTCGCGCGATCCTCAACGGTGAAGACTCCCGTCTGCTGGTCATCGTAGGCCCATGCTCGATCCACGATCCGGAATCAGCCCTCGAATACGCCGGCAATCTTGCCCGCCTCGCCACCGAAGTCAGCGACGAAATGCTCCTGGTGATGCGCGCCTACGTCGAAAAACCCCGTACCACGGTTGGATGGAAAGGCCTGGCCTACGACCCGCACCTGGATGGCAGCGATGACATGGCCGCCGGCCTGACGCTGTCCCGCGAGCTGATGCGTGAAATGCTCCGCCTGGGTTTGCCCGTCGCCACTGAACTGCTGCAACCGATGGCCGCCGGCTACTTCGATGACCTGTTGAGCTGGGTGGCGATCGGCGCCCGGACCACGGAATCGCAGATCCATCGGGAAATGGCCAGCGGCCTGGGCATGCCTGTCGGGTTCAAGAACGGGACTGACGGCGGTGTCGCTGTCGCCAGCGATGCCATGCGTTCCGCCGCCCATCCCCATCGCCATTTCGGTGTCGACAGCCAGGGACATCCGGCGATCATTCAAACCCCGGGCAATGCGGACACTCACCTGGTATTGCGCGGCGGCCATCGCGGACCGAACTACGACAGCGCCAGTATCGCCCGGGTGAACAGTGACTTGGCCCGACTCAGGATTCCGGCCCGGATCATGGTCGATTGCAGTCACGCCAACAGCGGCAAAGACCCGTTGCGCCAGCCGGCCGTGTTCAACGATGTGCTTGAACAGCGTCTGCAAGGTGATCGTTCGCTGATCGGCATGATGATCGAGAGCCATTTGTTCGAGGGCTGTCAGCCGTTGAGTTCGTCAATGCAATACGGTGTGTCAGTGACCGATGGCTGCCTTGGTTGGGCCGGGACAGAACAGCTGTTGCTTGAAGCGGCAGGTCGGCTGCGAGCGCAAGACAACGCCCAATAACCGGCATCACCTGTCCGCCCTCCGGCCTTCATGCGAAGACTGGAGGGCAAATGGCGATCAATGCCCCATCAGGGATTGCACCTGAACCCGCGTCACCCCGGATTGCTGAGAGGTGTCATCAAGACGTTCGACCGAACAGGAAACACGGATCGCAGAATCCCGATGCTCCCTCCAGAACCGGTAGGGAACGATGAATATCAACGGCTCACCCGCGGTGTCTCTGGTGATTTCGCGCTCGTCACAGTGATTGAATTTCTCCCCGTCGCATCTCAGGCAAACCAGCTCCCCTTTTTCAGCCTTGGGGTTTTCGATGACGACGGTCACGCCATCCTGCGCATCAAGCAGATCCACCCAACCTTCGTCGGCTTCCAGCACCATGGGGGCTGGCAGTGGTCCCCGCTCCATCTTGCCAATCATCAGTGCCGTTACTTCAGAGTAACGAGGGACATGCCCTGCTTGCTTGACGCAATAATCGACGGAAACCGTCGAACCCAGATTGAGCGCAACGCACTCCGGACTGACCCAAAACGACAGTTCGCCTCCCACCGCAAAGGACTCGACCTTGAGTGCATCACTGAAACTTGCTTCGACCGAAACGCCAGCCCAGGTCAGCAACACCCAGTCGCCCGCCGTCATGCGCGCATAGGGTTTGATTGTAACGATCGCCCCTTCCTTGACCCGATCCGGATCAAGCGTTCTACCCACCGCGTCGTTCACCGTCGCGGGTAACAGGTCTGACTGCACATCACCCACACATAGCTGTAAACGATCGGAATGCACGAGCCCGGTAAAACGACCGCTCAGGAGCGAGTAGCTGATTTCGAGTGAACCACCGTCGAGCGCCTCGATATAAGCGCTACCCACGGCAAAGATCATGTCCTCGCCGACCCGCTCGTCACTGACAAAACGCGTCACCTGATGATTGCAGGCGAGGCCATCGGCATCCAGCCCCGCCCAATTCAATAGCAATTTGTCCCCGCAGGTCATGCCTGGGTAAGGGCGGACCCTGATCACGGCTTTTCGGTCAGAGGGGTTCAGAACGCCGTTTTCCGCCTGCTCCAGTACGGGCGGTGGCAAGGGTTGCAGTACGAGATTCAAGGTGTCGGGTTCATAAACAGTCATTCATTCGCTCCATTCCCTGGAATAAACACCGAACGGGTGGCCGGCTGTGGATGACGCCTATTTAACCTCACGACTATTCGCCGTGATGTCGGCCTCTCACTCAGCCTCGCTCGGAAAGTCGATACATGTGAAGTAGGTCTTTGATCAAGAGCCAGCTGATTGCCGTGAAAAATCGACAAACGATTCCGACAAAGCCTCAGAAAATCTTGAGCATTCGCACTTGCTCTATTCCGCTTTCCGGAGGTTCCGACGGACTTTTCATACATCGCGCCAACCTCGAGTGTTTTAGAGTGAAGCGCCATGCAGTCCCGACGAACTTCTGTGCAAAGGTGTGAATATGCAAAGGAATGCAAGCACTCGTTATCCAATACTGCTGATCCACGGCCTTTTCGGCTTCGAAAGAATCGGCAAGTTCGAGCTGTTTCACGACATCAGGCAGGCGCTGAGGAACGCCGGAGCAAGGGTGTTCGTTCCCCACTTGTCGGCCATCCACGACAACGAAGTACGCGGTAACCAATTGCTCATGCAGATCGAGCGGGTACTGGAAGGAACCGGTACGCCCAAAGTCAACCTCATCGGCCATAGCCAGGGTGCACTGGCCGCACGTTATGCCGCAGCGGTTGCGCCACACTGTGTGGCATCGGTGACGTCCGTCAGCGGGCCGAACCATGGCTCGGAGCTCGCCGACTTCCTGCGCAAGGCATTGACACCGGGCCGTCTGCCGGAACATGTGGCCGAGGCGGTGGTGACCCTCTTTGCCGACTTCCTCGCAACCTTGAGCGACAACCAATACCAGCCGCAGAACGCCATTGCCGCCCTCAATGCATTGACCACCGAGGGCGTAGGCGCATTCAACGACAAATACCCGCAAGGGCTGCCCGCCACCTGGGGTGGCGAGGGGCGCGAACGGGTCAACGGTGTTCGTTACTACTCGTGGAGCGGCGTGCTGCAGTCGAATGTGCTCAAGGAAGGGCTCAATGCGCTCGATCCGCTCAACGCTTTCTGTCGCGCCCTTTCCGGCTATTTCGTCACGGAAGCCGGGCAGAACGACGGCCTGGTCGGTCGCTTCAGTTCTCATCTGGGTACGGTTATCCGTTCCGACTATGCGCTGGCTCATCTGGACACCCTTGGCCAACCGACCGGCCAGTTGCGCACAGGTGTCGACCCGATTGAACTGTATGTCCAGCATGCCGAGCGCTTGAGCGCCGCCGGCCTTTGAGCGGCTACCTGCCGTGGATCGCGAATGGAACGGAACTTTGAGGAGAAATAGATCACTGAATCCGGTAGGCTCCGCATTTTACCGAATATTGAAAGGAGTATTTTCCCATGGCCAAAGCCACTGCCCGTCACATCCTTGTTGCCTCGGAAGCCAAGTGCAACGAACTCAAGGCCCAAATCGAGGCTGGCGCCGATTTCGCCGACGTTGCCAAGGCAAACTCCACCTGCCCTTCCAGCCGCCAGGGCGGTGATCTGGGTTCGTTCGGTCCAGGCCAGATGGTCAAGGAATTCGACACCGTGGTCTTCAGCGCACCGCTCAACGTGGTCCAGGGCCCGGTCAAGACCCAGTTCGGTTACCACCTGCTGGAAGTGACCAGCCGTCAGGACTGATCGACGCTTGAGCTATTCACACAACGGCCCGCCTTTTGGTGGGCCGTTGTGTTTCCCACGCGTAATTCGGCTGGCGAGGGACGCGCCGCTAGCGTACAAATTGTCGTTAACGACCACCCGGCTCTAAGGCTGACAATGCGACTGGCTTTCCCTACCTTGTTGTTCACGGCCGTGGCCCTGCTGTCGGGTGCCGCGGGCGTGAATGCGGCACCGCAACCGGCAATGACCGTGTACGGCGAACCGGCAAAATACCCTGCCGGCTTCAGTCATTTCGCCTACACCAATCCGCTGGCCCCCAAAGGCGGCACGATGCGCCGATCGGCGATCGAAATCGGGCAGTTCGACCACGTTTTGCCTTACATCGACAAAGGCATCGGCGTCACCCAGATCGACGGTTTGCTCTATTCGCCGCTGGCCCAGCGCTCGCTGGACGAGCCGTACACCGTGTACGGCCTGGTGGCAGAGAAGATGGAGCGTTCCGAGGACGGCCTGTCACTGCGTTTTTACCTCAACCCCAAGGCGCGTTTTGCCGATGGCAAAGCCATTACCGCCGAAGACGTGCGTTATACCTTCGACCTGCTGATGACCCAGGGCAGCCTGCGTTACCGCACCCAGTTCGCCGACGTCAAAGGCGTCGAAGTGGAATCGCCGCTGACTATCCGCTTCGATTTCAAGAACAACGAAAATCGCACCCTGCCGCTGGATATCGCGACCCTGCCGGTGTTTCCCGAACACTGGTGGAAGACTCGCGATTTCGCCGGTGGCGGCGGCTATGAAGCACCGTTGGGCAGCGGCCCGTATAAAGTCGGCAAGATCGATTCCGGGCGCAGCATCACCTTCGAGCGCAATCCCGACTGGTGGGGCAAGGACCTGCCGGTCAGCCGTGGCCTGTACAACTTCGATCATTTCAGCATCGAGTACTTCGGCGATACCGACGTGGCGCGCCAGGTCCTGCGCGGTGGCGCCTATGATTACAACCGGGAATTTTCCGCCACCGGTTATTCCATCGGCTATGACAGCCCCGCCCTGAGCGACGGTCGTCTGCAAAAGGCCCACCTCGCCACCGAGGCGCCGCAGCCGGCCCAGGGTTTTGTGTTCAATCTGCAAAAGCCGATGTTCCAGGACCGTCGCGTGCGCCAGGCGCTGGTGATGCTGTGGGACTTCGAGTGGAGCAACCGGCAGATGATGCGCGACATGTACATCCGCCAGCAGAGCTTTTTCTCCAATACCGATCTCGCCGCCCGGCAACTGCCGGATGCCGGGGAGCTGGCGATTCTCGAACCGCTGCGCGGGCAGATTCCCGACGAAGTCTTCACCCAGGTGTTCGAGGCGCCGAAGACCGATGGCAGCGGCGTGATACGCGACAAGCAGCTACAGGCCCTGGACTTGCTCGAACAGGCCGGCTGGAAACCCGATGGCGACCAACTGGTCAATGCCGAAGGCGAGCCGCTGAGCTTCACCTTCCTGGTCAGCCAGAACGGCATGGACCGTCTACTGCTGCCCTATAAACGCACGCTGAAACAGATCGGCATCGACCTCAATATCCGCCGCATCGACTCGTCCCAGTACGTCAATCGCCTGATGAGCCGCGACTACGACATGATCGTCACCGGCTACCCCGTCACCACCTCTCCGGGAGGCGAACTGCTCAATTACTTCGGTTCCGAGGCGGCCACCGACCCGGGTTCCAACAACTACATGGTGTTGAAGAACCCGGCCGTGGACACCCTGATCACCGGGCTGATCAAGGCCAATACCCAGGCCGACATGCTGCATTACGCCCATGCCCTGGACCGGGTGCTGCAATGGAATTACTACTGGATTCCCAACTATTACCCGCCGGGCACCTCGACGGTGTGGTGGAACCGCTTCGGCATCCCGAATGTGCAAGCGAGCAATGACGAAGCCATCGAGAGCTGGTGGGAGATGAGCACCACGCCATTGACCAACCAACAGATGACGGCCGAGCGTATCAGCCGTGGCAAACCCGGAGGGCCGCACTGATGTGGGCTTACATACTGCGGCGCCTGCTGCTGATCATTCCGACGCTGGTGATCATTCTTCTGGTCAACTTTGTCATCGTCCAGGCCGCGCCGGGCGGGCCGGTCGAACAGGCCATCGCACACCTGCAAGGCATTGGTGGCGCTGCGGTTGGCGGCGGTTCCGGCGAATCCATGAGCGGCAAGTCCCGGGCCAGTCGCGGGCTCGATCCGCAGCTGATCAAGGACATTGAAAAACAGTACGGCTTCGATAAACCGGCACACGAACGCCTCTGGCTGATGCTCACCAGCTACGCGCGCCTGGACTTCGGCAAGAGTTTCTTCCGCGGTGCCACCGTCACCGACCTGATCCTCGAGAAAATGCCCGTGACCATTTCCCTCGGACTCTGGGCGACGCTGATCACTTACCTGGTGTCCATTCCCCTGGGCATCCGCAAGGCCGTGCACCATGGCAGCCACTTCGACATCTGGAGCAGTACCGCGATCATCATCGGCTATGCCATGCCGGCGTTCCTGTTTGCGATGTTCCTGATCGTGGTGTTTGCCGGCGGCACTTCGCTGAACTGGTTCCCCGTTCGCGGACTGGTCTCGGACAACTTCGAATCGCTGTCGACCATTGGCAAAGTGGCCGATTACTTCTGGCATCTGGTGTTGCCGGTCACCGCACTGGTGATTGGCGGTTTCGCCACGCTGACCATCCTGACCAAGAACTCGTTCCTCAATGAAATCACCCGCCAGTACGTGGTCACTGCCCGGGCCAAGGGTTTGAGTGAACGACGGGTGCTCTATGGACACGTGTTCCGCAACGCCATGCTGCTGGTGGTGTCGGGCATTCCCCAGGCGTTCATCAGTGTGTTTTTTGCCGGCTCCCTGCTGATCGAAGTGATCTTCTCCCTCGACGGCCTGGGCCGCATGAGTTACGAAGCAGCGGTATCCCGGGACTATCCGGTGGTGTTCGGCTCGTTGTTCATCTTCACCCTGTTCGGTCTTTTGATAAAACTGGTCGGCGACCTCTGCTACACCCTGGTCGACCCGCGTATCGACTTCGCCGCGAGGAACGCCTGATGCTCAAGCTTTCACCGCTGGCGCGTCGGCGCTTCGAGCGTTTCAAGAAAAACCGTCGGGGCTGGTGGTCGCTCTGGCTGTTTGTCGGCCTGTTCCTGATGACCTTGGGCGGCGAACTGATCGCCAACGACAAACCGCTGATGGTCAGCTATCAAGGCCAGTGGTACTTCCCGGTGTTCAAGCGCCACACCGAACAGGAGTTCGGCGGGCAACTGCCGTTCCAGGCCGACTACCGCAGCGACTACGTACAGCAACTGATCAAGAAGGATGGCGGCTGGTTGCTGTTTCCACCGATTCCGTTCAGTGACGACACGCCCAACTATGAACTGAACAAACCCGCCCCCAGCCCGCCCACCAGCGTCAACTGGCTAGGCACCGACGACCAGGCACGGGACGTTCTGGCCCGGGTGATCTTCGGCGCCCGGGTGTCGATCCTGTTTGCCTTGATGTTGACGTTTGTCAGCGCGCTGATCGGCATCGCGGCCGGTGCCCTGCAAGGCTATTACGGCGGCTGGGTGGATTTGCTCGGCCAGCGCCTGCTGGAGGTGTGGTCCGGGTTGCCGGTGCTGTACCTGCTGATCATCCTGTCGGGTTTCGTAGAGCCGAATTTCTGGTGGCTGCTGGGAATCATGGCACTGTTTTCATGGCTGGCCCTGGTGGACGTGGTGCGCGCCGAGTTCCTGCGCGGACGCAACCTGGAATACGTCAAGGCCGCGCGCGCGCTGGGCCTGACCGACCGCAAAGTCATCGTCCGGCACATTCTGCCCAACGCCATGAACGCGACCTTGAGCTACCTGCCATTTATTCTTACCGGGGCGATTTCCACCCTGACGGCACTGGACTTCCTCGGCTTCGGCATGCCGGCGGGCAGTGCTTCCCTGGGTGAACTGATCGGCCAGGGCAAGCAGAACCTGCAAGCGCCGTGGCTGGGCCTGACGGCGTTCTTCACCCTGGCGTTGATTCTTTCTTTACTGGTATTTATCGGCGAGGCGTTGCGAGACGCCTTCGATCCGAGATCTTGAGCGGACGGCGGCAATGACCAACCTGATCGAAATCCGTGACCTCAGCGTGGCCTTCAGTGGCCAGACCGTGGTGCGCAACCTGTGCCTGGACATCCGCCCCGGCGAATGCCTGGCGCTGGTGGGCGAATCGGGATCGGGCAAGTCGGTGACGGCCCACTCGATCCTGCAACTGCTGCCGCAAACCGATACCCGAACAACCGGCAGCATCCGCTATCGCGGCCAGGAACTGGTGGGGGCCGATGCCGGCAAGTTGCGACAACTGCGCGGCAATCGCATTGCGATGATCTTCCAGGAGCCGATGACGTCCCTGAACCCGCTGCACAGCATCGAAAAACAGATCGGCGAAACCTTGCTGGTGCACAAAGGCCTGGCGGGCAAAGCGGCGCAGGCGCGGATCCTTGAACTGCTGCACCTGGTGGGCATCCAGAAACCCGAGGAACGCCTCAAGGCCTATCCCCATCAATTGTCCGGTGGCCAGCGCCAGCGAGTGATGATTGCCATGGCCCTGGCGTGCGAGCCGGAACTGCTGATTGCCGACGAACCGACCACCGCGCTGGATGTGACGGTGCAGCGCAAGATCCTGCTGCTGCTCAAGTCCCTGCAACAGCGGCTGGGCATGTCACTGCTGCTGATCAGCCACGACCTGAACCTGGTGCGCAGCATCGCCCAGCGCGTGTGCGTGATGAAGGCCGGGGAAATCGTCGAGCAGGCGCCGTGCGAAACCCTGTTCACCGAACCGAAGCACCCTTACAGCTGCGTATTGCTGCACGCCGAACCCGAGGGTGAAGCCTTGCCCCGGGACGAGCGCGAGAACGTACTGGAGGTGAACGATCTGCAGGTGCGGTTTCCCGTCAGTGGCGGCCTGTTCCAGCGCAAGACCTGGCTGCGTGCCGTCGATGGCATCAGCCTGAACATTCAGCGCGGCAAGACCCTGGGCATTGTCGGTGAATCCGGTTCCGGCAAGTCCACGCTCGGTCAGGCGATCCTGCGCTTGCTCGATTCCGAAGGCAGCATCCACTTTCAGGGCCAGGCGCTGGATGGCCTGACACAAAAACAGCTGCGGCCGTGGCGCAAGAAAATGCAGGTGGTGTTCCAGGACCCCTTTGGCAGCCTCAGCCCGCGAATGTCGGTGGCGCAGATCATCAGCGAAGGCCTGGAAGTGCACAGCCAGTTGAGCACCGAAGAGTGCAACGCCGAAGTGATCCGCGCACTGAGCGAAGTCGGCCTCGACCCGCAAAGCCGCCATCGCTATCCCCACGAATTCTCCGGTGGTCAGCGCCAGCGCATCGCCATCGCCCGGGCGCTGGTGCTCAAGCCTGCGCTGATCCTGCTCGACGAACCGACCTCGGCGCTGGACCGCACGGTGCAGAAACAGGTGGTCGCCCTGCTCCGCCAGCTCCAGGAAAAACATGGCTTGACCTACCTGTTCATCAGCCACGACCTGGCGGTGGTGCGCGCCCTGGCCCACGACATGATCGTGATCAAGGACGGCAAGGTGGTAGAACGCGGCGCCAGCCATGAGGTGTTTGACTCACCGCAGCATCCGTACACCAAGGAGCTGTTGGCGGCGGCATTGTTGGGGCAGGCATAATCCGTTGCATGAAGTTGGACCGAGGCGCGGCCTTCGCGAGCAAGCCCGCTCCCACATGGGATTTGTGAACGACACAGATCAACTGTGGGAGCGGGCTTGCTCGCGAAGAGGCCGGCACAGGCAAAACATAATCAGGATCAGCCCCCATGAACACCACCGAAAGCCTCAAGGACTACCAGCGCGTTCGCCTGCTGGCGATCCGTTCATTGTTCGAAATCATCGAGCAATCGAGCGAAGGCACGGTGATTGTCGACCGCGATGCCAACATCGTCTGGATGAATGAGCGCTATGCCCGGCGCTTCGGCCTGCAATCGGCGCAAGTGGCGATCGGCAAGCCCTGCGAAAGCGTGATCCCCGGCAGCCTGTTGCGTGAAGTGGTGCGCACCGGCCGGCCGATCCTGCTGGATATGCAAGACACCCCAAAAGAGCCGCTGGTGGTCATGCGCCTGCCGATTCACGATGACGCCGGCGTGGTCATCGGCGCCATCGGTTTCGCCCTGTTCGACGAACTGCGCAGCCTGTCGCCGATGCTCAAGCGCTACATGAGCATGCAGGAAGAACTGGCCTCCACCCGCTCGCTGCTGCGCGCGCGGCAGACCAAATACAACTTCGCCCATTTCATCGGCACCAGCGCCGCCAGCCTGGAAGTCAAACGCCGCGCCCGGCGCAGTGCGAGTACCGAATCGCCGGTTCTGCTGCTCGGCGAAACCGGTACCGGCAAAGAGTTGTTGGCCCAGGCCATCCACAATGCCTCGCCCCGCGCGCACAAGGCGTTTGTCAGTATCAACAGCGCGGCGATTCCCGAATCACTGCTGGAGGCCGAATTCTTCGGCACCGCCCCCGGCGCGTTCACCGGTGCCGACCGCAAGGGGCGTGCCGGCAAATTGCAGATCGCCCAGGGCGGCACCTTGTTCCTCGACGAAATCGGCGACATGCCGCTGCCCCTGCAAAGCAAACTGCTGCGGGTGTTGCAGGAAAAGGAATTCGAACCGGTGGGGTCCAATGAAGTGATCCAGAGCGATGTACGGGTGATCGCCGCGACCTCGACCGACCTGGAAGCGGCGATCAAACGCGGCGAGTTCCGCGCCGACTTGTACTACCGACTCAACGTGCTGCCGATCCAGGTTCCGCCCCTGCGCGACCGCCTCGATGACGTGCCGGCGCTCAGTGAAGCGATTCTCGAGGAACTGCGCAGCCAGCATGAACTGCACCACGAAGCCCTGGAATTGCTGGGGCAACACGCCTGGCCGGGAAACATCCGCGAATTGCGCAATGTGCTGGAGCGGGCGGCGCTGCTCAGCGATGACTTGCGCCTGACAGCGGCGGACATCCGCGCGGCGATTGGTACGTTCACGCCGGTGGAGCGCGCGGCGCCCTTGGCCCCGGAGCCCTTTGCCCATGAAACCTTCAGTGCGGCGCGGGAGCGATTTGACCGGCAACTGATCGAAACGACCCTTGCGCAATGCGGGGGCAAGGTCATTGAGGCGGCGGCGCGATTGGGGTTGGGGCGGTCGACTTTGTACAAGAAGATGGTGGCGTTGGGGATTGTAGAGTCTCAATAAAGAGACATACATCTCCTTTGTTAGACAGACCATCGCGAGCAAGCTCGCTCCCACACTGGAA
>NZ_JBWKZB010000078.1:0-14593 GCF_059424105.1 Pseudomonas sp. GW456-E7 | reverse complement strand
TGTCCCCTTCGTCTAGTGGCCTAGGACACCGCCCTTTCACGGCGGTAACAGGGGTTCGAGTCCCCTAGGGGACGCCATTTGCGGGAATAGCTCAGTTGGTAGAGCACGACCTTGCCAAGGTCGGGGTCGCGAGTTCGAGTCTCGTTTCCCGCTCCATATTTAACGAAAACGCCGCTCATTGAGCGGCGTTTTTGTTTGCGCGTAAAAAACCGGATCAACCGCCGAGGCTCTGTACAAGGCTTTCGAGCGCGTCAGTGGTTGCTTCATCCTGCACCCGTTGCGTAGCTTCAGTCGCTCTGAGTTGGCGTGCCAGGCGGTATTCGCTGGGCGTGCAGTTTGCGAATTGCTTGAAGGCGCGAGCGAAGTAGGACGGATCCTTGAAGCCGGCCTCATAGCCGATGCTGGTAATCGGCATCTGGCTGTTATCGAGCAGTTCTTTGGCGAAGTTCATGCGCTTGTCCAGGATGTAATCCGTGAAGCCAAGTCCATTGGCTTCCTTGAACAGGCGGCTGAAGCGAAATGTCGTCATGCCGCAACGCTGCGCCAGCTCCCTCTGATCGATGCTGTCTCGAAAGTGCTGGTCGATGTGCAGCATGACGCTGTTCAGTGCCTGGTGTTTTTGGTGGCCTGAGGTCAGCCGGATGCTGTCCGGCAAGGTCGGGGAGTGCTCGATCTGCGATGACTTGTCCTGGCCTTTGGCATTTCGGCGCAGCTCGCAGAGTTGCAGCACCGCCGTCAGGTAACGCTTCTTCTCGGTGGTCGAGAACGGGAGCACCATGTATTCCCAGACGCTGGAGCGCATGGCCCATACCGCCAGTTCCTCCGAGTGCTGCACGGTGAACATGGTGATCGGGATGGTAGGGGTGGTGCGTTTGATCTCCAGCAATAGCTTCAAGCCTGGAGTGTCGGGGCGATCAAAATGGATGCAGATCATGTCTGCCTGTTCCCTGATGGGCAACACGGAGTTTTTTGCCAGTTTGCAGTCGCAGGCACTCTCGAACTGCGTGACGAGTTCTTTCGTGGACCGATCATGAGTCAGATCGAACCATAGGAGCGATGGCCTACTGGTCAAATTGGACGTCATGTCTTCACTCTGGGGGTTCTAGTGACTCTCATCGCCAGTATTGCCAATGTGCCATCAATTTGCAGATTTAATCCCGATAGAAAATACGTTTTTTAGTTCTATTCGCTCTATGGGTAATCTGGAAGGCGGCTCGGGGCGATTATTTGCTCGTGTGTGGTCGAAAAAGCCGGGTTTAACCGCCTGTCGCTTGTGAATCAATGGCAATTGCCTTTGCGTTCCAATGCCTTGTTTACCCCTCCCGTGACTGCTGCAACGGCCAATGCTCCGTATTGGCCGCCCCGCAAAAAAGTCCTAGCGATGTGCAAAATCTTCCTAACGCCCATGCCTTGCTCCTGACTAGGGTTGCACTCAGGCAGCGCAGAAAGTACTGCCTCAGAAAAAACAACATTCGAGTGAGGTGGGCAAAATGATCATGCAAACAATCAAGGCTTCGGTACTGAAGTTCATCAAAGACGAAGATGGCCTGACCATTGTGGAGTATGCGGTGGCGGGGGGGTTGATTACGGCGGCTGTTGCCCTCGCGTTCACCGACCTCGGAGCGAACGTCCATACCCGAATCACTGCGGTGTGCAACGCCGTTGGTGGTGGCGCTGCTTGCCGGTAACGGTAATTTCCGGAAGGGGGGACGATGTGATGTCCATCGAGCAGCTGGTAGCTACTGGTTTGCTGATAGGGCTGCTGGGCGTAGCGGTGGTGAGCGATATTCGTCGCCACCGCATTCCCAACCTGCTGATCCTCGTGGGTCTGGCCTTGGGGTTAGCCGGTCAGACTTATTCAGGTGGGATAAGCGGGTTGAGTGACGGCCTGTTGGGCATCCTGATCTGTTTTGCGGTGTTTCTGCCCATGTATGCCGTGGGTGGCATGGCCGCCGGCGACGTCAAGTTGATGGCCATGGTGGGCAGCTTCCTGCCGGTTCATTACGCATTGTGGGCCGCGCTATACAGTCTGGTATTCGGCGGCCTGTGCGGTTTTCTGATTGTGCTGGTGCACGGTCAGATGATGCAAACCCTGGGGCGTTATTGGCTGATTCTGAGAGCTCGGGCCTACCTGGCGCCGAGTGCAGACGAGGCGGCCGGCAAGCCCTTTCCTTACGCTGTTGCAATTTTGCTCGGCACGCTGGGCAGCATCTACTGGCACCTCGTTGCCAGTGGGTTGGGAGATTAGTCATGCACGTCATGGTTGATACTGATGCCTTCCCTAATGAGCGGGAAGCCGTGCAACGACTGGCGCCTCAGCCGTGCACAATCCGCGAAACCGGTCTGACCGACAGTTTTCTCGGCGAGTTGGTGTGCAAGCATTTGCACGACGCCGGTGTGCTGGACATGACTCGGCTGGTGGACCGCCTGGCGCTGACCGGCGCGGTACTTGAAGAGGTCCTGGCGTTTCTGCGCAAGGATGGCCGCGTCGAAGTGCTGGGCCAGGTGAGTCAAACCGGCGGGCAGATGCTGCGTTATGGCCTGACCGAACGTGGTCGCAGTGCCGCCCGGGATGCCCTCTCGCGCAGCGGTTATATAGGAGCGGCACCTTTCCCGGTGAGTACCTACCGCTCCCTGATCAAGCTACAGACCATTCACCATGGTCGCATCAACGCCAACGATATGCGCAATGCCCTGGCTGGCGTTGTGCTCACGGAAGAGATGCTCGATCAGTTGGGTGTGGCGATGAACTCCGGGCGCGCAATCATGATTTATGGCCCTGCGGGTACCGGCAAGACCTATGTCAGTACCCGGCTGATCCGCCTGTTCGCCGAGGCCATCTGGGTCCCTCATGCCATCGTCATCAACGAGTCGGTGATCGAGATCTATGACCCGCAGGTGCATCAGCGGCTCGATGACAACGTTCAACAAAACAGTCTGATGCTCAACGAAGGGATCGACCGTCGACTGCTGTGCTGCAAACGCCCGATCGTCATCACGGGCGGTGAGTTGAGCATGGAACAGCTGGACGTTCGTTATGACCCCTTCACCCGTCAATACCAGGCCGCCTTGCAGCTCAAGGCCAGCAATGGCCTGTTCATCATCGACGACATGGGACGCCAGCGCATGGCCCCCGCCGAGCTGCTCAATCGCTGGATCGTCCCGATGGAGGAGAAACGCGACTTTCTCAACCTGGGCGGTGGTCGGCATTGCGAGCTGCCGTTCGATCTGATTCTGGTGTTTTCCACCAACCTCAATCCCCTGGAATTGGCCGATGAGGCTTTCCTTCGGCGGATTGGCTACAAGCTGCAGTTCGGTTACCTGAAGCCCGAGCAGTACGAAAAGATCTGGCGTCAGGAAAGCGAGCGTCTGGGCATTTCCTATGACCCGCTGCTGGTGCGTTATGTGCTGCAAAGGCTTTATGCAAGTGAAGGCATGCCCCTGGTGCCTTGCCATCCCCGCGATCTCCTGAACATGGCACTCGATCGCCAGCGTTATATAGGCGGTTCCGGACCACTGTCACCGAAAGAGTTGGAATGGGCCTGGCACAACTACTTCGTCCAGCTCGACTTTCTTTGATGCGGAGATACTGACATGAGCTCTCGTACGCTTACCCTGATAGGCGCTTCCCTGGTCATGGGCCTTGGGGCTGCATGGATGGCCGACTCCTGGCTGAGCGCGCGGCTCAATGCCAGCCCGGATGACCACCTTCGAAACGTAGTGGTCGCCACGGTGGAGATTCCATTCGGGCAGATGGTCGAGGCCCAGCAGGTCACGACCGTACGCATGCCCATGGATACGATCCCGGACGATGCCTTCGATGCCAGCGAAAAAGCCGTGGGCAAGATCGCAACGTTCGACATTCTGCGGGGCGACATCGTGCGCGGTGCACGGCTGAGCGAGCATCTTGGGGGAAGCACCCTGGCCTCGTTGATTGCGCCTGACAAACGCGCCATATCGGTACGGGTGGACGATGTGGTGGGTGTCGGTGGATTCCTGTTACCAGGTAACCGGGTCGATGTATTGGCGACCAAAACCACCAATGCCGGCAATAACAGCGCCACGTCCAGGACCATCCTTGAGAATTTGCGGGTGTTGGCGGTGGATCAGACCGCAGGCACCGACAAGACCCAGCCGGTCGTGGTGCGCGCAGTGACCCTGGAGATGTCGGCCGCTGAAGCGGAAGCCCTGGTCACGGCGCAGACGGAAGGCAAGTTGCAACTGGCGCTGCGTAACCCGCTGAATCTCGAGAAGAAAAGCCCGGCCGTTGCGCCTGCCACGCCTGCTGCACCTGTTGCCCCGGCCATGGCTGTGGCCACTGTCGAAGCGCCAAAACGCGTGGTACAGCGCAGCAGTGGTGAGGGCGCGGGTATCACCGTTATCCGCGGGACCGAAGCCAAAGTAGTCAATATTCGCTGACAGTGTGCAACAGGTGCCTGGGCACCAGGTTATTGGCGGAGCCGATCCGGATCCGTATCGGCAATCGAGGGCTTGATGATGAATCTTCGTATTCAGCGGCCGTTCACTTCGACGCCAAGGCGCCAGGAAGGATCGGTGAGTGCAATGATGGTGATCGCGTTGGCGGCGATGGCCATGATGGCGGCGTTGGCTCTGGACGGCGGTCATATGATGCTGAACAAGACACGCCTGCAGAATGCGGTGGACGCCGCCGCCCTGAGTGGTGCCAAAACCCTGAGCCAGGTGGCGGCTGGCAGCAACAGTGCCAGCACGACGCGCACCGCCGCGCTCAATACGTTGGTACAGAATGCCAATGCCGCGGGCAACAACGAATTGGCTACGGCTATCGGCGGCAACGCCAGTGCATTTGCAGTGGTGGAACTGGCAAGTAGCGTCTATGGCCCGTTCTCCTATCCCGGGCCGACGGATGCCAAGTACGTTCGGGTATCGGTACCGAGCTATAACCTGACGGGATTTTTCTGGAACTTCGCCCAGGTATTCGGCCCTGGCGGCCTGGGGGCCAAAGCAGTGGCGGCGATCGCCACCGCGGGTCCCAGCCCTACCAGTCCCTGTGATCTTGCCCCTTTGATGGTCTGTGGCAACCCGACTCAATACAACCCGGGTGCCGGCATGTTCTGGGGCTTTCAGTTTGGTGATCTGCAGGTTTTGAAGACAGCGGCCGGCAATTCGTCGCCCATTGGTCCAGGCAATTTTCAGTTGCTCGATTTTGGCTCGGGTGGCAGTGCGGTCCGGGAAGATCTGGCCGGAGGTGGCAAGGTCTGTCGCGACGTGGGGCAAAATGTCCAGACCTCACCGGGCAACATGGTCGGTCCAGCGTCTCAAGGTCTGAATACGCGCTTCGGCATCTACAACGGCCCGGTCAGCGCCTCGGACTATCCGCCGGACCTGGTGACCACGTCCAGTAACCCCGCCATCACCTACGATGACTCGGTCTCTCCGCCTCGAGCGAAGTACCAGGGGCAAACCGTCACCTCGAACAACGGCAATCTCACAGCCGGTAGCAACTCGATACTGGACTACAACGACTGGCGTGCAAGCGTTGCCGCCTGTGTGGCGGGGGGCACTGGCTGTCAGGGCAACGGGGTGTTCGAGCGCCGGATGCTGAAAATCGTGGTGGGCGACTGCAGCGGTAAACAGGGCGGTTCAACCTCGATCCCGGTTCTCGGTTTTGGTTGCTATTTCGTGGTACAGCCCATGGATGGCGGCGGCGGGGACGCGCAGATCTTCGGCCAGTTCGTGAAGGAATGTGAAGGCGACAACGTGGCGGGTCCCTCGCCGTCAACGGATTCCGGCCCGCAGATCATTCAGCTCTACAAAACCTATCTCACCGGCAGCGGTACTCCGAGCACTGACTCGTAGGGGGCGTCATGAGACTTCATGGATCAAAAAGTCGGCAGTGCCAGCAAGGCCTGGCCATGGTGGAGTTCACCCTGGTCCTGCCGGTGTTGCTGTTGCTGATGCTGGCCTTCGGCGAATTCGGCCGCATGCTCTATCAGTACAACATCCTGCTTCAGGCCAGCCGCGATGCCGATCGTTTTGTCGCCAGCAATGCCTGGGACTCGACGCTGGGTGCGGTCGCTCTGAGCAATACGCTACTGACCCAGACGAAAAACGTTGCGGTGTATGGCGTACCTGCCAATACCGGCACCGCAGTGGTGTCAGGGCTGACGACGGGCAACGTGGTCGTTGCCGCAGTGGGCACCGACCATGTGCGGGTCACCATCACTTACACGTTCTGCCCGGTGATTGGCGCTGGCAACTGCACCGGATCGCTTCCCGGTTTTTTTGGTAATCAGATTGCACTGAGCATCCCGCTGGTTGCCACTACCGTGATGAGGGCACTGTGATGAACAGAAAACACATGCGCGGCACCTATACGGTGGAGTTCGCCGTCATTGGTCTGCTGATGTTCACGCTGTTGTTCGGCGTGGTGGAAATCGGTCGCCTGTACTTCACGGTCAATGCGCTGGATGAAGCGGTGCGCCGTGGCACGCGTCTGGCGGCTGTGTGCAATATCAGCGATCCGGTGGTCCTGCAGCGGGCGATCTTCAATGCCGCAGGCGATGCCGGCACGAGCCAGCTGATCGGCAATCTGGCCACCACCCACCTGACGCTGACCTATCTGGACGCAAATGGGGCGCTGGTGGCCAACCCCGCTGACACTGTCAGCGCCAACGGTTTTCGTGCCATCCGCTATGTCCGGTTGAGCCTGCAAAACTTCGTTTTCAATCTGTTTATTCCCGGGATCGGTGTGCCCATTACCTTGCCTGTATTCAGGGCAACGTTGCCACGTGAAAGCCTCGGGCGTCATTCCGATTCCGGGGAGATCACGCCATGCTGAATACCAAGGATACCCCGCTCTCTACCTCGACCGGCAAAGCCGGGCTACGGTTGCTGATCAGTAGCCGTGATGCCACGTCGTTGCGCGACCTGCAGAGCGTCTGCCAGCGCATGCCCAGCCTGGAGGTAAGCACTCGCCTGGTCAGCAATGGGCATGTCGACCCGCTCTATGGCCTGGACCGGATGCCCGATCTGTTGCTGTTGCGCGTCAGCCACCTGTGGCGTGAAGAGCTGTCGGCACTGTTGCAGCGGCCGGCCCATGAGCGTCCGCCGATGCTGGTGTGCGGGCTGCTGAGCGAACAGGAAGGCATGCGCCTGGCGATGCAGGCCGGCGCCCGTGACGTGCTGCCCGAGCCCGTCGCCGAGACAGAACTGGTCGCTGCCTTGAATCGGCTGGTCATGGAGGTTCGGACCGGCAGCGGGACAGAAGGGAAATTGCTCGCCGTGATCAGCGCCAAGGGCGGATCGGGCGGCACCATGCTGGCTTGCAATCTGGCTCAGCAGCTCAGCATGAAAGGTGGCAGTACCCTGTTGCTGGATATGGATCTGCAATTTGGCAGCGTGACGCATTACCTGGATGTGGCGCAAACCCACAGCCATCTTGAGGTGTTGCATCAGATTGACGGCATGGACAGCGTTGCGCTACGCGGTTTTTGCAGCCACTTCAGCCCGACCTTGCATGTACTGGGCGGCCGGGCCGGTGAGCTGTGCCTGCCGCAGGATGCCCAGCCTGAGCAACTTGACACCCTGATGCAGTTGGCCCGCGCCAGCTATGACTGGGTAGTGATCGATCTGCCACGGCAAATCGACCACCTCACCGGTTCCGTGCTGGAACAGGTGGATAGGGTGTATGTGGTGGTGCAGCAGAGCGTCAGCCATCTGCGCGATGCCAGCTCCCTGGTGCGGATCCTGCGCGAAGACCTGGGCGTGCGTGGGGATCAATTGCAGATCGTGGTCAACCGCTATGACAAGACGGCAGCGGTCAGCCTCAAGGATATCGGCGAAGCGCTGCGCTGCACGAACCTGTCGAAATTACCCAACAACTTCAACCTGGTCAGCCAGAGTCAGAACACTGGCGTGCCGTTGGGTCTGCATGCGCCGAAGGCGGCGATCACCGTTGCCCTGCGCAACGTGGCCGACGATCTGGTCGGCAACCAGATGGCTGGAAAAAAAGGCGTGTTCAAACGCGCCTTCAACCGTTTTTTCGGGGGGTGACCCATGATCAGCGACTTTCGTAACCGCTTGCGCAAACAGTCCGCTAAACCCGCCTCATCGCCGGTTATCCCGTTGGACGGTGAGCTGCCGGATCCGGCAGCTGAATTGATGGCTTGGGAGCACGCAGTCCCGGATGTTCTGTATGAAACCAGAAGCCAGGTCACCCCGGTGGAAGCCGAGTGGCGAGAAAAGATCTACCAGCAGTTGCTCAAGGTCATGGACCTGTCCTTGCTGGACTCCCTTGAGCAGGCTGAGGCGACGCGGCAGATTCGCGACATTTGTCAGCGCCTGCTCGACGAGCATTCGGCACCGGTGAGTACTTCCAGCCGCCAGTTGATCATCAAGCAGATCACCGACGAGGTGCTCGGACTTGGCCCCCTGGAGCCGTTGCTGGCCGATCACAGCGTGTCCGACATTCTGGTCAACGGCTTTAACTCGGTGTATGTCGAGCGCTTCGGCAAACTGCAACGCACCGATGTGCGCTTTCGCGATGATCAGCATTTGCTGAACATCATCGACCGTATCGTCTCCAGCCTGGGCCGGCGTATCGACGAGTCTTCGCCCTTGGTGGACGCCCGGCTCAAGGACGGTTCGCGGGTCAACGCGATTATCCCGCCGCTGGCCATCGACGGCCCGAGCATGTCGATCCGGCGCTTTGCGGTGGACCTGCTCAATACCGACAGCCTGATCCAGGTGGGGACGTTGACCCCCGCCATTGCCCTGCTGCTCAAGGCGATAGTGCGTGGGCGCTTGAACGTGCTGATTTCCGGCGGTACCGGCAGCGGCAAGACCACCATGCTCAATGTCCTGTCCAGTTTCATTCCGCAAAACGAGCGGATCGTCACCATCGAGGATTCGGCCGAACTGCAACTGCAGCAGCCCCATGTGGTGCGCCTGGAAACCCGGCCTTCGAACATCGAGGGGCGCGGCGAGGTGAGCCAGCGGGAGTTGGTGCGCAACAGCCTGCGGATGCGCCCGGACCGTATCGTGATCGGCGAAGTGCGTGGCGTCGAGGCGCTGGACATGCTGACGGCGATGAACACCGGCCACGACGGCTCGTTGACCACGATCCACGCCAACACCGCGCGCGATGCGTTGGGACGGATCGAGAACATGGTGTCGATGACCGGGGCGACCTTCCCGATCAAGGCCATGCGTCAGCAGATCGCTTCGGCCATCGATGTGGTCATCCAGCTGGAACGCCAGGAGGACGGCAAGCGCCGCCTGGTCAGCGTGCAGGAAATCAACGGCATGGAAGGCGAGATCATCACCATGACCGAAATCTTCTCCTTTGCGCGCCATGGCATGGGCGAAAACGGCGAGGTGCTGGGTGATTATCGGCCCAGCGGCATGATCCCCGCCTTCCGCGATGTGCTGGCCAAGCGCGGCATCGAGTTGCCGCTGACGATGTTCAGGCCTGAGTGGATGGAGGCACGGCAGTCATGAACCAGGTTCCCGGTGAATTCATTCTGATGTTCCTCGGCATGGTGTTTATCGCCGTCTTCCTACTGTCCCAAGGCGTGGCGGTGCCGGTATTCGGCGAAGCCGGCAAGATGCGCAAACGCATCCGCGGCCGCTTGCATGTACTGGAGAAAGCCAACCATCTGCCCAACATGCAAACGGTATTGAGGCAGAAGTACCTGACGCGTTTGTCGCCATTGGAGGCCAGGCTTGAGCAACTGCCCTTCATGGAAGCATTGACGCTGATGATTGAGCAGTCCGGGCACGAGTACCGGGCCTATCGGGTATTGCTGCTCGGGCTGGTGCTGGGGGGCTGGGCGGGTATCCTGATCTGGATGGTCTCGTCAGTCTGGTGGATGGCGCTGGTGGCGGGTTTCGCGGTCTTCTGGTTACCCATACTGAAAATTTCCCGTGACCGTGGCAAGCGTTTCGCTGCGTTCGAGGAAGGCCTGCCGGATGCGCTGGATGCCATGTGCCGCGCTCTGCGCGCCGGGCACCCATTCAACGAAACCCTGCGTCTGGTGGCCGAGGAGCACAAGGGGCCGGTGGCTCATGAGTTCGGCCTGACCTTCGCCGATATCAACTATGGCAACGATGTACGCCGGGCCATGCTCGGCCTGCTGGAGCGGATGCCGAGCATGACAGTGATGATGCTGGTGACCTCGATCCTCATCCATCGCGAGACCGGCGGTAACCTGACCGAGGTGCTGGAACGTCTGAGTACCCTGATTCGTGGGCGCTTCCGCTTCCAGCGCAAGATCAAAACCTTGTCGGCCGAAGGAAGGATGTCGGCCTGGATTCTGGTGGCCATTCCCTTCGTGCTGGCTGCGGCGATCCTGGTTACAACCCCCAGTTACTTGCCTGTGCTGTTCAATGATCCCACAGGTCAAAAGCTGATCATCGGGGCTTTCGGCGCCATGTTGCTCGGGATTTTCTGGATCCGCAAAATCATCCGGATCCAGGTTTGAGTGGTATTCGTTTCGCGGAGGTGCAGGTCATGGACTATTTGCTCGGACTGTTCAGTCAGGTGGTGGGCAATGCTCAACTGGCGCGTATTTTGTTTGTCGGGGCTATCGGTTTGAGTGCGGTGCTGGCGGCCGTCACCGTGGTGTTGCTGGTGTTGGGGCTACAGGATCCGGTACAGCGTCGTCTGGCGCTTATCAAGCGCGGTCATTCAGGGAATGTTTCCGGGCAGGACGTGCCGGGTAATCTGCAGTTATTGCTGGAGCGGGTCGGTCAACGCTTTGGCTCGACTGAGTCGGCTCAGACGTCGGCCACCCAGACCCTGTTGATGCACGCGGGTTACCGCTCACCCTCGGCGGTGCAGATGTATTGGGCGGTGCGCTTGCTGTTGCCACTGATTTCGGTTGGTCTTGCACTGTTATTGCTGCCGATGTTTTCCGGGCTTTCTCTGAATATGGGGTTGTTGCTGGTGTCCATGACTGCTGCTGCCGGGTGGTTGTTGCCCGCGCTATTTGTCGAAAAGCGCAAAGAGGCCAGGCAGGGCAGCCTGCGCGCCGCCTTTCCGGATGCCCTGGACCTGATGGTGGTGTGTGTGGAGTCGGGTCTGGCATTGCCGCAAACCATAGAGCGGGTGGCAGAGGAAATGTCGGTCAGCCAGGTTGAATTGGCGGAGGAACTGGCACTGGTCAACGCGCAAATCCGCGCCGGCATTCCCAGTACCGACGCACTCAAGCAACTGGCTGTGCGCACCGGATTGGAAGATGTGCAAGGGTTGGTCAGCCTGTTGGCGCAAAGTATCCGCTTTGGCACAAGCGTGGCTGATACCCTGCGCATCTATGCCGATGAGTTTCGTGACCGGCGTACCCAAGCCGCCGAAGAAATGGGGGCGAAAATTGGTACCAAACTGGTGTTTCCGCTGATTTTCTGCCTGTGGCCGAGCTTCTTTCTGGTAGCCATTGGTCCACCCTTGATCGGGGTAATCAGAGCATTCGGGTGAGGTGAAACGGACTGAGGCTGTCGCGTGAGATAGCCTTGCCACCCAAGCCTGATCTGCACTTTCCTGCCATAGGTTTACACACCCCCTGTGGGAGCTGCCGAAGGCTGCGATCTTTTGATCTTCCTGTGATTTCACGATCGCTTAAAGTCAAAAGATCGCAGCCTTCGGCAGCTCCTACGGGGTAATCCGTCCAGGGATGGATCATGCTTAGATGCCACTGCTTTCCTGCACACGACATCAAGCCCGGCTTTGCAGCCAGGCCACTCTGGACGACGCCAGAAGCTGATCACCCATCGATATCCCTCAGTTGCCGCCGCTGATGGTCATTTCTCCCGCTGAATCCTGGTCATAAAACTCCGGAATCGGAAAGTTGAAGCTGTTCAGCCAGCGCTGCATGGCAAGGTCACGTTCGGTGGCCGAGGCGGTTTGCAGGTGAGGGGAGGCAACCACGCCGCGAATCTGCAGTTGCAACCACTGTTCGGTGCCTTGTTGATACGGCGAGGAGGGCCCCGGCTCAATGGCCCAGGCACTGCTGGACAGACAAGCCATGCACACGATCAACAGCCTTTTGGTATTCATCTCGACTCCTCGTACGTTCTACTTGTTCGCACTGGAAGAGGCATCGGCTACCTCAGTCTTGCGATTGCCCTCGGAGGCCACCACTTTTTTGGCGGAGGCCTTGAGTTTTTCCGCGCGGGTTTGGGCTTCTACGACTTGCTTGGGGCTCAAGTCGGCGCGAGTCACGAGTTCGGCTGCCGCCTTCCAGTTATCCTGATAGATCAGCAACGTCACCAAGTTGAGTGCCGCCAGTGTGTTTGCCTGCTTGAGCTCCATGGCCGTCATGAACTCAAAGCGTGCTTCAGGGATCCGTCGCTGATTGAGGTAGACGACCCCCAGGTCATTTCGCATCTTGTCGTCGGTGGGGGCCATCTTCACCGCACGCTCAAGGTGAATGGCAGCGGTGGCGTTATCATTTCTGGCGGCGGCCAACTGGCCCAGGCCATGTTCCCCTTCAGCCGCCAGACAGGTGCCGAGCAAGCTTTCGTACAACGGCTGCGCGTCGCCGCTACGCCCCATCAAGCGCAGCACCCGAGCCTTGCGCAGGCGAACCTGGACCAGGTTATCGGGCAATCCTTCCAGATTCGCCAGGCTGGCATACAAACGGCCTTCTTCGGCCATGTTGTCGGCCAGGTTCAGGGCCAGTTCTTGCTCCGAACCGGGCTTGGCACAGCTACCCGGTCGCGAAGGCATGCCATTGCTGGCACAACCTGCGAGCATTAATGTCGCCGCTATTGCAATGACTGCTTTCATCGAAGGTCCTCTGGCGACAACAGGTTGAACGCCTGGCCAATGGCAATAAGGCTGGCCCGGCAAACGCTCAAAGTCACCGTTACGAGTCAGGGCGAGGCGCGTCGGGTTCAGGCTTCGGTTCATTGCGACAGTCCGCTGAGACTGTCGAAGTCACCATTTTCCAGGAAGAACATGCGGTAGAAGTTCGGGTCGTAATTGCGCAGCTGTTCGCCAGGCAGTGTCGGTAGTTGTGCATTGGCAGCCAATGGCTGGACCAGATGCGGGGTGACGATCATCAGCAGTTCGCGCTCTTCACGGTTGATGGTGTTGTCGCGGAAAAACGCGCCCAGAATCGGGATATCGCCCAACCCCGGAAACTTGTTCACCTGGGAGTCGTTGTGGGTGCTGATCAGGCCGCTGATGACGAAGCTTTCGCCGTCGGCCAGGGAGATGCTGGTATCGGTACGGCGCACGGTCAGGGCCGGGACAATCGTGCCGGCGATGCTCACTGCATTGGTGAAATCCAGTTCACTGACTTCCGGCGCCACCTTCAGTGCGATACGGTTTTTCCCGACGATGGTTGGCGTCAGGGTCAGGCGTATACCGAATTCCTTGTACTCGATGGACACGTTATCGCTGCCTGAACTGGGCACTGGAATCGGTACTTCACCGCCGGCCAGGAAGCTCGCACTTTGCCCGCTGAGCGCTACCAGGCTTGGCCGCGCCAGGGTGTAGGCGAAACCGCTGCCTTCCAGCGCGTTGATCGCCACCAGGGTACTGCCGGTCGCAAACGTGAGGTTGAACTGGTCGTTTCTCACCGGTATCGCCGGCGTGACTATGCCGCCGATGGTGGGCAAGGTTCTCGGCGAGCCGAACAGCCAGTTGCCCCGGACGCCGAAAATCGAGGCGGAGGCTTCCTTGAGTTTGGTCCGGCTGACTTCAACGAAGCGGACATCGGTCTGCACCTGGCTCGGCAGCAACGGGTCGTCGGAAGGCACCGACGGCACGCTGGTCAGCGCCGACGTGGCCCTGCCCTTGACGAACACCATGGCTTGGCGCGGCGTTTTCGAACAGGCAGTCCAGACCATCAGGCTGGTGGTCCCCGGTGCAATGCCCGTGAGTATGAACGCGTTGCTGCCGCTGGGTTGCACGTCGGCAATTTTCGGGTCACCCACCGCCAGTTGCGTTACCGGAACGGGGCTGCGCAGTTCATTCTGCAGCCCCTGACCGACCTCGTACGTTGTCGGCCAATTGTCCAGTTGTGGGCAGTTGGCCGGCGCGGCCTGAGCCGCATCCACGCTGAGGCCCATCCAGAACAGGCCATGGATAATTCGCTTGAAAGCGGGCACGGGACGAAGGCTCATCAAGTACATCCTCACTGAATAGGCCAATCTTCGGCAGACTGAGCTGTCTCGGATCACTTCACGGGGATCGGGCTATCCCCCCCAATGCGCCAGTCCACTTATCCGTGGCCTTGGCGTTATTCCTTGCGTGCTACACACGAGCGGGCGCAATTCGCTGATCCGGGGACCGCGAGCGACCTTTGCAAAAAACGGTTTGAGTGATCCGGTTATCTGGATTGCCTGTCAGAGCGATGCGTGCGGTTATGGACTGCACTGTCCGTCGACCTGGCTCCCCCGGAAAGTAGTCGGGAATGAAGGTACAGCGCCGGAAATCGCCTGCCAGGATCATAGTGAGGTAACTCCTTTTGCCAATCCGCTATCTGATCACTGAAGCTAACGTGGAAAATCGAGCCGTTATGACTTCTTATGGTTTGACGTTAGTTCAATCAAACCAAAGTGCCATGAGTTAAAGGAAAACTAATGGTGCAAAGACTGGAGACAGGTG
>NZ_JBWKZB010000077.1:0-15587 GCF_059424105.1 Pseudomonas sp. GW456-E7 | reverse complement strand
TCGAACTCATTGCATGTAGGTCGAAGCGAAGCCGACCGGAGGGCAATGCCCCCGGATGAATACCGCAGCGAAGGAACCCCGAGCCTCAGCGAGGGGCCGTACGTAAGGGGCGAGCGTTTTTTGCTTACTTTTTTAGGCGCTTGTAAAAAAGTGAGTCGCCGTAAGGGCGAAACCGCCAGCCGCCGTTACCTAAAAAACGGATATGTACTCAGTCAACAAAAGACCGGTCGGCTGTCAGGCCGCCATCGCTGGCAAGCCAGCTCCCACAGGGGTTCAGCATCAGCCCGGCAATCACATTCGGCAGGCACAAAAAAGCGACCCGAAGGTCGCCTTGGTGCGTTACTGCCCGAACTGCCGTCCCAGCCCACCCGGTACACCGTGAATATCAGTCTCCTCCCACGGCCCCTTCGGACTGATCGACCGGCTCCAGCCGTTATCCCAGCGGTAATAGGTACGCTGGCGATAAAACGTATTGGGCTGATCATCCAGCACATAAACCCCAAGCTTCGGATCCCAATGGCTATTGCCCCCCGGTGGTGGCGCAAAGCTGGCAGACGTGCGTGGCAGCGGCTTGGAGGGTTTTACCGGAACAGACGGCTTGCTCGGTACCGGCGACGTCGACGGCGTAGGACTGGGCTGCGACCGCGGAATCGGCGGCGGAGCCGTTTGCTCCGGTGGTCGCTGGACCGCACAAGCGCTTAACCCCAAAACGACGCTGAGCAGGGCAATACGAGCGATGGCGGTCATGGTAGCGTTTTCCTGTTATTTGTCCGGGCTGTCGATGGTCAGTGTTTGCGGCGCGGTGGTGCTGCTGGCCAAAGGCTGGCTGCGACCGATCCACTCGCCGGCGGTCGGTTTGCCGGCACGGGAAATGCGCGCAACCAGTTGGACTTCAGGGAAGTTCGACAGTTTCAATTGCGGCATCATCGCGTCGGCATCACTCAGCTCGACGGTCACCGGCAGGTCGGCCACGGTCATGCGCTTGACCGCCAGCGGGGCCGGCGGACCGGAGACCGCACGGGCGAAGATGAACACGCTGTCGCCAGGCTGAACCTTGGTTTTGAGCTCCGCCGCCAGATCGACGCTGACCTTGAGCAACGCCGCGGTCTTGGCCGCCGGTGCTTGCGCAACCTTGCCACCACTGGCCACCAGTTTCTCCGTGGCCCGGGTGATCCCGCCTTGCAGCGCCTCCCGGGACGGGTCGTCCGGCGGCAACTGCGCCAACAGGCGATTCCAGTAATCGATGGCGTCCTGATAACGCTCGCCTTCAAACGCAGCAATGCCGAGCAGGCCGAGGCTGGTGACTTCTTTCGGATCGGCCTTGAGCGCTTCGTCGGTCAGGGCCTGGACCTTGTCCGACCACTTCTTGCCATCGGCGAAGTACTGGGCCTGGGCCCATTGACCGAGCAGTTCGGGCTGACGACCGGCCAGGTTCACCGTGCGCTCGAACATCTTCGCCGCGTCCGCCGGGCGATCCTGCGCCATGTAGGTGCGACCGAGGAAGTACATGCCTTCGGCGGAATCCGGTTGAGCGGCGACCACGCGCTCCAGGCGTTGGGTCATCTCTTCCATCGACTTGGGTGCCTGGGAGAATTCGCGGGTCAGTTCGACCTTGTCGCTGGCGCCGTAATGCATGTACAGCCCCAGGCCCAGCACCGGCACCAGAACCGCCGCCAGCAACGGCAAGGGTTTGCCCAGTCGCGACGCCCGCGGCGCGTCGACGCCTTCGGTGTCCGCCAGCAACTCACGGGCGGCTTCGGCGCGACCGGCGTCCATTTGCGCCGCATCGAGCACGCCCTCTTCCTGCTGAGTCTGCAACTCAGCCACGCGCTCCTGATAAAGCGCGACGTTCAAGGCGGTACGATCCTCTTCACGCTGGGCACGACGGCTGCGCAGCACCGGGATCAACAGAAAACTCAGGGCAACCAGAAGCAGCAGACCTGCAGCGAGCCAGAAATCAATCATTCTTGGTTTTATCCAACAGGTGGTCGAGGCGCGAGCGCTCCTCGGCAGACAGCGAGCCCGGGGTGCCGGCGCGTTGCACGCGACGACGACGGACGATCACCGCGATGATCACGACACCCCCCAGCAGCAGGCCGGCAGGGCCGAACCAGAGCAAGGCAGTCTTGGCGTTCAACGCAGGTTTGTAGCGGACGAAGTCACCGTAGCGGTCGACCATGAAGTCGATGATCTGCTGGTTGTCCTTGCCTTCGCCGAGCATGCGGAAAATCTCTTTGCGCAGGTCGGCGGCAATCGGTGCATTGGAATCGGCGATGTCCTGATTCTGGCACTTGGGGCAACGCAGCTCCTTGGTCAGTTCGCGGAAACGCTCGCGGTCACCTTCCTTGGCAAACTCATAGGTGTCGATGGCCGCGTGAGCCACACCGGCCATGCTCAAGCCCAGGACAGCGGCAGCAATCCAGCGCTTCATGGCTTGGCCTCGTCGACCAGCGCCTGGTACTTGCCCGCCAGTTTTTCGCGCCAGACCTGCTCGTCGATCACGCCGACGAACTTGTCCCGGATGATGCCCTTGGCGTCGATGAAGAAGGTCTCCGGCGCGCCGTACACACCGAGGTTCAGGCCCAGCGAGCCTTCGTCGTCACGGATGTCCAGTGCATACGGGTTGTGGAAGTCCGTCAGCCACTTCAAGGCATCGGCGTTGACGTCCTTGTAGTTGATGCCGTAGATCACCACGCCCTGCTGGGCCAGCTTGTTCAGCACCGGGTGCTCGACCCGGCAGGAAATGCACCAGGTGCCCCAGACGTTGACCAGCGCCGGTTTGCCCAGAATGTCGGCACGGGTCAGGGTCTTGTCGCCCTGCACCGACGGCAGGGAAAACTCCGGGAACGGCTTGTTGATCATGGCCGAAGGCAACTCGGCCGGATTCAGGTACAACCCACGGTAGAGAAACACGGCAACCACCAGAAAAATCGCCAGTGGCAACAACATCAACCAACGCTTCATGCAGTGGCTCCCGACAGGCCCAGTGCTTCGCGCACGCGGCTTTTGACCTTGACCCGATAACGCCGATCCAGCGCCGCCAACAAACCACCGAAGCCTGTCAGCAAACCACCGAACCAGATCCAGCGCACGAACGGTTTGACGTGTACGCGCACAGCCCAGGCGCCGTTACCCAGCGGTTCACCGAGGGCGACATAGAGGTCGCGGGTGAAACCGGCGTCGATGCCCGCTTCGGTCATCACCGAGTTCTGCACGGTGTACAGGCGTTTTTCCGGATGCAGCACGCTGATTTCCTTGCCGTTGCGGATCACCCGGACGGTGCCCTTGTCGGACGTGAAGTTCGGGCCTTCGAAGTGCTTGGCGCCTTCGAAGATGAAGTGATAACCGGCCAGGTCCATGGACTCGCCCGGCGCCAGGCGCAGGTCGCGCTCGGCACTGTTCTGACTCGACAGCACGACACCCAGCGCACACACGGCAATGCCCAGGTGTGCGATCTGCATGCCCCAGTAGCTGCGGGTCAGGGTGGGCAGGCCTTTGATCAGGCCTTTGTGGCGGGTCTTGTCGACAATGTCACGCGCACCGGCCAACAGCACCCAGGCGGCGAGCATGAAGGTCGCGAGCACTGCCCAGTTGAAGTCGCCGTACGCGACGCCAGCCACCACGGCCATGGCTGCACTGCCGAGCAATACCGGCGTCAGCATGCTCAGCAGCCATTTCACCGGGGTGTCTTTCCAGCGCACGATCACGCCGACCGCCATCACCACCATCAACAACGCCATCAACGGAATGAACAGCGCGTTGAAGTACGGCGGGCCGACCGACAGCTTGGCGCCGGTCATGGCATCGAGAATCAGTGGGTACAAGGTGCCCAGCAGGATCATCGAGGCGGCCACCACCAGCACCAGGTTGTTGCCCAGCAGCAGAGTTTCCCGGGACCAGAGGTTGAAGCCGACCTGGCTCTTGACCACCGGCGCGCGCAGGGCGAACAACGTCAATGAACCGCCGACCACGAACAGCAGGAAAATCAGGATGAACACGCCGCGTTCCGGATCGGAGGCAAAGGCGTGCACCGAGGTCAACACGCCGGAGCGCACGAGGAAGGTGCCCAGCAGGCTCAACGAGAACGCAGCGATGGCCAGCAACACCGTCCAGCTCTTGAACACACCACGTTTTTCCGTGACCGCCAGCGAGTGAATCAGCGCGGTACCCACCAGCCATGGCATGAACGAGGCGTTTTCCACCGGGTCCCAGAACCACCAGCCGCCCCAGCCGAGCTCGTAGTACGCCCACCAGGAGCCGAGGGTGATGCCGATGCCGAGGAAGGCCCAGGCCACGATCGTCCACGGACGCGACCAGCGCGCCCACGCGGCATCCAGGCGACCGCCCATCAGCGCGGCGATGGCGAAGGCGAAGGCCACCGAGAAACCGACGTAGCCCATGTACAGCATCGGCGGGTGCACGATCAGGCCGATGTCTTGCAGCAAGGGGTTGAGGTCGGCACCGTCGCTGGGCATTTGCGGCAGGATGCGCTTGAACGGATTGGAGGTCATGATCAGGAACAGCAGGAAACCAGTGCTGATCATGCCCATCACCGCCAGCACGCGGGCCAGCATGACCTGTGGCAACTGCCGGGAGAACACCGACACCGCGAAGGTCCAGCCACCGAGAATCAAGGCCCACAACAGCAGGGAACCTTCGTGGGCACCCCACACCGCGCTGAACTTGTAGTACCACGGCAAGGCGCTGTTGGAGTTGTTGGCCACATAGGCCACGGAGAAGTCATCGACCATGAAGGCGTAGGTCAGGCAACCGAAGGCAAACAGCAGAAAGCTGAACTGCCCCCACGCGGCCGGCTGGGCCAGGCTCATCCACAGGCGGTCACCGCGCCAGGCACCGAACAGCGGCACCACGGCCTGGGCCAGGGCGAAGCACAGGGCCAGGATCATCGCCAGATGGCCAAGCTCGGGAATAAAGATGCCGGATGTCATGGATCAACCCTCCTTCGCGGGCGTTGGAGCCGATTGACCGCTGTCTTTCAACGCCTTGGTCACTTCCGGCGGCATGTACTTCTCGTCGTGCTTGGCCAGCACTTCATCGGCCACCACCACGCCCTCGGCATTGAGCTTGCCCAGGGCGACGATGCCCTGCCCTTCGCGGAACAGGTCCGGAAGGATGCCGCGATAGGTGATGGTCACGGATTTGTTGAAGTCGGTGACGACGAACTTCACGTCCAGCGAGTCGCCGGAACGTTGCAAGGAACCGGCCTCGACCATGCCACCGGCGCGGATGCGCGTGTCATGAGGGGCTTCGCCGTTGGCGATCTGGGTCGGTGTGTAAAACAGGTTGATGTTCTGCTGCAGGGCGCTCAGGGCCAGGCCGACGGCAGCGCCGACCCCGACCAGGATCGCGAGAATGATGATAAGACGCTTTTTGCGCAGCGGATTCACTTGCCGTTCTCCCGGCGCAGACGACGCGCCTCTTGTTGCAGATACCGCTTGCGGGCCAGGATCGGCGCCGCCACGTTGAGGGCCAATACCGCCAGGCAGATGCCATAGGCTGACCAGACATACAGGCCATGATGACCCATGGCGATGAAGTCGCCGAATGAAGCAAAACTCATCGAGCGATCTCCAGGCTGTTTTCCACTTCGGCCTTGACCCAACTGGCCCGGGCTTCGCGCTTGAGCACTTCAAGACGCATGCGCAGCAACAGCACCGCGCCGAAGAAACAGTAGAAACCCAGCGCCGTCAGCAGCAAAGGCAGCCACATCTCGGCAGGCATTGCCGGTTTTTCGGTGAGGGTGAAGGTCGCGCCCTGGTGCAGGGTGTTCCACCACTCCACCGAGTACTTGATGATCGGGATGTTGATCACGCCGACAATCGCCAGCACCGCACAGGCCTTGGCCGCGCTGTCACGATTGCTGATCGCGTTGCCCAGCGCAATGAGACCGAAGTACAGGAAAAGCAGGATAAGCATGGACGTCAGGCGTGCATCCCAGACCCACCACGAGCCCCAGGTCGGTTTACCCCAGATCGCGCCGGTGACCAGCGCCACGGCAGTCATCCACGCACCGATGGGCGCCGCGCACTGCAGGGCGACGTCGGCCAGTTTCATCTTCCACACCAGCCCGACGATGCCGCACACCGCCAGCATCACGTAGATGGACTGCGCCAGCATGGCGGCCGGAACGTGGATATAGATGATGCGGAAGCTGTTGCCCTGCTGATAGTCAGGCGGCGCAAAGGCCAGGCCCCAGACCACGCCAACGCTGATCAGCAGCAACGCCGCGACGCTCAGCCAGGGCAGCATTTTGCCGCTGATGCCGTAAAACCATTTGGGCGAGCCGAGCTTGTGAAACCACGTCCAGTTCATACTGTTTCCATCACGGTTGCTCTTTTCTTTGAAGAGCCAGGGTCTTTACTGGTCATTTTTTAACCAGACCTCATTATTCGCCGACGCTGATCTTCAGGCCAGCAGCTATTGCAAAGGGTGTCAGGGTTATCGCCAGCGCGGTCAGGCTACCAAGCCACAGGAGATAACCGGTCGCCGGCATTCCCTGCAAGGCTGCCTGCAAGGCACCACTGCCAAGGATCAATACCGGGATGTACAACGGCAGAATCAGCAGGGCCAGCAACAGGCCACCGCGCTTCAAGCCGACCGTCAGCGCCGCACCCACTGCACCGAGCAGGCTCAGTACCGGTGTACCGAGCAGCAACGAAAGCAGCAACACCGGCAGACAGGCGGCAGGCAAACCGAGCATCAGCGCCAGCAAGGGCGCCAGCAAAACCAGTGCCAGCCCGGAAAAAGCCCAGTGTGCCAGCACTTTGGCCAAAACCAGAAGAGCCAGGGGGTGCGGCGAAAGGACCCACTGTTCAAGGGATCCGTCTTCGAAATCACTGCGGAAAAGCCCGTCCAGCGAGAGCAGGACCGATAAAAGTGCTGCCACCCAGACCAACCCCGGAGACAAGGTTTGCAACAATTGAGACTCGGGTCCGACCGCCAGCGGGAACAGCGAAACGACGATGGCAAAGAACACCAGCGGATTGGCCAGCTCCGCCGGACGGCGAAACAGCAGACGCGCCTCGCGGGCGACCAACAGGCCGAACACACTCATACGGCCCAGCTCCCCAGATCGATGTCGCGATAACCGGCCGGCATCCGGCTCAGCGTGTGGTGAGTGGTCAATACCACCATGCCGCCGCGTTCGCAGTGGCCGGCCAGGTGTTCTTCGAGTTGCGCCACGCCCTGCTTGTCGAGGGCGGTAAAGGGTTCATCGAGGATCCACAACGCAGGGCTGTCCAGGTACAGGCGCGCCAGCGCGACGCGGCGCTGTTGACCGGCAGACAGGGTGTGGCAAGGCACATCCTCGAATCCGCGCAGCCCGACCGCCGCCAGGGCCTGCCAGATCGCCTCATGGGTCGCCGGATGATGCAAGGCACACAGCCAGCTCAGATTCTCTTCCGGTGTCAGCAAATCCTTGATCCCGGCCGCGTGGCCGATCCACAGCAGGTTGCGCGCCAGTTCGCCGCGTTGCTCGTTCAGCGGCTGACCGTTGAGCAGCACTTGACCGGCGGTCGGCTGCATCAGTCCCGAGAGCAGACGCAACAGGCTGGTCTTGCCACTGCCGTTGGGGCCACTGATTTGCATCATTTCGCCACTGGCCAGTCTCAAATCGAGATTTTCGAAGAGCAGCCGAAGGTCTCGCTCACAGGCAAGGGCAACGGTTTGCAGGACAGGACTGGTCAAGGGTTCACGGGCCTTATACGGTTCAAGTCGGCACTGGCGCGGCCGTTAAAGAGATGCAGCATAGATGCAATGACGTCTTGTTCTAGAGAGCTGCGTCAAACAATTGCAAAGTTTTCGCCATTTTTGGATACAACGGCGCGGCATTATACATGCCAGGCCCTACTCTAAAGAGTGCATTTTCCTCAGGTTGTGACCGCGTATGACAGGCGAAATGAACATCCTCCCGCTACCGCAGACCCTCCCGGCGACCTCACGCCCGCAGGTGCTCAGCGGTGAGTTGCTCAAGTTGCTGACGCCGGTGGAGGGGCTGATCAGCGTCGGTCAAACCGCCCAGGCCGAAGTGTTGTCGCTCAAGCAGGCGGACCAGACTTTCCAGATGCTGCTCAAGGTCACCCTCGACAGCGGCCGTCAGACCACGGTCCAGACCACCGGCAATCAACCGCTGGCCCAGGGCACCACGCTGGTCGTCAGCCAGCCCTCGGCCGGCAACCTGGCCGTGACGGTGCAACAGGCCATCGCCTCCAGCGTCACCACCCTCACCCGCCTCGACACCGCGCAACTGCCCGTTGGCACCCTGCTGCAGGGCAAGGTGCTGACCTCGCAAGTGCTGCCGCAAGAGCCCGGCCAGCCCCTGGTGTTTCGCTCGATGGTGAGCCTGCTCAACACCGCGTTGAGCGGCAGCACCCTGAACATCGACAGTCCGCAGCCCTTGCGCATCGGCACCTTGTTGAGCGCGCAGGTACAAGACAGCCAGACATTGAAATTCGTACCCCTGAGCAGCCGCCAGGAACAACTGGCGGTCACCCGGCAACTGGTCGACCAGCAAAGCCGCCAAGGCTCGCTGGACGGCTTGCTCAAACTCCTGCAGAACCTTGCGCCCTCGGACCAGACCTCCACCGAACTGCGCAGCGCCGCTGCCCGGTTGCTCGCCGGCCTGCCGGATGTCCAACAACTGAGCACCCCCAAGGGCCTGGCCCTGGCGCTGGCCAGCAGTGGTGCGTTTCTCGAAAGCAAACTGCTGAACGGGCTAAACCCGACACTCGCGCCGGACATGAAAGGCGACCTGCTCAAACTGGTTGCGCAGTTGAGCCAGGGCTTGCCGGCCAACACCAGCCTTGGCGCGATCATCGCCGCCAACACCCTGGCCCAGGCCATGCCGAATTTTGTCCGCAATGCCCTGGGCATGCTCGGCCAGGTCAGTGCCAAACCGACCCCGGGCGGCTTCCCGCTGCCCGACCGCCTGCTGCAAAGTGCCGAGGGTGAAAACGACCTCGAACACCTGCTTCGCCTGGCCGCCGCTGCGGTTTCACGCCTGCAAAGCCATCAGCTGTCGAGCCTGGAACAAACCGGTGTCACCGCCGATGGACGACTGATGAGCACCTGGCAAATGGAAATCCCAATGCGCAACCTGCAGGACATCGTGCCCTTGCAGGTCAAGTTCCAGCGCGAGGACGCCCCCGAGAAAGAACAGCCAAAGGAGCGTCGCGAACAAGGCGAACCCAAGCAACAGCTGTGGCGAGTCGAACTGGCCTTCGCCATGGAGCCTTTGGGGCCGCTGCAAATCCAGGCGCAACTGATCAAGGGCACCCTCTCCAGCCAGCTCTGGGCAGAACGGCCTTACACCGCCAGCCTGATCGAAAATAACCTGGCCGGGCTGCGCGACCGCCTGCTCTCCGCCGGCCTGAACGTCGGTGACCTGGACTGCCACCTCGGCACACCGCCCCAAGGCCCACAAACCCGCCTCGAACAACGCTGGGTCGACGAAACCGCATGAAAAACCCCAACGCCCCACGCCAAGCCATCGCCCTCAAATACGACGGCACCCACGCCCCCACCCTCACCGCCAAGGGCGACGAAGAACTGGCGGAAGAAATCCTGCGAATCGCCCGCGACTGCGAAGTGCCGATCTACGAAAATGCCGAGTTGGTGAGGCTGCTGGCGCGCATGGAACTGGGGGACAGCATTCCGCAGGAGCTGTATCTGACGATTGCCGAGATCATTGCGTTTGCGTGGAGTTTGAAGGGGAAGTTTCCGGCGGGGCAGGATCCGGATGCGTTGATGGTGGAGAAGGATGTGACGAATCGTGGGGACGACTATTGATCAACGCTGAGAAACACTCAACAACGGAGACCAGCACATCCCCCCTCGTACCTATTGAATACCATTACTTACTGCTAACAGAAAACCTGCCTGCGTAAAACATCGACACTTCCTCTGAAAGAAAACCCTCTAAAGCGGCTCTCGCAAGCACATCTCCCAAACCCGTCGCGAATTTAAAGCCATGCCCGGAGCATGCAGAAACATAAAAAACGCCGGGAAAACTTACTGATTCAAAGCGAAGCACTTCCAACAACACCCAGGCCAATTACGACGACTTTGTATTCATTCTTCATCTTGCCCTCCACCACTACAAAAACACAGTTTTTTTGAGAATTGGCTCGAACACAACTACTAATAGCCCAATGATTACGACTAAAAGAGCCATTACAGTTATTGGAGAAGCAGTTTGCTTGTAAATTATCGTCGCCACAAAAAACTGCGTGAGTGGCAATACAAACTGGGACAACCCCATAGACATTACAGAAAGTCTTTTAGCTGAAAACGAAAACAGCGCCAACGGAATAATAGATACAACACCACAACTAAAAACAAGAAGCGTGCGCCACAAACCAAAATCGTTAGGAATCGCCATGCCGAGATCTGAAAATATAAAAAACAAAATGCAAAAAAAAGAAAGCACAAGAGATTCTAACAACAAGCCACTAAAAACATTCAAAGATGTCATTTTTTTCAGGCACGAATAAAAGCCCCAAGCCAGACCGATACCTAGATAAACTCTTATATCAAGATCATTACTCAACACGAAAAGACCCACCACACTGATCAGCATCATCAACACGGCCACGGCTTTGAACACGGTGACTGGCTCTTTGTAAACAACGATACCCATCGCGATACTTAAAATTGGCGCCACCAGATAACCGAGACTGCTTTCAAGTACCCGACCATGGACAGATGCCCATATGAACGTCCCCCAATTGATCGCTATCAGTATGGCTGCAACGGCATGTAAAATTAGTAGCCTAATGTTAAGTTGAGCAAAAAGCGGTCTTAGCTCCCGACCAGCGTACACGACAAGAAACACCGTCAGCAAAGACAAGTAAACCCTATAGCTGAGCAACGCCAACGCACTCAACGACCCAATATACTTCCAAAAAACTGAAGACAACCCCAATAGCACGTTCGCCAATACCCCACTGAGCGCGCCGATAAAAAAATGTCGACCTCTATTTGAAGGCAGCATCCCTCTACCTTTCCCACAAAGTTATTTCAACTATTTCATACGACCATATTACTTTGCCATCCTCGTGCATACTGCAAAAGGCTTCACCCTTCCTTGTCCAATTCATTACTTCATCCACCAAAAGATTTTGTATCCGCGCCCATTCTTCTGCCGCCACCCATATGACCAGCGCCCAGAATATAAATTCTTCTCATCCAACCCTTTCCTTTATCGATTACTTTTTGAACACCCCTTACCAACAAAACTTAAAGAATTGTGTTTCCACCTGTCAACGCACAAACGACAAGCCCATTGCCGTCAAAACAAACAAGTCTTTAAAACACAGATTAAGATGTAGGAATATTCATACTTCATCCTGTAGGACTTAGTTGGCCGCGACGGTCTATTCAGGACTTCTTAAAGTAGGACTTGGTTTCTCTGGAAAGGAAAATTTTTGAATCATTCTGCAACACTCAAGCGACGTATTTTATCCATTATTCGAATAATCATCTGGCAAATCGCCCCCACCCTCACCGCCAAGGGCGACGAAGAACTGGCGGAAGAAATCCTGCGGATCGCCCGCGACTGCGAAGTGCCAATCTATGAAAATGCCGAGTTGGTGAGGCTGCTGGCGCGCATGGAACTGGAAGACAGCATTCCGCAGGAGCTGTATCTGACGATTGCCGAGATCATTGCGTTTGCGTGGAGCTTGAAGGGGAAATTTCCGGCGGGGCAGGATCCGGATGCGTTGATGGTGGAGAAGGACATCACCGAACGCGGGGATGATTATTGAAGTTTCGAGGACGCCATCGCGGGCAAGCCCGCTCCCACAGGGGGCAGAGGTGGCCCCGGATTTTGTGAACGACTCCGAACCATTGTAGGAGCGAGCCTGCTCGCGATGGACTCAAGTGCGACGCGTTTATTCAGAATGCCCGCGTTTTCGTTGACGTCCATCGCGAGCAGGCTCGCTCCTACAGGTAACCAGTTCTTGTGCAACTTGCTCATCAACTCCGCCTCGGCCTGGGTCAAGCTGCAGGATTGGGTCAGTTCGTCGATGCTTACGTCCATGCCCGCCATCGCGAGAAGTTAGTGCCGGGACAGCATTTATTAGAGGCTCCCGACGGATTTCAGCAGCGGCAAGCCGGTGGCGGGATCAAGTCCCTTTTCGGCGCTGAGTTTCTCGATCAGCTCTGCTGATGGAATGATGGGTACAGCCGAGTCACGCTCTCGTTTCCATTGGAAGGTACCGTCCCACTCAGGGAGGTTCGCAGGTGGGAGTGGAACGATGTCATCCAGATCGGGGATTTTTGCTCCAAGGTGTTCGTGGCGTCTCAGGAAATGGCGAATTTGTTTATATCGATCGACACGCACATCATCTTGTTGAAGAGCCAAGTAGTAAAGCTCATCAGTCATCTGAGGGCCTGCGAAAGCACTTACCAGATTACCAGCACTGTTTGCGTCGCCGTTTCGAGTTGCAGACTGGTAACCTTCGAGCGACTCCTGGTAAGCCCCTAAGACCTTCGAGTAACTTGCGTAACTTCTTCCCGCCAAACGATTACCCTGTTCCATTGCGCACTTGTACATCGCCAGCATGACATCGGCCGTATTGGGTACATAGGACAGAAGCCTGCCTATGTAATACTGAGCGTCTGAATTTCCCAGGTCGGCCGCCCGCCGAAAATAGGCTCTGGAGGCCGCGACATCCTGTTTGACGCCATAACCCAACTCCAGGTAATGCGCCATGTCGTAATAAGCCCCCGGGATGCCTTGAGCAACATAATATTCCACCAGATCAATGACCTCTTTACTGGCATCAGGAGAGCGGGCTTGTCCGGTTGACAGTAGAAATTGCAGATTGGTCGCGGCCTTGTAGTGATCGTGTGCAGCCGCGATTCGATAGTAAGGAGCAATTTCGTTGTAATCCTTCTGCCCTTTACGCTTTTCCAGGTAAAGGCCATACCGATACAGGATGTCCGCGTCCGGCTTCAACACAGGCAGCGAATCGCGCTCATATGCGCACTTAAAATCAAGTCTACTGTAGGCAAAGTCCACCGACGCGGCATCAGGCATCTGCTCTTCTTTTTTCGAGCAGGCCATCATCATCAAGAAGCTGAACAATGCCAGTAGTAACTTAGTCGCCCCCACCCGATTATTTATTGAATGTCCCTTCATAACCTCACTCGACATTAATGACTTCCCATCATCCATTCACGTCCTCCGAACTAGCAAACAGAATGCAATGGTCAGGTATTCCCGGCGGACTTCGGCAGCGGCAAACCGGTGGCGGGATTAAGTCCCTTTTCGGCGCTGAGTTTGTCGATCAACTCTGCTGATGGAATGTTGGGAACAGCCGAGTCACGCTCTCGTTTCCATTGGAACGTACCGTCCCACTGAGGGAGGGTTGCAGGTGGGAGTGGGACGATGTCTTCTAGGTCGGGAATATTCGCCCCTAAATGTTCGTGACGTCGCAGAAATAAGTTAATTTTTCTATATCGTTCGACGCGTTCGGTATCTTGCTCAAGTGCCAAGTAATAAAGCTCATCGGACGCTGGGGGGCCCTCGAACGCGCTAGCCAGTCGACTGGCACTAGCGGCATCACCATACCGAACTGCTATTTGATAGCCTTGCAAGGAGTCTTTGTAATCACCTGATCCTTGCGAATAAATTGAGTATTTTCTTCCTGCCGATCGATTACCCTGCTCCATCGCACACTTGTACATCGCCAGCATGATTTCGGCCGTATTGGGTACATAGGACAGAAGCCTGCCTATGTAATACTGAGCGTCCGGATTTCCCAGATCGGCCGCCCGTCGAAAGTAGGCTCTGGAGGCCGCGACATCCTGTTTGACGCCATAACCCAACTCCAGGTAATGCGCCATGTTGTAATAAGCCCCCGGGATGCCTTGAGCAACATAATATTCCGCCAGATCAATGACCTCTTTACTGGCATCAGGAGAGCGGGCTTGTCCGGTTGACAGTAGAAATTGCAGATTGGTCGCGGCCTTGTAATGATCGTGTGCAGCCGCGATACGATAATAGCGGGCGATCTCGTCGTAATCCTTCTGCCCTTTACGCTTTTCCAGGTAAAGGCCATACCGATACAGGATGTCCGCGTCCGGCTTCAACACAGGCAGCGAATCGCGCTCATATGCGCACTTAAACTCAAGTCTACTGTAGGCAAAGCCCACCGACGCGGCATCAGGCATCTGCTCTTCCTTTTTTGAGCAGGCGATGATCATCAAGAAGCTGATCAATGCCAGCGGTAGCTTACTCGCCCCCACCCGATTACTTATTGAATTCCCATGCATAACTTCACTCGATAATTAATGACTCACACATCATCAATTCACTTTCTCCCCACTGCCAAACAGATGCACCCCGACGGTAATGATTAGGTATTCTCGGTGGTTTTTGGCAGCGGCAAGCCGGTGGCGGGATCAAGTCCCTTTTCCGCGCTGAGTTTCTCGATCAGCTCTGCTGATGGAATGATGGGTACAGCCGAGTCACGCTCTCGCTTCCATTGGAAGGTACCGTCCCACTCAGGGAGGGTCGCAGGTGGGAGCGGGACGATGTCATCCAGATCGGGCATTTTTGCCCCAAGATGTTCATGTCGCGTCAGGAAATCGCTGATTCTATTGTATCGATCGACGCGCTCATCATCTTGCTGTACAGCCAAGTAGTACAGTTCATCGGACGCTGGCGGCCCCTCGAATGCACTCGCCAGTTGACTAGCACTGGTGTCATCGCCATTGCGAATTGCTATTTGGAAGCCTTGTAGAGCTTCTTGGTATAGCTCTGAACCTTGCAAATAAACTGCGTATTTTCTTCCCGCCGAGCGATTACCCTGCTCCATCGCACACTTGTACATCGCCAGCATCGTTTCGGCCGTATTGGGTACATAGGACAGAAGCCTGCCTATGTAATACTGAGCGTCCGGATTTCCCAAGTCGGCCGCTCGCCGAAAATAGGCTCTGGAGGCCGCGACATCCTGTTTGACGCCATAACCCAACTCCAGGTAATGCGCCATATCGTAATAAGCCCCCGGGATGCCTTGAGCAACATAATATTCCGCCAGATCAATGACCTCTTTACTGGCATCAGGAGAGAGGGCTTGTCCGGTTGACAGTAGAAACTGCAGATTGGTCGCAGCCTTGTAATGATCGTGTGCAGCCGCGACACGATAATAGCCGGCGATCTCGTTGTAATCCTTCTGCCCTTTACGCTTTTCCAGGTAAAGGCCATACCGATACAGGATGTCCGCGTCCGGACTCAACACCGGCAACGAATCGCGCTCATATACGCACTTAAACTCCAATCTACTGTAGGCAAAGTCTGTCTGCGAGGCATCCGGCATACTTTCTTCCTTTTTTGAACAACCCAAGATGGAAAAACACAAAAACAAAATAACAAATGGTTCTTTCATCACTTAGTCCCAATTCTTCCTGTCTGGACTCTCTTGCAAAAACTCAACCAATGATGCGATCGGAGACTTTGAAGCCATTACAGTTTTTCTTTGCAAGCCTCGCACTCTTCGCTCATCGTTTTTTCCAACTATTTGTTTCCATTTATCGTATACGCTCTTCATATCATTCCCCTT